>CAXMRN010000224.1:0-12396 GCA_964195565.1 uncultured Polyangiaceae bacterium | reverse complement strand
TCGAGCACGAGCTTCCGATCACTGCCCACGAGATAGAGTTCATCGCGGTGTTCGTCATGAAGCTGCTCCGGTTCGCGACGGACGGGAAGTTCCAGGCACAGGAGGTGCACTTCGAACACCCGTACCGCGGCGACATCCAGAAATACACGCGTGCGTTCGGCTGCTCCGTGCTGTTCGGGAAAGAGAAGACGGCAATCCTGGCCGACGACGAGGCGTGGAATCTTCCGCTCGCACATGGCAACCAGCTCTTGCACGGCCAGCTTCGCGGCGTGGCCTCGGGGCTTCATGCTGCCATCGAGTCCCATCATTTCATCGACACGGTTCGCGATCGCATCAAGATCCTGCTTCGAAGAGGGAAGGCGAGCATCGAGGGGGTTGCTTCGGCGCTCCACATGACACCGCGCACCTTGCAGCGACGCCTTCAGGAAGACGACACCACATTCCGCGTATTGGTGGACTCGGCTCGCAAATCGATCCTCCTCGGTTGCTTCGAGCGAAACCAAACGCACGACGAAACGATGCGGCACGCGGGCTACACCAACGCGCGTAGTTTCCGCCGAGCGCTCAAGCGTTGGAACCTCACTGAGAACCTCGCCGACGTGGACGACGAGCCGCTCCCGTAGCTCAGGGCTCCTCGACCTCGGCTGCCGTCCATCCGTCATTCCGGCGAACGGTGTGCGCGTCTCGGTGCTCGTCGGGGCCCTCGTCCCACTTTCGTTTGGCCTGCTCGGCTCGCGTTTCGATCTTCGCCCGCTTCCAAGAAACCCATTCGGTGCATGTCCGTAGGTCTGGGTTGATTGGGGCAAGCTGGCGGACAGACGGGGGAAACGCTTCGAGTGGCTGGTCGCGGCGTCGGAGGATCTCGATTTTCACAGGGCTCTTCACATTGACCTGTGGGCGAAGGTTCACGAGATAGGTTTTGCCGGCGCCGACCTTGAGCTCCATCAGCTGGATGGTCGGGGGCGCGGTTCCGGTGACCACCATCACCATGTGCCTCCCCGGCCACAGGGTGGCGGACATCTGCCAGGCGTTGTTCAGGACCGCGAGGCATCGTCCTGCCTGGTTCACGACCCGATACGTCACATTGCTCGGTTGTCGGCGGCGAGGACGGGAGAACACCACCCGCGCTTGGTCCGAGGGCGCCGCGTAGGGAGACTTCGCCGCCTTGGGGATTTGGGCCTCCGCCGCTGCGCTGGTGCACAGCGTCGCGATGACCAGCATGGCGGCGCGTAGACGAGCACTCGTACGTCGACTCTTCATCGTGTGAGCTATCTCGCATGTCGTCGGGTCTGCTTCCAGGCGGATTCGAGTGTTTCCAAGTAGTTCCACAGGTTTCGCCGCCAACCGGAGTCTTGCAGGCGGTGGCCTTTGATTTTCGCAATACTGTACCCGTGCGCACGACAGAAGCGGGGAGCCGAGCGCCGACGCTACCGGCTGCCCTGGAAACTCAGATTCCGCGGACCGGCGATGTCTTAGACTCGAAGTTCCGTATTACCGGCGTCCTCGGCTCCGGCGGGATGGGGTGCGTCTATCTTGCGGAGCACCTCTCGCTCCGGCGCCCCGTTGCGCTGAAGTTGTTGCATCCCCAAGTGGAGGGGATCGAGGAGGTCACGCTGCGATTCGAACGCGAGGCCTTCGCCACGGGTCGGGTCGACCATCCCAACTGCGTCAACGTGTCCGACTTTGGACGCCTCGAAGACGGCACGCTCTACATGGTGCTCGAGGTGCTCGATGGCGTCTCCCTGTTCGATCTCATCGAGAAGGAAGGCAGAATCGAGTGGCGTCGGGCGCTACACATTGGGCGCCACGTCTTGTGTGCCCTCGCGTGCGCACATAGTGAAGGTGTCGTCCATCGCGACGTGAAGCCCGAGAATGTCATCCTCGTCCACGAAGATGACGACCCCGACTTCGCCAAAATCCTCGATTTCGGGATCGCGAAGCTCTTCGACGGAGCGAATCTGCCGAGCGATGACCCGCGGCTGACTCAGCTCGGGGTCACGATCGGCACGCCCACGTATATTGCGCCGGAGCAGGCGTTCGGTCAGCCCATCGATGCTCGGGCCGACCTCTACGCACTGTCGGTGATGTTGTACGAAATGATCGTCGGCGTGCCGCCCTTCGAGGCGGAGGAGGTGGTGGCGCTCCTGAGCATGCATACCGCTGCCGAGGTGCCTCCGTTTCGCAAGGCGGCGCCGGAGGCGCGGGTGCCCAAGAGCGTCGAAACGTTGATTCGTGACGGTCTCGAAAAGAACCGGGACGATCGAGTCCCCACGGCGGGCGAATACATCGCAAGGATCGACGAGATCCTCGAGGCGGATGCGTCATCGTTTTCCGTAGACGCCGAGTCGGGCCTGCGGGAGATCCCGTCTCTGATGGTCGAGGGTTTCAGGGACACCGTCGCCCCCGCGATGGCGCGTGCTGTGACCCGGCGCAAGACACCCATGCAGATCTTGGCCACCACAGCGACGGTCCTCGCCCTCATGGCGTTGATGGTCTTTGCGTTTGGTAGCAAGGGTCCTGACTACCTTCCGACGCGCAACCACCTGCCGTTGGTTGCGCCGAAGCACGGTCCCGAGGCGGAGGCCGCGGCAGAGATACTCGAGCAAGGCCGTCCAAACGAAGCCGCGGCGTATCTCATCGAACGGAAGAAGGACGTTCGCGAAGAACCGTACGCGCAGATGGTTCTCGGCCACGCCCACGCGAGCGCCCAGCGCAGCATCCTGGCGCTCGTCGCCTACGAGGACGCGGTCCTTCTCGAGCCGAAGCTCGCCAACGACGAGCTCATGCGCACCAATCTCGACCTCATGCTCGACAAGAAGGCCCCCGGCGTCGTCGATGACGCGCTCGACTTCATGGGGATGCTCGTCCGCGAGGTCGACGACGGTGATGCGGCAGATCGGCTGGTGGCCTTGGCGTCGTCCGACGAAGCGATTCGCACGCGTCAGCACGCTGTGGCGGTCGCCGATGAGGTGGGCCTCGGGGATCGAATCGACCGGCTCGCGTCGTATTTACTCGACCTCGAGCAGGGGCAGACCTGTTTGGCCCGCAAGGATGCCGTCGCCAAGCTTCGTGCGCTGGGCGACAAGAAAGCGATCCCCACGCTCGAAGCGGCACAGAAGCGCATCCGCACCGAAGGCCTCATGAAAAAGAAGGTCAACACAAACGCCTGCCTGCGCACCGACGCCGCAGAGGCGATCTTGTACCTACAGAGCTTGTAACCGGAGGCCGCCCCGAATACTGTCTGCCTCCCGAGGGGTTCGGCTCGGGGCATAGCCGGCGTGCCTAACATTCTCCCCCGCGGGACGTAGGCGGTTCGTTTGGGAGAGGTAAGTCATGGGCAAGTGTCACCACAGTGCTGTCATCAATGCGCCGGTCGCCGAGGTTTGGGCAATTCTCCGGAACTTTCACGACTTGTCGTGGACGTCAGCGGTCGAGTCTCTCGAGCCGGTGGGTGATGTGCGAAGCGACCAAGTTGGCGCCAAGCGGCTGCTGAACGGGGCGATTCACGAAACGCTCCGCGCCTTGAACGACCTCGAGCACACGTTTCAGTACCAAATCACGGATGGGCCGTCGCCCATCTCCAAGGATGACCTGAAGTTCTACTACGGGACCGTTTCGGTCTTGCCCGTGACCGATCAGAACACGTCCTATGTTTCGTGGATCACCCGCTTCGAATCGAAGGACGATGCGGTGACCCAAGAGTTCTGCGACCCGTTCTACAGCACGTTCTTGGCGCACTTGAAGGCGCGGTTCGCGTAGCGACCCCGAGGCTCAGCTGTCCGGTTCCGGTTCCGAGTCGGGCTCGGCGTAGAAGAACGGGTCGGAGGCCGTATTGGGATCGAGTGCTGTCTTGAGGCGCGACACCCAGCGGTCGTAGTGGGAACAGGCGGGGCCGAGCTCCTTGTTCGCGTTCACTCCAAAGCCGGCGATCGGGACGCCTAGCGCATGGTCGATTGACGCGCGGAGGCCGCCTTCCACCAAGTCGCGGACCGCTTCGACCGACGCAGGGTTGCTCGGGTCGTAGAGGATGATCCCTTCGAGGTACCCGAGATGGCCGTTCTCGAACGTGCCGCCGGCGCCCAGGTCTCCGCCGTCCGCGATAATCAAGCCTTGCTCGATGTACTTCTGTTTCGCCTTCGCCGCGTACTCGGCCTGTGCGTGCGCCAAGTCCCAGGTGTCGAATGCACCCATCATCGTCGCCATGCCCTGGGACGGACGGAACGCGGACTGGATGTTGATGGCGTTGCGGATCAGAAGCCAAAACAGTCGTGACTGAGTCGCCCTACGCTGGGCGGCGCCGAACCCGGAGGACTCCGCGAACTTTTGAAGCCACGGAGACTTTCGCAGAGGCGCGAGCGGGTCGTTCACTCCGGCCAGCAGTTTGCCTGCGACTTTGAGCGAGCGCACCGACGCCGAAAGGTTGAAGGGGACCGGCGCCGCGTTCGTTTCCTTCAGGATCTCGGCCAGTGCCTTGTTCTTCCACGCGAGCTCCCCGTCCGACGCTGCGAAGAACGCGCACGAAAGGACGTTGTTGGCGAACTTGGGGAAGAGGCCGCTGTCGAGTGCCTCCTTGAGCTCGAGATTATTGTTGGTGAGCCCCAGCGCCGTGAAGAACATCGGCGTGCGGAACTCCCCGTAGTTGAGCTCCGCCTCGCCCATCTTGTAGCCCCCGTCTTTCTCGGCCTCTCGGGACGGGAACGCGATGGCCGTGAACTTGCTTCGCTTCGGGATCTCCTTGAGCACGTAGTTGGGAGATTCCCCCTCGAACTCCCAAGAGCGCGGGCCATCGTACTTGTAGAGTTTGATCGCGCACTTGGTGAACACCCCCAAGCCACCGAAGGTGCCGTGGAAGCCGCGCATGACGCCACGCATCGACGGACCTGGCCCCTCGCAGCTGAACCAGCCGCCGCCCGAGCCTGCACTCCCCAACGTGACGATGTCGCCGCTCGGAAGGACCCACTCGACGCCGAGCAAGTTGCGGCCGGAATGGCTCGTCGCAGAGCCGGTGACGCCGTACCCCCACGCCGCTGTGTGCGAGGCGAGGAGTGAATGGTTAGCCCCGGCGGAGATGATGTGACAGTTGAGGCCGATCTTCAGGAGCTGGGTTTGGAGATCGATCGCGCGCACGTAGGGCTCGATGACTGCGATCTGGTTCTTCTCATCGACATCGATGATGCGGTCCATGCGCTTGAGGTCGAGGATGATCGTGTCGTTATTGGACGCCGCCGCGGCGGTGTGGAACCCCGTCGAGATCGGCTTGGCCATGTACTTGCTCTTCGAGCAGAAGCGCATGATCTCCTGGATTTCCTCCGGCGACTCGGGCAGGACGACGGCCGCCGGACGCGGGAGCCACTGCGAGCCATCTTCGTTCATCGTTTCTGGGTTTTGGTAGTACGCGTACGTGTCGAGCACGCAGGCCGCTCGCTCCACCCAGGGGTCACCGACGATGCCCGAGAGTGTGTCGTACGCTTGGTCGTCGAGCGGCATCGCTACAGCCCCCACTTCCCGCGATGCAAAACGCGATTCGGATCGAAGAGCGATTTCACTTGGCCGATGAGCTGGAGGTTGGCTGGGTTCTTTGCGAAGACGCGATCGGCGGTTCCGTAAGGACGGCTGAAGAACGCGCCGGCGTCGAGGAGCCGCGCCACCGCTTGTTCTTCGAGGTGTTGCACGCGTTGCGCCGCGTCACCGGAGGAGGAGTCGTACGGCACCATCAACTCGACGTGACAGCCGTGGTTCTGGACGATCGGCTGAACATAAACTCCGATGTCTTGCGCAAGAACGCCGTGTTCGAGGGCGCAGTCGGTGAAGAGTTGAGTCATCTCGGCGGCGCGGTCGAGCGTCGTCAGAAAGAAGACCGACAAACACCCGCCCTCGCATTCGCACCGCCAGTCCACGGTTGTGCAGGGGCGAGTGGCCCGAGCAAGCAGGTCTTGCGCGGAAAGCTCACCGAGCGCTTGCTCGAGCTCGAGACCATGCCGGGTTGCGTGCTCGCCGATATCCCGACGCTGATAAGCCACACGCTCGTCGGGAAGCCTTTCGAAACCGGCAATGTTCTGAAGGCACACGAACGCCGGGAGCGAATCGCGGACGGAGAGGAAGCGAAGCTCGTCGCCGCCTGCCATGAGCATGGCGGCGGCCTGGCGGTTCAAGATGAATGAGTGCTCCCCGAGCATCGCGCGTTGCACGTCGTAGACATACGGGACCAGCGTTTCCATCGAGCTTGCTCCGACGAGGTGCGGGTCTTCGAGCGAAGGCAGGAGCTCGGCTCGGACCGTACCCCAGGTCACGATACCCATCGTCCCTTGAGCTCCCTGCAGGACCCGATGAAAATCGGTGTGCGACGGACCGGACGAGAACTTCTGCGCGCCACCGGATTTGCGCTGCGCGTCGATAGAGCCTGGCCCACCCGCCGCGCCCGTGCGGAAGTGCTCGCCGCTCCCAAAGATGAACTCTGTGCTGCCAATCGGGTCGCTTCCATCCCATTGTTTGTTGGGCCAGGTGCTAGGTTCGCGGTCCATGATCGCGGCGAGCACGCTCTTCGTCGCGCGTGGTGTGAGTGGCACGGGGATCGTCATGCCGTGAGGCTCGAGCGCTGCCAGGAGCTCCGAGTACGTGACGCCGGGCTCGATGCGGCACACTCGGTTGCGGCGGTCGACGAGGTCGATCTGTTTCCAAGAGGAGAGGTCGATGAGCTTGTGCGGCTCGGCGCTGGCCAGACCGTCCTTGCGGTGCGGGTCTCCGGACGAGGTGACGACGAGATTGGTGCCATCCTGATTCGCGCCGATCACCAGCGTTCGAAGCTCGTCCGCGTTCGCGGGCTGGATGACCTCGGTGGGGTTTGTTCGGCTCGGGTTCACTCGGAACCTCCTTGGAGCCCTGCTGCCTCGTGCACGAGGTCGATTAGGTCGACGATGGGCATTCCTTGATCGTGTGGCCCAGTCCGGAGGTTGTTCACGCAACGGTGGCACGCGGTCACGATGGTTTCGGCGCCGACGTCGCGCGCTTCTTCCACGCGGGACCGAGCGGCGCCCTGCGCCACGTCGGGGTGGGCGTCCGGCACACCGCCGCCGCCCCCGCAACAGAACGAGTATTCGCGGATCCGATGCATCTCTACGAGCTCGAGGCCCTGAATCCGTTCGAGAACCCGCCGTGGCGGGTCGTACACTCCCCGGACGCCGTTGTTGATCGGCTTTGGCGGGTCGAAATACGTGAGGACCCCGTGCGACAGCTTCTCCTCGCCCTCCCAAGGCTGCGGCGGCTCGCTCTGACGTCCGAGGTAGCACGGGTCGTGGTACGTGACGCGGCGTTCAATCGTTCGCGGAAGACGCAGGCGCCCCTTGCGAGTCAGCTCATCGAGAAGCTCGCTCGCGTGCAACACTTCGGCTTGGGGAGCCCGCGCGTACCGAGGATAGTAGCCACGCAAGAGGCCGAGGTGCGATCCCGAGACGGCCACGATCTTCTTGGCGCCGGACTCGTCGAGGATGTCGCACACGTCGGATGCGTGCTTCTCGAAGGCGTCCCGGTGGCCGGTCCAAAACGCGTCGATCCCAGTGTCCGGCTCGGTTTTGAGAATGCCGACGTCGACACCGGCCTCGAGTAGCAGCTCCGCCAGCTTCCTCGCGGTGCGCGCTTGTTTGGGGTCGCTGTATGCCGACGCGCCCGTGTAGAGCAGTACATCCGCGCGTTCGCCGGGCAACGACTTGAGTCCGAGGCCCCGAGCCCAACCCAAGTGCTCATCCGTAGGGGCGCCGTGTGCGTAGCCCGTCGTGCGAAGCCGCTCGACTGCAGCTTCATGCGCGGCGGGCCCGTACCCTTCGGCCACGATGTGCTCGCGAAGGGCCAGGATCACGTCTTGCCGCTCCGCCTCCATGATGAACTTGCACGACACATCGCAAAGTCCGCAAGTGGTGCAGGCGAATGCAACGCGGGCGAGGTCCTCGTCAGCCTCGATGCGGCCGTCGAGCAGCGACAGCGCCATGACTTGCAACCCTCCTCCGGAATACGCATGAAAATGATTCGTCATTACCGGCGGGCACGCGTTGGCGTACTTGGCATCCTGCACCGTGGGCATCGGCACCATCTTGCAGAGGCTGCAGCGGGTACATTTCTGCATCTCGCCCCGCAGTGTTTCGAGTCGCTGCTTGGTCACGAGAGACCCTCCGGGACGGCGAGCTTGAACACTCGCCCAGTGGCACCGTCCAGCGTGATTCGGTCGCCGGTCCGAATTGTTTTCGTCGCGCCGACCACGCCTACGACCGCTGGCACGCCGTACTCGCGTGCGACGATCGACCCATGCGACAGCAGCCCGCCGACCTCCACGACGAGCCCCGCCGCTTGCGCGAACAACGGAGTCCACGCGACGTCGGTCACCGGCGCGACCAGGATCTCGCCTGGCTCGATGTGCGCGCCGCTTCGTGGGTCGGTCACTACTCGCGCTACGCCGGTCACTCTTCCCGGGCTCACGCCCATGCCATCGAGCTCCAAGCCGTCGGGGGTGTCTGCGGCGTCGAGCGTGCGCGGCGTCCCCTCCTGCAGCTTGGGAACTTCGACTTGGCGCGACCATCGGTAGTCGCGTCGTCTCGCTTCGATGACCTCCGCAATGTCGTCTTTGTCGCGCGTGCTGTCGGCGAGCGCCTTCACCTCGCTCCACAGGAGGAAGAAGATGTCATCCGGGGACGAGGTGAGCCCACGCGCGACGAGTCGGCGATTGAGTTCGCGATAGACGACGCGCGACCGGTCGAGGCGACGGATCACGAGGTCTTTCATGGTTTCGCGGTTGAGAAACCCAGCCCGGGCGCGGTGGACCAAGAGCGTCAGCCATTTGCGCCGCCACCAACTCAGGGGCTCGAGCCGGTTCAAGGCTTCCCGGTGCGCGCGTCTCTGTCGCGCTGTGACGTCGATGGGAGTGGCGGCTCCAGGGCGCAGGTTGTTTCGGATCAGCGAGACGAGTTGTGCGGGGTCTTCCCTCCAGCAGGGGCGGTTGAGCTCCGCCTCCGCGACCCCGCGATGGCCGTACCGCCGAAGGAAGTCCTCGAAGTCGACGTGCAGGGGGTCGCCGCGGAGCGCATCGAGAATCGCACCGTCGTCGGCCTCGCTCCGAAAGAGAGCGGCGAGCTTCTTCGAGCCGGCAATCCTTTCGCTCAGCGCGTGGAGCTCGAGCGCGGGCTCGGCGCTTGGCAGATTGTCGATGCCAGTCACGAGCTCGGAAGCCAGTGCGCCGTCTTCATCCCCGAGCCAGCTCGCCGTGCGGCGACGCAGCTGCGTGAAGGCCACCGACGCGAGCGTCGACGCCCAAACATGAACCACAGAGGGCACCCCGAGCTCCTCGCTCATTCGCACCATTTCGAGAAGCGCCTCGTCCGAGGCGTCTACGAGCCACTGCTCGTTGACCTGCAGCGCATCAGCATCCGCAACCCTTCGGCAATCTTCGATGCGAGCCGTCAATTGCCTGGAATGACTGAGCACCGTTCGAACGACGCGCCACAGCCGAGGTGCTCGGTGGGGGAGGAAATCGGCGGCAGCGATGGCGGGCGTGGTGGTCTCGGGCTTGCCGATAAACTCCTCGCGCACAGTGTCGGGGGTCATCCCCGGCGTTCGAGCGGCCGCTTCGAGCAGAAGCGAGACGTTGACGTAAGGGCGGTGGAAGAAGAATCCGAGCACTTCCGCCTCGTCCGCTGCCGGGTCGATGGCGCCGAGTGCCCCGAGTTGGGATCGGAACGCGTGCTCGATCAGGCGCCCGGTGTGATCCCAAGACAGCGGCGACACGCACCCCGGCATCACTTCGCTGATGTTGCCGTTCGAGTAGAGAGGGTAGCGTTCGTCGATCGGGGTATTGTTGGCGGGGGTCCAGTCGGATGGCGGCCCTACGGATGCGACTGACCTGGACGTGATCGGACGCGCCTGCAGCAAGAAGAGCGTTCCTTCCTCGTAGGCCCACTCGATGTCGACCGGTTGGCCGTGGCGCGCCTCGACCGCGGCCGCCAGCTTCGCGACCTCCTCCACCTGGGCGGGCGACAAGCAGAACGCCGATTGCTTGTCCGCTGGAACGTCTGTGGTTTCTACCCCGAGCTCCCCCGCAACGATCTGCGTCTTCTTGTCACCGGCGAGTTTCGACACAGGCGAGAAGTCGTGCCCATTTACTACGTAGGTGTCCGGCGTCGCGTAGCCGCCAGCCACGGACTCTCCGAGCCCGTAGTTCGCGTTGATCACGATCCGGTTGTCGCCGCTCACTGGGTCGATTGTGAAGCAGACCCCCGCGGTGCTCGGCCGAAGCAGTAGCTGCACAACCACCGCCATGCGGTCGTCGGTCGCGCCGCGCTCCTCCCGGTACCGGACGGCGCGTTCGCTGAACATCGAGCTCCATGAACGCAGGACCGCCTCTGGGACCCCTGCTGCGTCCGCGCCGAGGGTCGTATCGTATTGCCCTGCAAAGCTGGCGCTATCGGTATCTTCTGCGATGGCCGATGAACGAACCGCCCACAGCACATCGCGTTGGCTCGCGTCCTCGAAGCTGGCGAGCTTACGCGAGATCTCGGCTTCGAGTTCGACGGGGAAGGCCCCGGCGGTGATGCCGCGTCGCACCTGTTCCGCAAGTTCCGCGCTTCGTTCCGAACCCGCCGTCCGCAACTCGGCGCAAGACGTGGCCAGCCCTTGAGCCTCGAGGAATGAACAAAACGCGGCGGTGGTGACGATAAACCCGTCCGGCACCGGCAGTTCGTCGCCAAGCAACGCGGCGAGCTCAGCACCTTTGCCACCACATAAGGCGCGAGACTTCGCGCGTGGCGATCGCAGGTCCACCACATTCATCGAAGCTGCTCCATGAACTCGACCATGCCGATGGCCGCGCGATTTCCCCAGCGGTACTTCGCTCGCGCCGCCGTCACGAGGACGTCGTCGTCTTCGGTTTCCGCAATGACGGGCAAGGGAGTGGTGACTTCGACTTGCAGAGCGAACTGTGCGCCGGACTTCGCCGTGAGCACGACGTCGAGTGTGTCCGGCCAAAACGCGCTCGACGCGTGGCTGGCTTCGTAGCGCCAGCCCTCCAGCGCTTCGGTGACGCCACCATAGAGGACGAAGCCCCCCTGCACCCGCATCCCGAGCACGTCCACCTGGGTTGCGTTGAAGCACAGGTCGTTGCCGAACTGGCATGACAGCCAGCGCCAGTTGGCCGGAGCTCGCATGTCGCGCACGCCCCAGGAGTGATCTCGTTGCCCGAAACCGGCAACTGCGGTCGCCTCGCCGTCCACAGTCACAGTTCCGCGCGCGGTCCCCGATTGTTCGTAGTGGTTCGCCTTCATCATGGCGGGCAGGGCGCCGAGAGTCCGAAACGTTCGTTGCAGTGTTTGAACGGGGTTCTTCGCGGTGGCAGCGCGGACAAGGTCACGCATTGGCCGCATCTGGACCGTTCGCTGGTCGTAGTCGAAAGGCGCGTGCAGCGAGTCGAGCTCGAGCTCCAACCGAAGGTGTTTGGTGGGGGCACTCGAGTCGAGCGTGCGGCGGATGTCGTCGCTGGTTGCTTGCGACGCGAAGTGGTGGATCGGCCCATCGTACTGAACCCGCCAAGTGCGAAGCGGCTCCAGGCACCGAACTTCGATCCCTCCTGATGCGATGCGCGACCGCTCTGGGTCGACCGGTTGCGCAGTGCGAATGAAGGCCGTCGTGCCATCAGGGAGATAGAGGCAGACGAACCCGTCCTGCACGCCTTTGTTTGGCGTGACACCAACCCGCGTCGCGCCGGCCCACCCTGAGTCCACGTCGAAAAAATTGAAGTAGAACGACTCGTTCCAATGCGAGTGCTTCGTCGGCTGGTGCCAGTGCTCGTCCGAACGTTCCAACATCACCCTGCCGCACCTATCGCCTGTAGACGAATTGCACCGACGCCGAGCCGTTGATCGTCTTGTAATCGCCCTCGCACCCCACGCGAATGAAACCGCTGCAGGCGTCGGGGTCTGTGCTCGGTCCGACATGGGCGCTCGAGAAGGCGGTCTGCAGGGCGAAGTCGACGGCGAAGCTCTTCCAGCTCGCGCCAAAACCTGCGCTGAATGAGTGGCTCCACGCGGGCGGTGGCGTTACCGGCTGCGCGCCGGCGTCCGTCGTGGCCGAGGAGCTCGGGACGTACCCTCCGCGGACGGCGAAGAGCCTGTTGATCTGGTAGTCGACGCCGAATCGCAGGCTAAACGCGTTCTGCCAGAGGAACGGAATTTCGGCGGTTCCGAGAGGCGTCCCCGCGAACGCTTCGAGATGAAGCGTCTGTTTTTGGTTGGATGCCTCGTAGAACATCACATGGAGTTCGCCCGCGACCGTGAGCGCGTGATGCAGAAGCGAGAACGCGACACCACCCGACAGAACGTGCGGGGTCGAGAACTCGGCGGTCACCGCCGAGCTGAGATCGAT
>CAXMRN010000223.1:0-2431 GCA_964195565.1 uncultured Polyangiaceae bacterium | reverse complement strand
AGGAGTACTGGGTGAGGCTGGTGTCGCCTCTGTTGAGCGCCCTGGTGGCAACGGTGATGGGTCTCCGCCTCCAATCGCTTCTTGCCGCAGAGGCACCACTATGGGGGCGGATCGCAATCGTCAGCATTGCTTCCGTCGTTGTCTATTCAGTTGCTCAAGTCTTCATCGGCCGCGCGATGAGACGCATGGGCGCTCGCAACGGAACGGAACCCGCGAGCTAGCGCCCCGGGTCATGCGCTTTGCGCGCAATGGCTTCGTCATAGAACCCTTCGAGCTCGGTCACCCGTTCGCGGACATCGTACTCGCGTTCCATCTTGAGCCGCGCCGCGCCGCCCATTTGCTGCCTAAGTGCCGGCTCGGCGATCAGTCGTCCGAGGCGCTCGGAAAGTCGCTCCACGTCTCGCTCGGGGACGAGAAAACCCGTGTGCCCATCCTCGACGATATCGGGAAGCCCGCCGTGCATGGTGGCGATTACGGGCACTCCGCATGCAGCAGCCTCTTTGGCGACGATGAGCCCAGACTCTCTGTCGCCGCTGCGCGTCACCACGCTTGGGGCGCCACATGGCTTTGAGTGCGCGTGTCGCCGTTTTGAGTGGATACGGCGGAAGGGGGCGCAGTCGGTCTTGAAAGGTATGATGGCCCATCGATTGGCACACGCTGGCAGGGGGTGGATTTGAGGTCGAGCGCAGAAAGAGCCGCGCTGTTCCAGCCGGTGGGTCCCCAGCCGACGCTCTGCCTGGCGCACGTCAACCGTCCGCAATGTAGCGGATTACGTTCCGGACGTTCTTTCGGATATCGAAGTCCCGGACGATCAGGTTCCTCGCGTTGCGGCCCAAAGCCTGGGCGAGGGCGGCATCTTCGAGAAGGTCGCCGAGATGGGTTGCGAGCTCTCCTGCATTCCCGGGCTCCGTAAGAAAGCCGGTCTCTCCTGGAAAGACCACCTCCGAGATACCGGAGAGCCTACTCCCGACGACTGGTCGACCCATGCTCATGGCTTCGAGGATCACGTTGGGCAGCCCATCGACGTCGCCATCCGGTGTGATCACCGAAGGCACTGCGATGACCCGGGAGGCGGCGACCTCGCGAAAGACCTCCGCGTTGGGCTTGGCTCCCAAGAAGACGACCTCGTCGTGGAGACCGAGCTCGTGGATCAGCGCCTCCAACGCGCGGCGATCGGGGCCCTCTCCCAGAAAACGAACCTCGAACCGATGCCCCTCCTGCTTCAGCAGATCTGCGGCTCGAACGAGATGACGAAAGCCTTTCTTCGCCACGAGACGGCCGATTGCAAGGACCGTTGGGATCGCTTCAGGTGTGATCGGTGGCGCCTCGGGGATCCGCGCGAGGTCGAGTCCGTGATATGCGAGGTGGATGCGGTCCTGATCCGACGGCCTGAGCCGACGCAGGTGTTCGACGTTGTGCCGAGTGCACGAGAGGACCACTCGTGCGCCGGCTACCTTTTGTTCCAAGATATTTCGGTCCCGATAGATCCCGTAGGCGTGCCAGGTGCACCCGTAGGGTACATCGAGGAGGCGCGAAAGGCTCATGGCGATTTCGGTCTGAAAGCCGGCAAAGTGGCTATGCACATAGCGGATGCCGCGCCGCGCGAGCTCCGGCATGAAGTACGCCGCGACGAGCACGGCCGCGGCCGCACGGGCCCGGTGCCCCGGGGTTCGATGCGGAAACCCCATCATCCAGCGCAGCGTTTCGCGCACCTCGCGCGAGCCCAATCGTGCTCCCATCGAGGAGAGCACGCGGGTCGAGTTGTGTTCCAAATGCAGCGCCCGTTTTTCGATGTCGCGCAGCGTCTCGGTCAAGTGGGGCGCGTCAGGTCGCCGCCGTCCCGTCGAAAGAACATTCACTGGAAGGCCGAGGGCAGAAATCGCATCGAACTCTCGGTAGATGAAGGTCTGCGAAAGCGCGGGAAACGGACCAAGAATGAACACCGTGTCGCGGAACCAGGCGACGACCTCCGGAGAAAGCGAATCTGCACCCGGTAGTGGCCGGAGGGCGTCCGTCATGTTGTTCCGTTCGCCACCTGACCGGACGATTGATGTGTGTCTAGCCACCAGGCGAAAATGAACACCGACCAGAGCAGCAGCCCTCGATCTCGCCCGGCTTGGTTGTGCCTCCTCAAAACCCCGTCGATGGCGCAATCGTTGGTGTTTCCGTACTCGGGGTCAAGCTAGCCTGCCCCGAGGCTTCACCTGCTGTACGTCCTGCTCGCAACCGCCAGATCGAGCCTCAAGGCGCAGCGCGAACTCACTCGCTCTCTTAGCTCATTGGGCCCATGCGCGAGGGCTTCGAGCTGGGCAAGCGGCTGCTGCCGCTCTCTACGACCCAAATCGAAGAGCTTGACAGGGAGGGCAGCCAACTCTATCGTCAATCTACGATGAACGAACGACTTGCCGTCGACTGTTGCCCCGTTTCGAGC
>CAXMRN010000222.1:0-5633 GCA_964195565.1 uncultured Polyangiaceae bacterium | reverse complement strand
CGTTCCCGACACGTTCCGCGACGGCATGGGCATCCAAGTGACCGTGCAGGGTGAGCTCGGCGACGACGGCGTGTTCCTCGCGAACCAGGTGATTCCTCGCTGCCCCTCGAAGTACGAGATGCAGCAGCGGATGGAAGCCGGCGAAGAAATGCCCTACGACCCGGACGCACCGCTTCCCGGTCAGACCTGAGCGCACACGACAAGGCCCGCCTCCGAATGGGAGACGGGCTTCGCGCGTTCTATCGGAGTCGCTCTACAGATCGTCGATCTGTGCGTTCCGCTTTTCGTGGCGCGCTTCTTCCCTCGTCTGGGCGCCGGCCACGTTCTTGAGCTGCTTCTCGTGTAGCGCGATGAGTCGCGCGCGCCTGGCTTCGATCTCTTTCATGCGAGACGCGTGCTGCTTGTCCTCCTGCTTGTGCGAGCGCTCCTTGCGAGCGGCCTTGGCTGCCTCGGCTCTTTTCTTCTGCTCGGCTTTGCGAGCCTCTGCTTTGGCTTGCGCCGCTTCCCTGCGGGCTTGTCCGGCCGCCTTGGCGTCTTCGGCCGATTTCGCGCCTTCCTTCTTGGCCTCGTCGGCTTCCTTGGCCGCGTCGTCCTTGGCGTCGTTGCCCTTCTTTTTGGCCGAATCGGCCTCCTTGTTGGCTGCGCCCTTCGCGTCGTCGGCGGGTGCTGCGCTCGCGCTGGGTGACGTCGCAGCGGACACTCCGAACGCCAGGGCCAACGCAATCAATATTGATCGAACGATTCTCATTCTTTTCCTCCGGTAGGGTGTAGGCCTCGACGAAATCGCCCCCTGCCCACATTCGCGTTGACCGCACCGTAAGGCCCAAATCGAATACTCCCAAATCGGCTAGAGATTCTTGACCGCTTTGACTAAACAGCCGTACAGTGCTGTGCATGAGCGCAGTGGGGGGGCATACACGGGGCAAGGCACGTTCTTTTCGACCCGTCGACAAGCCGTGGGCGCGGCCGCGGGGAGCGGCTGAGGTCCTCGAACAATGGCGTACCAACGGCACGTGGCGGAACGTGACCTGGAGTCATCGCATCCAGCCGCACGAGGCGAGCGTTGCGGAGATGCCCACCGGCTTGGCCCCTGGCGTCGAACGCGCGCTCCGGCAGCGCGGTATCCGTGAGCTGTACAGCCACCAGGCGCGTGCGTACGAGCTCGCATCGAAGGGCAAGCACGTGGTCGTGGCGACACCGACCGCATCAGGGAAGAGCCTTTGCTACAACCTGCCGATCCTTCAGGAACTCGCGTCTGACCCAACCGCGACCGCGCTCTATCTGTTTCCGACCAAGGCGCTGTCGCGCGACCAAGAAGAGGCGCTGCGCGGCCTCATGCGCGAGGCCGACCTCAGCGTTGGTGCGATTACCTACGACGGCGACACGCCGAATGACGCGCGACGAGCCGCGAGGCAGCGCGCGGGCGTGCTGCTCACGAATCCGGACATGCTGCACGCGGGGATCATGCCGCATCACACGGGGTGGGCGCGGCTCTTCGCCAACCTGAAGTACATCGTCGTCGACGAGTTGCACACGTATCGCGGCGTCTTTGGGTCGCATCTTGCCAACGTCATGCGTCGCCTGCTGCGCATCGCGCGCTTCCACGGCTCGTCGCCCACGTTCTTGTTCGCGTCTGCGACGATCGGCAATCCCCGAGAGCATGCGGCACGGATTTGCGGCGAGCCGGTCGAGCTCATCGACGAGAGCGGCGCACCCACAGGCCCTCGGCAGGTGGTCGTCTACAACCCGCCCGTGATCAATGCGGAACTCGGGATGCGGCAGAGCTACATCAAGACGGCGGTCCGGCTGACACAGGACTTGGTGCGCGCCGGGGTCCCGACCTTGGTCTTTGGCAACTCCCGCAACGGTGTCGAGGTCATGCTCAAGTATCTCCGCGACCGGCTGGCCCGCGACCAGGTCGACCCGTCGGCGATTCATGCGTATCGGGGCGGCTATTTGCCCGAGACCCGTCGTCGTATCGAAGGGGCGCTTCGGGAAGGCGAGATCCGCTGCGTCGTCGCGACCAACGCGCTCGAGCTCGGCATCGATATTGGGGCGCTCGATGCGGTCGTTTGCGCTGGGTACCCCGGCACCATGGCGGGGCTTTGGCAGCGGTTTGGGCGGGCAGGGCGGCGACGCGATCTGTCGCTGGCCGTGTTGGTCTCGTCGAGCAATCCGGTCGACCAGTTCATGGCGCGCCATCCACGGCAGCTGATCTCGGCGCCGATCGAACACGCACGCATCGATCCCGACAACATCGAGATCCTCATTCAGCATCTAAAGTGCGCGGCCTTTGAGCTGCCGTTCGAGCCCGATGATGTGTTCGGCGACGTCCCCGACGACGTGCTTGGCGAAGCGCTCGACTACCTGGCCGACAACGGTGTCGTGCATCCTACCTCGACGGCGGCTGGTTCGACCTACCACTGGGCCTCGGACAGCTATCCGGCCAACAACGTTTCGCTCCGAAGTGCGAGCTGGGACAACTTCGTCATCGTCGACCTCGATGGGGACCGCACCATTGCCGAGATGGATTGGCGCAGCACGCACACAATGCTGCACGAGCAGGCGATCTACCAGCACGAAGGCGGCCAGTATCAAGTCGAGCGACTCGATTTCGACAATCACAAGGCGTTCGTGCGCCGGGTGAAGCCCGACTACTACACGACCGCGATGACGCACAGCAAGGTCGCGGTCCTCGAGCAGGATCAGGGCGCGACCGTCGAGCTAGGGGAAGTGCCGCTCGACGCCGGGCTCGGCGACGTCAGCGTCATCGAGAAGGTCGTGGGCTACAAAAAGATCAAGTTCCACACGCACGAGAACGTCGGCTACGGCGAGGTACATCTCCCCGAGATGCAGAAGCATACGACCGCGTTTTGGCTCACATTTCCCGAGGATTTCGTCCAGAGCCAACCGGAGCCCCGAGCGATCGTCGTCGACGCCCTGCGCGGGCTTTCGAAGGCGATGCACGTGGTTGGTGCCGTCGGGTTGATGATCGACCCACGGGACCTCGGTCGTACGCTCGGAAGCCGCAACGAAGACGAAGGACCACCCGGCAAGGGCCAAGGGCCGGGCTTCGACCCGACGATCTTCCTCTACGACACGGTGGCAGGCGGGATTGGTCTGGCGTCACGGTTGTTCGAAGAGCGCGAAGAGCTGCTGCGTCGCGCGCGGCACCTGATCGAGAGCTGCGAGTGCAGCGAAGGCTGCCCCGGCTGCATCGGTCCCGACGCCTCCAACGATGATGAGCCAGAGGCGGCGCGCAAGCGACTGGTGCTTGGGCTGCTAGATGCCGTAGGCGTGAGCGCGATTCACTGAGGGACCATGTCGATCAAACGAAGCCTCGCGCGACTGGCGCAAACGACCCCTCGACAGCTCGATGTAGCCAGTGTTCGTGGTGCGCTCCCAGGGCAGCGGCGCGACACCGAGCATGGCGAGCTTCACCTGATCGATGAGTACCTCGAGCCTCATCATCATCATGGGCGTGCGCCGATTGCTGAAGCGCTCCGCGTGTCGACCGAGCGTCTCGCGCAGCTCGCTCTCGACCCGTCGCTCGAAGATATCGACCTGAAGCGCGCTTTGTTCTTCGATACCGAGACGACCGGACTGGCGGGAGGAACGGGGACGGTTCCGTTCTTGATAGGCATCGGCTGGTTCGAAGACGAGTCTATGCGGATTCAACAACTCTTCTTGCCGGATCTTGGCCGCGAGGCGCCGATGCTGCACTGGCTTCGTGAGCGCGTACAACAAAGCTCTTGCTTGGTTTCCTTCAACGGCAAGGCGTTCGACTGGCCGCTGTTGCGGAGCCGCTTCGTGTTGAACCGTGTCACGGCGCCGGCGTTGCCGCCTCATCTCGATTTGCTGCATTGCGCGCGCCGAGTCTTGAAGTCGCGTCTGAAATCTGTTCGGTTGGTTGAGCTCGAGCGTCAGGTGCTCGGGATGTACCGCGAGGACGACGTGTCGGGTGCGCTGATCCCCCAGCTCTACTTCGACTACCTCGATGGGGGTGACGTCTCTCCGATGGCCAAGGTGATCGAGCACAACGCAAATGACTTGATCGCGCTTGCCGCGCTCGTAGCCGAGCTGGTCAACCATTTTGATGAAGTGCACGGCGACGACGACCCGCGCGACCACCTGGCGTATGCCAAGGTTGCGGAGCGTACTGGCGATCGTGCGCGCGCACGTTCCTTTGCGGATGCGGCGGTGCGCGGCGGCGGCGAGTCCGAGTGCACCGTCGAGGCTTGCATGCTCAACGCCCGGATGGCCCGCCGTATCGGCGACGTCGACGACGAAGAGCGGGCGCTCTTGGACGCACTCCGAGCGGCCGATGAGGATGAAATGCGCGCGGCGGTGCAACTAGCGCTCAGCAAGCACTACGAGCATCGGCGAAAGGACCTCGGGCGCGCACTCGAACACGCGGCAGGTACGTTCTTGGCAGAGGGAGACGACGCAGCAGAACGGCGTCTGGCACGGCTGCAGCGCCGCTTGGCGGCCCGAAGCTGACCTTTTTGCAACGTCCCAGGGCGGCGCTGGCACGGGCTGGCACAGAGGCATAGTCTCTAGCCTCTGAAATCAGGGCGGTTTTCCGCCACGCTGGCTGGCATCAAAGTTGCTCTTACTGCGTGCCGAGAACCCCCCCTGTGCGTGGAGAGAAGCAATGAATCGATGTTGGCTGGCCTGTGTGTTCGTAAGTGGCTTGGCGCTATCGGTCGCCGGCTGTGGCGAGACCAGCACCGAGGGTGCGGGTCCCGTCGAAGGCTACGTCTGTGGCGCCGACGGCAAGACCTATTCCGTCGAGGACGCCGCTCGCGGCGAGCACGACGTAGAACACCGCGGCCGCTGCGACGAGCCGATGCATTGCGAGTCGCCCAATGACTGCTTCGTCGGGGATGAGTGCATGCCGTTGGCGTGGCCGGCTTCCGGAAACGGAGGCAACGACGTCGACCTGGCGACCGATCGGTCGGAGCCGGACGCCTATTGGTGCATCCCTGGACCGACTCGCTGCAATTGCCCCGGGGTCTTCGAGCCGGTGTGCGGCGGCGACGGACGCAACTACATCAACGCCTGCGAGGCCGCATGCGCGAGCGTTGGGGTTCGCCATGGAGGCTACTGCGAAGAGCCGCCCGGTGAGGGTTGCGTGCGCGCGGGGTGCAGCGATCACCTCTGCGTCGAAGAGGGCATGGACATCGCGAGCACATGCGAGTGGCGCCCGGTCTACGAGTGCTACCAGCAAGCGACCTGCGAGCGGCAGGAGAACGGCCAATGCGGGTTCACGCCGACGCATGAGCTCGTGGAGTGCATTCCGCAGCACGGGCTCTGTGACGACGATTACGACTGCCCGGTGGACTGGATCTGTCAGGAAGGAATCCTGGTGGGCCCACAGCACGATGGTGTGTGCGAGCGGTGTGGCTGTCCCGAGATTTACGCTCCGGTGTGCGGAGTCGACGGTCGTACCTACGGCAACGAGTGCGAGGCTCGATGCGCGCACGTTCGAGTCGCGCATGAAGGCGAGTGCAGGGATGACTGTCCTGTCGAGACGCACATCCGCAACTTCCGGGGCGAGTGCGTGCCCAAGTGCTACGGACCCGAGCAGTGTGGCGACGAACAATCGTGCAATGCGGCCGACGTCTGCTTGC
>CAXMRN010000221.1:0-7755 GCA_964195565.1 uncultured Polyangiaceae bacterium | reverse complement strand
TTCGTGAGCGTGACCCCATCAGGCTTCGAGAAGTATGAAGCTGCCGCCACCGCAATCGCCGAGCAGGCGCTGGGGTCCGAGCTTCGAGGCTCCATCCTTTCCTGCGAACCGTCTTCACCCACCGCGGCCGACGGTGTCTGCGCCCGTGAGTTCATCGAGACCATCGGGCGCCGTCTCTTCCGACGGACGCTAACCGAAGACGAGGTCGCGACACGAGTCGCAGTCGCAGCGGGCTCGGCTGACGAGCTTGGCGATTTCTACGCCGGGCTGGAGTTGGCTCTCACGAGCCTCCTCGTATCGCCCAACTTTTTGTTTCGCGTGGAGGAGATCGAGCCCGACCCCGGGGACGCATCGCGCCTTCGACTGACGAGCACATCCGTCGCGACGCGACTCAGTTACCTCGTTTGGAATAGCACGCCCGACGACGAGCTCCTGGACGCCGCCGAAAGCGGAGACCTCCTCGACCCCACCAACCTCACAGCACAGGCGTCGCGCCTGCTCGACTCGCCCAAGGCCGAGGCGGGCATTCGCGCGTTCTTCAGCGATCTGCTCACGTTTCGCCAAATCGACGAAGGGCTAGTTCGCAAGAGCCCGACGGATTTCCCGGCGTTCACACTGACTCTGGCCGGCGACTCCAAAGAGCAGACGCTCCGAACCATCGTCGACCACCTCGTGACCAAAGAGCTCGACATGCGCGAGTTGTACACGACACGGAGCACGTTCCTGACGCCCTCCCTCAGCTCTGTCTACGCCGTGCCTTTCCGCGGCGAGTGGGGCCCGTACGAGTTCGTCGAAGACGGCCCGAGAGCCGGCCTTTTGTCTCACGTGAGTCTGATGGCGGTCAACGCCCACCCCGGACGAAGCTCGGCCACGCTGCGAGGCAAGTTCGTGCGTGAGGTTTTGCTTTGCCAGACCATTCCCGATCCCCCTGCAAACGTAGACTTCTCGATCGTCGAGAACACAGACGGCGAGTTCAAAACCGCGCGCGAGCGACTCGGGGAGCACGTGACCAACGACGCGTGCGCCGGTTGCCACCAACTGATGGATCCCATCGGCCTCGCCTTCGAGAACTTCGACGCGATCGGAGCGTTTCGAATGCAGGAGAACGGCGTGACGATCGACGCCTCGGGCGAGCTCGACGGGCAGAGCTACGACGATGCCATTGGCATGGGGCAAGCCCTCCGCGACCACGAAACACTTGGACCTTGCATGACTAGAAACCTCTACCGCTATGCGGTCGGGCACGACCCCGTTTCGGGCGAGCAACCCTTGCTCATCTTCCTCAATGAGGCCTTCGCGGACTCCGGGTATCGGTGGGATTCGTTGATCGGGACCCTCGTGTTGAGTGACGGCTTTCTCGCCGCGTCAGGTCAGCGCGAAGCTGAGGAGGCGGCGCAATGAAGAAGCGAATCAGCAGGCGCACGATCCTTCGCGGCGCGGTCGCAGGCGGCGCGGTGGGCATGGGCCTTCCGTTGCTCGATTGCTTCCTGAACGAGAACGGCACCGCCCTCGCACAGGGCGGCGCCCTCCCGGTGCGGTTCGGCACCTGGTTCTGGGGTTGCGGCATGAACCCCGCTCGCTGGGCACCGCCGACCGAAGGACCGGCGTATGAGCTCTCCGTGGAGCTCGAGGCCCTCGACCGGGTCCTCGCCAGCGGCGGCAAGATACGCGACCAGGTCAGCGTCTTTAGCGGCTTCGACGTCAAGCTCGACGGAAATCCCAACTACCCGCACGGTAGCGGCCCTGCATCGAACCTGACTGGGCTGTTCGCTCCCGCGGACGGCGCCTTCGGCGCGCCATCCATCGACGTATTGATCGCCCGCGAGATTGGCGGCCTCACGCGCTTCCGTTCGCTCCAGTTGTCAGCAACCGGGAATCGAAACCAGACCTACAGCCGGGAATCCGAGACCATCCGCAATGCGAGCGAGATCTCACCGATGGAGGTCTATGCCCGAATCTTCGGCGCCGATTTTGCAGACCCGGCGGCGGGCGAGTTCGTACCAAACCCACGATGGACGCTGCGTCAGAGCGTTCTCTCTGCGGTGAAGGAAGATCGCGACAAGTTGATGAGTCGGGTTGGCAGCCACGACAAGCAGCGCCTCGATCAGTACTTCACCTCGGTCCGCCAACTCGAGCAAATGCTCGACGTCTTGCTGTCGGGCCCGCCCGATCTTCCGTCCTGCCGTCGTGCAGACGACCCGGGTCCGGACATCCTGGAGGGCGAAGTCTTTCAGAACGACGTCGACTCGGTTCACCAGCGACACCGAGCGCTCGCCGATCTGCTCACATTCGCGCTCGCGTGCGATCAAACCCGGGTCTTCAACATGATGTTCTCGGCCGGGATTTCGGAGCTGAGCGTCGTCGGATCCGACACGACGCACCATCAGCTGACGCACGACGAAACGCTCGATTCCGAGCTCGGCTACCAGCCCCAGGCCACGCAGTTCGTGATGGCCTCGATGGAAGGTTGGGCCGATTTCGTCGAGAAGCTCGCCGCTATCCCCGAGGGCGACGGCACCATGCTCGATAACTGTCTGGTTTTCGCGAACTCGGACTTGTCGTTTGCGAAGCCTCACGACGTGAGGGGCCTACCGATGATGATCGCCGGCAGCGCAGGCGGACGCATCACACCCGGCATCCACGTCAGAGGGAACACCGACGCCGTCACCCGCGTCGGGCTGACAGTGCAACAGGCGATGGGCTTGCCCATCGACTCGTGGGGCCAGAACTCTCTCCAAACGTCGCTGCCCGTCAGCGAGATCTTGGTCTAGGACCGCCCTGTCGCCGGTGCGTGTGTGCCTGCTGCAGAGTGCGCTAGTTGTGCCGAGCACCCGCGGTGGTATGACCACAACGCATCATGACCGACGCCCTCGACAAGTGTTTTTCTGAGGCGAGGATCAACAACCTCACCCTTCGCAACCGCCTCATCAAGGCCGCCACCTTCGAGGGGAAATCTCCTGGCGGGGTCCCAAGCGATGCGTTGATCAGCTTTCACGAGCGCATCGGCCAAGGCGGCATCGGGATGACGACCGTCGCGTACTGTGCCGCGGAGGCCGACGGACGCATTCATGAGCACATGATGTACATGCACGAAGGGATTCGGCCTGAGCTCGAAGGGTTCATCCGCACCGTGCAGGCCACTGGCGCCAAAGTCTCAGGACAACTCGGTCACTGCGGGTCGTTCACCAAAAACCTCGAGTTCGGCGGCAAACGGCCGCTTGGCCCCTCGAAGGGGACGAACCCGCTCGGCATCACCTACGGGCTCTCCCGAATCGACGAGATGACAAAACCGCAGATCCGAGAACGCGTCGAAGTCATCGGGCGCGCCGCCAGTTTCATGAAATCCGTTGGTTTTGACGCAATCGAGATCCACTTCGGCCACGGCTACGGCATCAGCCAGTTCATCAGCCCAAAGACCAACAAGCGCAAGGACGAGTACGGCGGAAGCCTCGAGAACCGAATGCGGTTTGCGCTCGAGGTGCTCGCGGAAGTCCGCAAGAACGTCGGCGACGACTACCCGCTACTCGGAAAGATCAGCATGACCGACGGCGTTCCCGGCGGCGTGACTTACGACGACTCGGTCGAGATCGCCGCCATGCTCGAAGCGGGTGGCCTCGATGTGATCATCTGCAGCGGCGGCACGAGTAGCATGAACCCGATGCTCTTGTTTCGCGGGGACAGCATGGTCCCTGGCCTCATCAAGCACGAGAAGAGCCGTCTCATGAAGATCGGCATCCGTCTTGCCGCCCCCTTCATGTTCAAGGACTACCCCTACGAAGAGACCTATTTCCTCGAGAATGCGCAACGGATTCGTGACCGCGTGCAATGCGGCGTTTGCTATATCGGCGGAGTTTGCACCAACGAGAGCATCCGGACCGTCATGGGCGCGGGGTTCGATTTCATCCAACTCGGTCGAGCCCTCATCTTCGATCCTGATTTCCCCAAGCGAGCTCGGGAGCGCCCCACCTACAAAAACGGCTGCAGCCACTGCAACAAGTGCGCAACCCTCATCGAAGCACCCGGCGGCATTTACTGCGTCGAGCGACCCGCCAACTTCGCCTAGAACCACGCCATGTCGGATTGGAAGGCCTCGATTCAACTGTGATGAGCACCTCGCTGTCGAAGCTTACTCTCATCCGCTACACGATTCGGGGCATCGAGCTCGACGCTAGCGGCTCGGTATCGCCCGGATGGTTCTCCCGCATCCTTGAACACACTCGCTGGCAAGTCTTCGCCATGGACGACTTCGCGCTCCGCAACCGGATGGAGGGAGGTGTCGCGAGAGCGGGAACCTTCGAGTACGGCGTGCCGCTCACCTATCAAGACGAGCTCGCGATCGCGACCTGGGTGGCTCGGGTCGGACGCACCAGTCTGGATTTCGGGCATCGGGTCGTCCGCCTGCGCGACCAGGCGATCGCCGCGCGGGCGCGTATGACGGTCGTCAACCTGGGCCCGGATGGCCCGGCTCCGATTGATCCGATCGTGTCGACCTTCATCGTCGACGAGCCTGCTCCGCCCGCGCGACCGTGGCCCGAAGGCGCCCGAACGGGGTCGTGGAAGCGGCAATGGGTCGTCCGCCCGAGCGATCAGGACAGCTTTCGCCACGTGAATCAGGCGCGCTACGTCGACTACATCGACGATACGCGCTGGTTTGCTGCACAGGCGGGCGAGGCCTCGGGGGCCGAAGGCAGGTTGGCGGGTCTGTCGGTGGAATACGGACGCGAAACCCACGCCGGACAGAAAGTTCAGATGGAGACCTGGGTGACAGGCGATCAGGCTCGCGCCTACGAGCTCACTCGGCAATCTGACGGTGAAGTTCTGGCCCGCGGCCAGGTTCTTCGCGCAGGCCTCTAAAGAAGGTCGCGTCCGCGAACCATTGGCGTTATTCTCGGACCCGATGTTTCCCTCGCCGGGTGGCGCGCATCCCCCACCAGAAGAGCTCTTCGCCGGACGCTACGCGGTCGACGGTCCCTTGCCGTGGGGTGGGCTGGTTTCTTACTACCGCGCATCGTCCGAAGGCACGCCGCTGATCTTGTGCGTCCTCCCGATGGACGTGAGCCAATCGACCAGCGCCGAGGCCGCCTTCTCTCACCTGGTGCACAGTCTCGGTGCGACGCGCTCGCGCTCGGTGCCGCGCGTCCTCGACGCCGGCGTCATCGATGGAGTCCCGTACCTGGCCTTTCAAGATACCCGCGGGACACTCCTTTCAGACGTCCTTCGCGATCGCCCCCTGAGCTCCCTCAACGTGCTTCGACTGGCGACCAACGTCCTCGAAGCCCTTGGTGCTGCGCACGCGCAGGGTTTGGTGCACGGCGATCTCACCCCCCAGAACATCATCGTCACCCGCGAGAAAAACGGGCAGCTGGGTGTGCGGGTCATTGGCATTGGCGTCGTCCCCTTGCTGCGCGAGAACCCCGAGGCGAGCGCGCACGCGGCGCATACCGGCTCGGGGAAGCACGCCGTGGCCTATATGGCGCCGGAGCTTTTCGGCGGAGGGGTGTTCGACGCTTCGTCAGATCTGTATTCCACGGGCGCTCTCCTCCATCACATGGTGATCGGCTCCCCGCCGGTCGGGTGGGAAAGCAACGAGGGGTTTGACGACCTGCCGGCGTTGCCCGATGTAATCACACGCGCCATGGCAAGACGCCCACAGAACCGGTACCCCGACGCCTCCGCAATGCGCGCGGCGCTTGAATGGATCGAAGTCGAGTCAGCCAAAAAGAACCCACATACGCAGGACATCGCTCCGTGGATGGAGACTTCGCAGATCGGTTCAATTCCCGTGGCTACACTTGCCTCGAGCCTCCCTCCGGCGCACGCGAGCAGTAGTCACCCAGCCGGCAAGGTCCTCAGCACGTCGGGCGCCCGCCCCATCCCCATCGCGCCGACCGTGATTGAGGAGCTCGACTCCGGCTCCAACCGAAGCTGGGTGCAGATCGCTCTTCTGCTCGTCCTGCTGGGCACGCTGGTCTTCTCGGGCTACTGGTGGAAGGCACAGACCCGGCCTAGCGAAACGGCGGCCCCCTTCGTCCTCGATCCGAACGCGCAGTATGGCGACTAGTCCCCCAAGCCCCCCGGCCACCGATGAAGAGCTGATGGACGCCTACATCGACGGCGACGATGCGGCGTTCCGCGCGCTGTTCGAACGCTACGGGCCGATCCTCCTCCGGCTCACGCGGCGCCACCTTCGCAACGACGAGCTCGCAGAAGAGATCGTGCAGCAGACCTTCTTCCGGCTCCACGGCGCCCGTAACGACTTCCGGCGTGGCTCCAAGCTCCGTCCCTGGGTCATGACGATCGCCATGAACCTCGTTCGAGAGCACTGGCGGCGAACGAAGCGCCGCAAGATGACCTCCCTCGAGGTCGACACACGCGCCGCGCCCGAGGCCGACTTCATGCCCATCGAGCTCCGCCAGCGTTCCGAGCTCCTCCATGTGGCCCTCGAGAGGCTTCCCGCGAGCCAGCGTGAGGTCGTAGAGCTCCACTGGTTTCAGGAGCGTCCGTACGCGGAGGTAGCCAAAATTGTTGGGACTTCCGAGGGTGCTGTGCGTGTCCGCGCACACCGTGCGTACACTACTTTGAAACAATTACTCGTCTCGGAAATACGGGGTGATGAATGACTAGTGGCAGCGAACGGCCAGAAGAGGGCCTCGGCGAGCGCCTGCGTGAGCTCGATGCGACCGACTCGCCTGGGAGCGAGGCGCAGATGGATCGCATGTTCACCGACATGAAGGCGCGGTGCGACAAGAACGATCGGACCCTGACAGGCTTCCTTCGGAGTCGCTCCACGATGGCGCGCCGTTTGATCGTCCTCTCCGTGTTCTCGGTTCTCGCGTTCGCGGGCTGGTTCGCATTCCCGTTGATCGGCGACAACGCGCGCACTGTGCCGTGGACGGCGAGTCTGGTGACGTTCTGCGTCCTGCTCGTGGTGGCCATGTTCATGGTGACGCGCCCCGTGCACTTGCCCGCTCTTCCACGGTGGCAGTCGGTGTGCATGGCTTGCGTCGCAGTCGGCGCGACCGTGTTGGCCGCGTTCTGGCCGTATCCCGCCGCGCAGGCGGCCACGCACGATCACACAGGCGGCGTCGTGGTCGGCGCGTGCATGGGTGCCGGTCTCCTACTCGGCGTCCCGGTGTACGCGTTGCTTCGGCTAGTCGACCGAGGAAACGCGTTTGGCAGCCTCGTCGCGGCATCCGCCGCGGGTCTCGCCGGCAACTTCGTACTCAAAGCGCACTGCTCGGTTCCGGGCACCTCGCACGAGCTGCTCGGCCACGCGTCCGTCGCGCTCCTGTTCGTGGTGGGGTTGGGTTTGGTTCACCGCATCACCCAAAAACCGACCTAGGAACGCCGCCCACAACGCCTCAAAAAGGGGTATGCTTCCGGCCCCCGAGGAGGATCTGTGAGCGAAGAGCTGCGTCGCGACTTCAACGAAAGAGGCATCAAGAAGGTCAAGGTCGGTGGTTTCGACGTCGATGGCGTGCTGCGAGGCAAATACATCAGCCTCGAGAAGTTCTGGTCTGCGTTGGAGAAGGGCTTCGGCTTTTGCGATGTGATCTTCGGGTGGGATGTCGCCGACCAGCTGTACGACAACGCGAAGGTCACAGGCTGGGATACGGGCTATCCGGACGCATTGGCTCGAATCGACGCGTCCACGTTTCGTGTTCTCCCGGACGCGCCAGACACCGCGCATTTCATCGTCGACTTCTACACCCAGGATGAACAGCCCCATCCGGCGTGCCCCCGAAATCTCCTCAA
>CAXMRN010000220.1:0-6219 GCA_964195565.1 uncultured Polyangiaceae bacterium | reverse complement strand
TTGGCGCCAACGTCTTGTTCGATCTGCATGCCACGCAGGAGCGCTGAACGAACGTAGTCGCCCTCGCTGACGTCGGCCTGTCCTCCGCCGACCTTGAGCAGGTGCGAAAAAACTTCAAAGTCCGCCAGATCGTCGTTCGGCGAGAGCTTCGGGTGCGTCTCCGAATCACCCTTGATCTGTGTCACCTCGACCACCGGCTCCCAGCGCATCCGCATGCGCGCATACTCCGCCGTGATGGGGCGCCCCTCGCTGTCGACTTGGTCGAACATCAGTCCGCCACTGATGTTTGAGTTGTGCGGAATCGCCACGAAGTCCGTTCCCACCCGCTCACTCGTCTCCTGGAGCCATGCCCAGAGGTCTTCGGGCTTGTCGCTGTCGAAGGAGCTGAACGGGAGGAATTGCCGTGCCTCCTCTTCTCCGCCTGGCATGAACACCACGCGGTGGAGGTTGTTGCCATTGGGCGTCGAGGTCCACTCCCAGCCGATCAGGGATGTAAACGAGCAGGGCGCGTAGTGGCGGTTCGCAGCGTCGATGACCTCGCCCCACGCCGCCTCTTTGATGCCCGCATCCTCGAAGTCTGCGACTGCCGTGTTGGAGTTGATCGCAGCACCGAACTCGTGCTCGAACACCTCTGCGCCCCTCCCTTCGCGCATCATCGTGGCCCACTTTCGCCCCGTTGCGGTCGCGGTCAGCCGCGGATCCCCCTGCATGAGCTTTACGGGCACGCCGAGCATCTCCGCGTGGTCCGCCACGGCAAGAAAGTCGAGCGGCGTGCGAATCTGTACGCGCGACCGAGTCGATGGATGCACGACCGGAAGCCCCTTCGCCCAACGGTATGCGGTGTCAGGATCAGCCGAACGATTGCCTAGGAAATATGCATCGGCGGAGTAGCTGGTGTGCAGGTGCGTGTCGCCCCAGTACAGCCGGTTGGGCTCTTTCGCGACGACGCCCGGGCTGGTGGCCGGCACGCCCTTGCAGCTCGCGATGAGCGCGGCGAGCGCGATGAGGACCCCAAGTCGCATCACTGCATCCGTCATCTAGTACTGCACCCTGATCGCGACGGACCAACTGAATCGCCCGTCGTCTGTGGTTTGAACATAGATGTACGGCATCGCAGCTACCATGAAGAAGGTTAACCGATACCCCACCCCGACGCGCGCCTGTGCCGCGGTGCCGAAGTCGTCGAACAGGGCGCCGGCTTGCATGAATACCTTGAGATCACGGACGGGCCACCATCCGATCCCGCCGCCAACCCACCAGTCCTGCGGACCCTTGAACAGGCCGCCGAGCTTCTGGCCCAGCACCTCGACGGAGATCCCGTTGAACTTGTGGTCGATGTAATACTCGTAGCCGGCGCCCCAGGTGGTGGCTTTGCCGCCCGCGTCCGGCGTACGGGTAGCGCCCCAATCCATGAAGACATGATGGCCGCGCTCCCGAAACTTGAGTTTGTAGTTCTGGAGCTCCTGCTGGCTAGGCGCCACACCCATCGAGTTGAGGAGCACCAGTATGAGCGCCATGATCATACGCGGCTATCCCTCATTTGTTTTGCGCGCGATGCCCTCGGTCCTGCACCGCTCGCACTCGGCGGGACGGAACCGAATGATCGTCCCGTGAACCCAGCGACCGTACATGTTGATCGACGGAATCACTGCGTGACCTCCGGACTTGCAGACGTCGTCGCCTACGACTCTGCGGAACTCGTTTTCATTGCTGGGTAGCTGAGGGACCGCAAACGATTCGATATCGATGACCCCCAGCTCCTCGTAGGGTTCGACGATGCGATTCCGAATCACACGATAGTCGCAGCTCGGACCCCGCGCCGCATAGGTCCCTCCGGTCTTGCGGTATTCGCCGGAGCCTCCACAAGCGAGGAGGGCGAGCAAGGCCAGCAGGAGTGGGCTCCAAATCCAAAAGCGTGTCGAAAGCACGGTCAGCGCGCAGAGTGACAGCTATGATCCCGGGTCACAAGTGCTTGCCGCGCGCCGAGGGCTAGCGTAGGAATCATCCGTTCGCTCGAGACCGGAGGAAGCGCATGCAGAAGCGATTGGTTGCCGTAAGAGCCTTGGTTGTCATCGCCGCGTCCGGGCTCCTTCCCGCGTGCAGCTCGAGCGGAGGAGCGCCTGGCTACGCCACAGCGGCCGCGGTCAGGGCCGAGCCGACACAGGTCTTCTGGGGCGACACCCACCTTCACACCAGCTACTCGCCAGACGCGTTTTTCTTTGGCAACGAGACCGCGGACCCCGACACCGCGTATCGATACGCGAAGGGCTACCCCGTTGTCCACCCGTACCACAAGGCGAAGATCCAAATCGGAACGCCCCTCGATTTCCTCGTCGTCGCCGATCACGCCGAGATGATGGGAGTGCCCCTGCGGCTGGCCCAAGGTGACGAGCGGCTGCGCAAGACCGCAAGCGGAAAGCGGCTGATCAAAATGTTTAAGGCCGGCAAAGGCCAGGAGTTCTTCATCGAGTTCGTAGGGCGGATCAACGCCAATGTGCCCTACGAAGATCTGAACGGCGACGACACGCGCCAGTCGGTCTGGAGCGACATGGTGGCCATCACGGAGCGCCACAATGCGCCGGGCCGATTCACCTCGTTCATCGGCTGGGAATGGACGTCGACCCCCAGCGGCAAGAACCTGCACCGCGTCGTGTTCATGCCGCAAGGCGGCGAGGTAGCCTCGAAGTTCATCCCCTACAGCTCCTTCGACAGCAACAAGCCGGAAGACCTGTGGACCTGGCTCGAGGAAACCACCGCGCGCACCGGCGCGAGCTTCACAGCGATTCCTCACAACTCGAACATCAGTGGAGGCCTGATGTTCAACGATGTCGACAGCGAGGGACGCCCGATCACAGCCGAATACGCCCGCACCCGAATGAAGTGGGAACCGGTCATCGAGGTGACGCAAATCAAGGGTGATTCAGAAACCGACCCGATTCTCTCGCCCAACGACGATTTCGCGGCGTTTGAGCCGTTCTCCCATGCAATCGACAGCGAGGCTCTCGCAGAGGGCGCGGTCGCTTCAATTGGTCCCGGCGACTTCGCGCGTGCCGCCCTCGGTCGAGGCCTCGAGCTCGAAGCCACGGTGGGCGCCAACCCGTACAAGTTCGGCATGATCGGATCGACCGATTCCCATACGGGCATGTCGTCGGCCGAGGAGAACAACTTCCACGGGAAGACCGCGTATGACTCGATCCCCGAGAACGAATTCAACTCGTTCATCGGCATCAAAGGATTCGGCGCCGACATGTCCGCGGCAGGGGTGGCGGGTGTTTGGTCCCCCGCCAACCAACGGGCAGACCTCTTCGACGCGTTCCAGCGCAAAGAGGTCTACGCGTCGACCGGGCCGCGCATCCGTCTCCGGTTCTTCGGCGGTTGGGGCTTCGCGGACGACGATGCAGGGAAAAAGAACATCGCGCAGATTGGATACGACAACGGCGTGCCCATGGGCGGCGACCTCACCAACGCCCCGGAGGGCAAGGCACCCCGCTTCCTGGTCTACGCCATCAAAGGCCCGCGGGGCGCCAACCTCGACCGCGTCCAAGTCGTGAAGGGCTGGCTCGACGAAAACGAGGCGGCACAAGAAAAGGTGTACGACATCGCCTGGTCGGACGGCCGCCAACTCCAAGCCGACGGCTCACTGCTAGCCGTTGGCAGCACCGTCGACCTTGCGACCGGCCGCTACACCAACGACATCGGCGACGCCCAACTCTCCACCGTATGGCAAGACCCAGACTTCAACCCCACCACCCGAGCCTTCTACTACATCCGCGTCCTCCAAATCCCAACCCCCCGCCACACCCTCTACGACGCCATCGCCCTCCAAATGGACCCCGACAAAACCGGCCACCCCCCCACCATCCAAGAGCGAGCCTACTCCTCCCCCATCTGGTACACCCCCTAGCCATAAAAGGGGTCAGACCCCTTTTTCAAAGGGTTAATCTCTCTTGAAGCGCTTCCTCAAAGAGCCGCTGGTCCACTTCCTCGCGGCGGGCATCGGGCTGTTCGTGTTGTTCGGTGTCGTGAACCGAGATGAACCCAGTGACGATCCAAACGTGGTTATCGTCGACCACGACGCGCTCCTGACGTTCACTCAATACCGCATCAAGGCGTTCAATCCGGTCCTGGCCCAGGAGAAGCTCGACTCTCTGTCCGATGACGAGCTGCGGAACGTCATCGACGATTTCGTTCGGGAGGAGGTGCTCCACCGGGAGGCCCTTCAGCTTGGCCTCGAGGAGGACGACTATGTCATCCGGCGCCGACTCGTACAGAAGCTCGAGTTCATCACGGAGGGGTTCGCGGAAGCTGGGGCCGGAGTCGATGAAGCCACTCTCGGTCGGTACTTCGATGCCAACAAGGCCGACTACTACGTCCAACCGTTCGTCACCCTCGCCCACGTCTTCTTCGAAACGGAGGACCGACCTCGCGAGCAAGCCCATGAAGCGGCGGAAAAGAAGCTAGCCGAGCTGAATCGCGATGGGGTGCCATTCGCCGAAGCGCCGCAGCACGGAGACCGCTTCCTCTACCATGTGAACTACGTCGAACGAACACCGGACTATGTCGTCAGCCACTTCGGTGCCCCGATGGCCAAGGCCGTGTTCGAGCTCGAGCCCAATGACTTCATCTGGCGGGGACCTTTCGACTCTCCGTACGGCGTGCACCTCGTCATGTTGACCACGAGCGAGCCGGGACGTGACCCGAAGTTGTCCGAGCTCGAAGATCGGGTGCGCGACGACGCTCGAAGGGCAATGATTCGAGAAGAGACCGAAGCGGCAATCGCGGACATCGTGGCGAGCTACGACGTGCGTGTCGAATACGAACCACAAACCTCGACGGAGACCGACCCCGCGGTGAATCGATGAAGCGCGCCTTGTTGCTGACGGTCGGGCTCGCCTTGGGCGTCGCGTTCGCGCCACGTGTAAGCGCGCACGAGAGCCGCCCCCTTTACATCGAGGTGACCGAGAAAGCCCCCCTCGCCTTTTCGGTACGGTGGAAGATCCCTCCTTCAGTGCAGGTGAGGAACGGCCCTGAGGTTTCGATGGCCGGGGGGTGCGTGGCGACCACCGGCACGGCGCCGAAAGGACGTGGCGGCCTTCGGCACCGCAGCTTTCGTTGCGAAGCCGACCCGGCGGGAACAGCTCTTCGAATCGACTATCCGCTGTTCAACCCCTCGGTGTCCACGCTCGTTCGCATCTCGCGGCTCTCCGGCGAAACCCACTCACTCCTCGCCTCCCCGGACGAAACCGAGGTCATCATCCCTGCGGTCGAGAGCTTCGGCAGCGTCGCGCGCGACTACCTCGCCCTCGGCGTCAAACACATCCTCGGAGGCTACGACCACCTGCTGTTCTTGGTGTGCCTGCTCCTGATCGCCGGAACCGGCCGCCGAATCCTGATCACGATCACGGGTTTCACGATCGCTCACTCGATCACCCTCGCACTCAGCGCGCTCGGGGTGGTTCGGGTTCCCATCCCCCCGGTCGAAGCGGCCATCGCGCTGAGCATCGTCTTTCTCGCCGTCGAGATAGTGCGCGGGGATCCGAACAGCCTGACATACCGCTACCCGATCGCAGTTTCCTCGTCCTTCGGCTTGCTCCACGGCTTTGGGTTTGCCGCGGTGCTCGGGGAGACCGGCCTACCGCAAACCGAGATCCCGGCCGCCCTGCTCTTCTTCAATGTCGGCGTCGAGATCGGACAAATCCTTTTCATAGTCGGCGTGGTCGTCACCTATCAGGTCGTTCGATTCGCCACGTCCACACTTTATGGTCGCGAACTCACCGTCGAGTCGTTGCGCCCGCTCGAGACCCCCGCCGCCTACGCTGTCGGGATGCTCGCATCTTTTTGGATGATCGAGCGCGTCGCCACGTTCTGGGCGGCCTGAGTGAATGGCCGTCAGTCCTCGACTTGTCGCCCGTACAGAGCTTGGACGCGTCGCGCGTTGTCCCCTTCGATCGAGTTGATCCGCCGAATCTGTTCTGGCGAAGCCGGCTGGATCTCTTTCACGATCAGCCAATCGACTGTTTCGGTGTAGGGCGGCGTCGTGAGGGACCCACGATAGTGGTAGTAGTCGAAGCGCGGCAAGGCGCCGTCCTCCACTAGGTGCACGCTATTCGCGCGAAGCTCGTCCCGCCCTTCTTCAGTTGGAACCTCGTCCAAGAAGCTCTTGATGAACGAGTCTTCTTCGCCCATGCGGAACAGGAAGCTCATCACGAGATAGCGGGG
>CAXMRN010000219.1:0-14443 GCA_964195565.1 uncultured Polyangiaceae bacterium | reverse complement strand
GCAGAAAGGTCGAGCCCGGAGCTGAAATCGTCGCCCGCACCCGTGAGCAACACCACCGCAACCTTTGGATTGGAGTTGGCCTCCACAAACGCATCCCGCAGCGCGAGGAACGCCTCCGAGTTGAAAGCATTGCGACGCGTGGGGCGATTCATCGTGACGGTGAGAACACCCTCGGCATCGAGCTCGGTGAGCACCAGTGGATCTGCCATGCGCGCATCCCTAGCACCGAACCGCAGAACCGCTAAACCGCCAAACCGCGGTAGCGTTGCTGCCTAGAACGCCCTACCCCCTCGGTCGCGCAGCAACCGCAACAGGTTCTTCAACACCACGGGTCGAAGCTCGCCGCTCTCGACCGCTCCGGCGTGCAACAAGTGCACAGGTCGAAACACGTGAGAAGCGCCGATGAGTTCGCCGTCTTGACTCCAGGCTGTCGCCCCAAACTCGGTACTCAGCTCGGAGGCTGTGAAGCGGTCTCCCGCGGGAAGCGCCAGACGGAACTCTGCAGGAAGGCCCGAGAACAAGCCCTGGCTCGCGGAATCGACGTTGGCCAACCGGCCGCTCACTCGTGCGTCCGTGGGAGGGGTGCGCGGAGCTCCGAAGAACTCGGCAACCGGACCGACCGCGGCGCCCACCGCGAGCAGCGTGGCGCCTTTCCAACAAAGCTGATGCGTCCACTCACGCAAACGCTCGTTTCGAGTCGACCCGCTCCTCGTCACGATCACGGCAAGCGCCCCCGGGTCGTTGTGTGCGGCCGACGACGAGAGCAACGGGCCCTCGACCACGTCGAATCCGTATGTTCGCAAGTCGGCCGCGAGCTGGAACGCCGAGCCATCGTGCACGACGGTGGCCTTCCGGGGCTCTGAGGGAGCTCGGGCTTGCCTATTCTGTGCTTGGTATCTTGCTGTCCGTGCCATCGTCGAGGCTCCCAGCCCCTCTCACGACGACCTTGGATCATTAACCAAGAAGGCCGCCCTGAGAGGCGGCCTTTGAGCGACAAAACGCGCAGGCCACCTCAGTCGGTAAACCAAAAGTAGTTACGCAGCATGTCGCGATGAATCTTCATTCTGGGGTTTAGTTTACGGCCCCTGGCAAAACGGTCAAGCCCCCGTCCAACGCCCCGAGGGAATCAAGGGAAACGCTGCGGCATCACCCAAATAGATGTACGTCCACGCGAGCATGGATCCCCCTTCGGTGGCGGCGTTTACGAGAGAGCGGCGGTAGAGCGAGCCGGCCTCGTCGTAGCCCGAAAAGTCTTCGTAGGAATCGAACTCTTCGAGCGTCGTCGCAACATCGTCGAGCTCGTACAGTTCACCATGCACCGACCCGTCATCAGTCAGGACGAGCCCAGGGTACCAATCGATGTGGATTAGTGAAGCGCCGGCGACCCGAGCGGGGCCGTGCGTTTGCCGTATTCGTGGTGCCAATAGACCGTGGCTCCGCATGCCACGCATCAACGTGCCGTAGGCGAAAATCGCTGCTGGGATCGCCGGCGCGGAGCCACCGTCGGCGACCGCAACAAAGCCGTCGTGGGCGTGCCCCAGGCGCGAGAGCCCACGGGTCACGATCTGACGGTACTCGGGACTTGGTGCCACGAAGCCGCGGACCCGTTCGTCGCAGACACAGTACGTCGTCGCTGAATGCGCCCGTCCGTCATCGGTCAACGCAGTCACCGACATGCGGCGGTAGTAGCCTCCAGACACACCTTCTTTGGCATCCAAGCCCTCCCAATCGCGCACCCGAAACAACGCTCCCGGAATCGCAGTCCCGAGGCGTCGCCGGACGTCCAACGCCCCGCCTTTTCGGAGCCGCGACTCGTAGCGAAAGATCAGCTCGTGATCGGGGAGCCAGGCCGGACCGAGCAATTCGATCGACGCTGGATCGTAGCTCTTGTTGCGACACCAGAGCGCCCAGTTCTCCTCGTCGAGGTTGGAGCCGTAGGCAAAGTAGAGCACGCGGTAGCTTAGCAGCCCTGGTATAAGAACGTCGCTCGTCAAAGTTCGCGACAGGAGAACACCGTGGATCAGTTCCCGATCATGATCACCGCCGCTTTCGTGCTCGGGTTCGGCGTTCGCTTCGTGGGTCTGCCGCCACTTGTCGGGTTCCTGCTCGCTGGCTTCGGTCTCAACCTGGCTGGCTACGTATCGACACCCGAACTCGAACTGGCTGCCGACTTCGGCGTCACGGTTCTGTTGTTCTCCATCGGGCTCAAGCTACGCGTCGGTACGCTCCTGCGCCCGTCGGTGTGGGCGGGCGCCACGATACACATGGCCGTCACCGTCGTGCTCTTTGGGCTCCTCCTCCTCGCGCTCCCTTTCGGGGCATTCGGGACGCTCGACCTCGGGACCGCGGCTCTGGTCGCGTTTGCGCTGAGCTTCTCGAGCACGGTGTTCGCCGTGAAGGTGTTCGAGGGGCAGGGGCAGTCCGCTTCCCTTCATGCCCAGACGGCCATCGGCATCCTGATCATGCAAGACGTGGTGGCGGTGATCTTCCTCGCTGCGTCCAAAGGCCAGTTGCCCTCGCCATGGGCCCTAGCCCTGCTTGCGCTGATCCCCGGACGTTACCTCTTGAAGTGGCTGATGGAGAAGAGTGGCCACGGCGAGCTTCTGTTGCTGTTCGGAATCATGATGACCTTCGCCGGCTTCGGGCTCTTCGAGTTGGTGGACCTGAAGGGAGACCTCGGTGCGCTGATCTTCGGCATGCTGGTCGCCGACCACCCCAAGGCCAAGGAGATGGCGGGGTCGCTCTTGAGCTTCAAAGATCTCTTCCTCGTCGGCTTCTTCCTCAGCATCGGCCTTCGCGGCGTCCCCAGTATTCCGGACCTCGGCATCGCCCTCCTGCTCGTGGCGCTGGTGCCGTTCAAGACAGCGCTCTACTTCGGCCTTCTCACCCGCTTCCACTTGCGTGCCCGCACCTCGATGATGACATCGTTGGGACTGTCTACCTACAGCGAGTTCGGCCTCATCGTTGTGGCCCTCGGCGTTTCGACGGGGTGGATCAGCGCTCAGTGGCTCGTCATCATCGCGGTCGCCGTAGCTGCAACTTTCATCATCGCCGCTCCGGTGAACACCGCTGCGCCGACCATCTACGACCGGCTGCGGACAAGACTCCTGCGCTACCAGTCTGACCGACGCCTCCCGGAAGAACGCCCCATCTACGTGCCGCATGCCGAGGTGTTGATCCTGGGGATGGGGCGAGTGGGCACCGGAACCTACGACGCCCTGGTGGGCGAGCTTGGAGACCGGGTCGCGGGAGTCGATGTCGACCCAGACGCGGTGAAGCGACATGTCGAACAAGGGCGGAACGTGGTACGTGGAGACCCCACCGATCTAGACTTCTGCGAGCGAGTCATCAACGAGGGCAAGCTTCGACGGGCCATGCTGGCGCTACCGAATCACCGGGCAAATCTGGTCGCCGCCGCCGAGCTTCGCTCCCTCAAGCGGAAGTTCAATCTCGTGGTCACCGCGACGGCGAAACACGACGACCAAGTGGCGGAGCTTGAGAAGAATGGCGTCGATGCAGCGTTCAACCTCTACGCAGAAGCGGGAGAAGGCTACGCGAACTTCGTGAGAGCGGCCCTAGACTGAGCTCTGCCGCTGACTTACGCTCCCCCGCGTGAACCGGGACCTTTCAGGCCGTTGCGGGTCGTGCGGGTGGTACATCCGCAAGCGCGAAGAGCCGGATGGGACTTGGGTTGGCGATTGTCGGCTTGGGCAGGCGCGTTGGCCGCTCAAGGACATGGCGACGTGTTCGAGTCACAAGTCCAAAGACACACCATGGGACCAGGCGCTCAAGCGCAAGCCCGCCGTCGGCGCCCCGCGCCGCTATCGGGACGAGCCTGAAGCGAAGCCGCGGCCCGTCATTCCCTCGGAGATTGGAATCGACATGGATCAAGAAACCTTCCGGCAAGTCCTGCGCGAGGTGCTCCTCGACGAACTCGGCGTCCGCGACGTGGAGCTCGGGGATCGGTGGAGCGACGGCGAGCTCGTCCTGGTGCCCGGTAAGGAGGGGACGCAGGAGAAGCGCATCCCCCTCGATGTCTTTTTCAAGAAGATCGTCATGGTCCGCGACAAGCTCCGCGTGCTCGAACAGAAGATCAACGGCAGCAAGAGCATGAGCGATGAGGAGAAGGTGCAGCTCCAGCAGTACATCACCGGCTGCTACGGCTCGCTGACGAGCTTCAATGTGCTGTTCAAAAGCAAAGAGGATCAGTTCTCCGGACAGAAGAAGTAGACGTCGGGCGGCACCCTACTTGCGGGCCATGATCGCCCAAGTGCTCGACGGCATGAAGACGCCGTCTTCGCGGAGATGGGGCTCGAAGGCGTCGCGTACGGCTTGGCGAATCGCTGGGAGCTGGCGCTGCCCTTCGTCGCCGGCTTCGCGGATGATCTCACCCGCCGGCCCCACCAAGAGCTGGTAGTCGACCGCTTCCTCGACGTCCCTACCGAGTCGAATGTCGACGTCGATTTGCTGGAAGACCTCAGCGTCCGGAAAACCGCCCGCCTGCATCATCGCGCGGTCGGTTTCTTCGCCGGCCATCGAGAATGGCCCCGGGCCGCAGGTCACGGCTTCCTCTCCGGGCGGCGGCAAGAACTGAAGCGCAACTTCCTTCGCGGCCCGCCAACACGGGTTGTCGGCGAGCGAGCGCCAGACGATCATGCAGAGCTTGCCGCCGGGCTTGAGCGAGCCGTGAATGTTGCGCATCGCCCGGACCGGACTTTGGAAGTACATCATCCCGAAGCGCACGTAGGCGACGTCGAAGTAGTCTTGGGGCAAGTCCGCGATCATGGCGTCGCCGTGCTCATAGCGAACGTTCGTTGCGCGAGCTTCCTCGAGCTCACGCGCGGCGATGTCCATGAAGGCGTCGGTGCAATCGATCCCTAGCACCTCTCCGGTCGGGCCGACCTTCCGGCCGAGCGTCAACGACGTCTCTCCGAAGCCGCAGGCCACATCGAGCACCTTGTCACCCTCCCTGATGTCGAAGGCAATGTCGGCAATGTCGCTGTGGATCTTGCCGTTGCCCGAAAGCAGGTGGCGAAAGCGAACCCATTTGGGGGTCAGGATCTCGTTCCAACATTCGACGTATCCAAGATTGTCCGTCGCGATTTCAGCCATGCCTCAGCTCCTTTTCCAATGAAACCACAGTACGGGCTTGGCAGGTGAAGGACCGTGTGAAGCACCGTGGAAACTGGCAGACGCCGAAAAACCTAGCCCTCCGGAATTAGCCCTTTCAAAAAGGGGACTGTCCCCTTTTTGGGGTTAGAGCATTCCTAGTTCTAGTTTGGCGGCTTCGGTCATTCGGTCGGGGGTCCAGGGGGGGTCCCAGACTAGTTCGACGTGGGAGGTGGAGACACCTTCTACCTGGCCGGCTTTTTCGGCGACCTCTTCGACGATGGCGCCGGCTACGGGGCAGGCGGGGGCCGTTAGGGTCATTTTGATTTCGGCTTGGCCGTCCTCGGAGACCTCGACGCCGTAGATCAAGCCCAGCTCGTAGATGTTCACGGGGATCTCGGGGTCGTAGATGGTTTGGAGGGCCTCGACGACGGCTGTTTCGACCTTCTTGGGGTCGATCGTTGTCGCAGACTTCTCGCCGGTGCCCGCGAACGCCTCGCTGATCGGTTCGGCGGTGGTGGGGTGTCCTTCCGCCTGTGGCAAGAACACGTGGTCCGATGTGGACCGCGGCTCGATCTTGTGGATCTTCAAGCGTTCGATGTCGTCGTCCACCACTCTACTCCGTCGTCGCTTCGCCGCTCCCGTTGCGGAGGGCTTGGTTGAGGGTGTGCCAGCCGAGGGTCGCGCACTTGACGCGCATCGGGAACTCTCGGACGCCAGCGAACACCGCAAGCTTGCCGAGCGCATCCAGGTCGTCCGACCCTTCGTCGCTCGTCACCATGGTGTGAAACTTCGAAAAAAGCGCCTCGACTTCGGTGAGCGTCATGCCTTTGATCGCTTCGGTCATGGTGGAGCAGGAGGCTTGTGAGATTGCGCAACCCTGCCCGATGAAGCCGATGTCGGTGACGGTGTCCCCGTCCAGCTGTAGGCGGAGCGTGATCTTGTCGCCGCAAAGTGGGTTGTAGCCGCGGCCCTCTCGGTTGTGCGGTTCGGGGAACCGGTGGTTCCGAGGGTCCTTGCCGTGGTCGAGGATCACCTCTTGGTAGAGCTCGCGGAGGTCCATCAGCCGAAAAGCTCCTGCACTTTTTGAAGTGCGCCGACCAACGCGTCGATGTCCTCGGTGGTGTTGTACATACCAAGTGACGCCCGCGCGGTCGCGGCGATGCCAAAGTGCTCCATCACTGGCTGTGCGCAGTGGTGACCCGTGCGAATCGCGACGCCCTCGGAGTCGACGATCGTGCCGATGTCGTGCGGATGTGCTGCGTCCATCAAGAACGACAGCGCCGAGACCTTGCCCGGCGCGGTTCCGATGAGGCGTACGCCCTCGATGGAGCCGAGCGCGTCCGTGGCGTAGCGAAGCACGGCGTCTTCGTGGGCGTGCATCGCCGGCACGTCGAACGACGTGAAGTAGTCGATCGCTGCGCCGAGGCCAATCGCACCGGCGATGTTGGGGGTGCCCGCTTCGAACTTGTACGGAACGTCGTTGTAGATTGTTTCCTCGAAGGTGACCGAGCGGATCATGTCACCGCCACCCTGGTAGGGCGGCATGCTCTCGAGAAGCCGCTCTTTTCCGTAGAGCACACCGATGCCGGTCGGGCCGTAGAGCTTGTGGCCGCTGAACGCATAGAAGTCGCAACCGAGCGCACGAACATCGACCTCGACGTGTGAGACCGCCTGTGCGCCGTCCAGCAGGACCACCGCGCCTCGCTCATGGGCGAGCGAGATCAAATCGGCCACAGGCAGCACGGTCCCGAGCGCGTTCGAAACGTGCGCGAGCGCGACCAAGCGAGTCCGGTCGCTCAGCTCCTCCTCGAACGCTTCGCGTAACACCTCACCGCGGTCGGTCATCGGCACGACAACGAGGGTGGCGCCGGTCTGCTGACACAGGATTTGCCAAGGCACGATGTTGGAATGGTGCTCGAGCTCCGTCACCAGAACTTCGTCGCCTTCGCGCAGATAGGCGCGTCCCCAGCTTTGCGCGACGAGGTTGATCGCCTCGGTTGTCCCACGGGTGAACACCACCTCGCTCTTCTTCTCGGCGTTCAAGAAGGCACGGACTTTCTCGCGTGCCTCCTCGAAGCGGGCGGTCGCCCGCTGCGAAAGTAGATGAACCGCTCGGTGGATGTTGGCGCAGTCCCGCGCGTACACGTCGGACACGGCGTCGATTACTGATTGAGGCCGAAGCGAGGTTGCCGCAGTGTCGAGGTAGACGAGCGGCTTCCCGTGAACCTCTTGATGAAGCGCGGGAAAGTCCTCACGCACCTGCTGGGCATCGAATGCCGTGGGCCGCGAAGCCGAAACGGGTGTCACCTGGCTCATGTGACACCCCGAACGTCGTCGCCGTGCGGAATCCGCGTGAGCAGCGCCTCGCGCATGCGGGCGCGGGTCGGCCCGTGGCTCACGCGATCGACGATCGCTTCCAAGAAGGCGTAGGTCAGCATGGAGTGGGCGAGCTGCTCCGGGATGCCGCGTGCTTGCAGATAGAAAAGCTGGTCTTCGTCGAGCGATCCCACAGTCACGCCGTGACTGCAGACCACATCGTCCGCGTCGATCTCGAGATGCGGCTTGGTGTGGATAGTCGCTGTGTCGGAGAGAAGAAGGTTGCGGTTCTCCTGATGTGCCTCGGTCTTTTGGGCGTCGCGATGAACGACGACGACGCCGTCGAACACCGCGGTGGCCTTCCCGGAGGCAATCCCGCGATAGGTTTGCGCGCTATGGCAGTGCGGCGCCTGATGCTCGACCAGAGTGTGATGGTCGACGAGGTCTTGGCCGTCGACCAGATACGCGCCGTCGAGATGACACTCGGCGCCCTTGCCTTGGAGCAAACACCGAACGTCGAAGCGAAGAAGCGCGCCCCCGAGCGTCACGACCATCGATCGATAACCACTGTCCGCGGCTTGCCGAACATCCACGCGGCCGACCTGCATGCCGGCATTCTCGTGCACCCGCACGTGGCTCATCTTGGCGTTGTGGCCGAGATCGACCTCGACAACCGAGTTGGTGAGCTGCTTGGCATCCTCGCTCGCATAGCTTTCGATGAGGGTCAGCTCGGCGTTGTCACCGACGGTCACCAGCAACCTCGGATAGACGACACCTGCATCGGATGATGCAGGAATCGGGTGCGCGATCTCGATCGGAGCTTCGACAACCGTGCCCGCGGGAACATCGATCCACAGGCCATCAGTAAACAGCGCTGTGTTGAGGGCGCCGAAGTGTGTTGGCGCTTGATCGACACCGAGGCGGCCCTCGAGAAGCTCCGGTTCTGCTTCGAGGACCTGCCTCAGACTGCGCGCGGAAACGCCATCAGGGACCGACGAGACGATGGATGGAACCCCATCGGCTTCCCGCGAGAACTCAGTATCGACGACAGCCCGCACCGGCGTGAACCGCCAGGCTTCGGTCCTTTTCGTCGGAAGCCCATGCTCTCGAAGTGCGCCGGCCGCGCGGCCGCGAAGCGCGCGTAGCCATCCCGGTCCCGTATCAAACGAGGAAGGCAGGCTCTCGAGGAGCGTCTGGCGGTTCGGGCTGGTCACGGCTGCAACGCGCCCCGGACCTCGTTGTACCCCTGCTTCTCCAGCTGCTTGGCGAGGTCCTTGTCTCCGGTCCGAACGATCCGGCCGTCGATCAGCACGTGCACGACATCCGGCACGATGTGGTCGAGCAAGCGTTGGTAGTGTGTGATGACCAGCATGGCCCGATCGGGGCCGCGCAAGGAGTTCACGCCCTCGGCCACGACCTTGAGCGCGTCGATGTCGAGGCCGGAGTCGGTCTCGTCGAGCACCGCCAGCGACGGCTCGAGCAGCGCCATCTGAAAAATCTCGTTGCGCTTCTTCTCGCCACCGCTGAAGCCGTCGTTCACCGAGCGCTTGGTGAGCTCATCGGGCAACTGCACCAACGCCGCTTTCTCTTTGGAAAGCTTCATGAAGTCGATCGCGTCGAGCGGGTCCTCACCGCGGTACTTGCGAATCGCGTTGAGCGCCGCCTTCAAGAAGTAAATGTTGCTCACGCCGGGAATGGCTACCGGATACTGAAAGCCGAGAAAAAGCCCCTCCGCAGCGCGGATGTCGGGCGCCATGTCGAGCAGGTCTTGGCCTTTGTAGACCACTCGACCCTTGGTGACCTCGTAACCATCCCGGCCCGCGAGCACGTACGCAAGAGTGCTCTTGCCCGAGCCGTTCGGCCCCATGATCGCGTGCACTTGTCCAGCCTCGATCTCGAGGTTGATCCCTTTGAGAATGGGCTTGCCGTCTACCTCGACGTGCAGGTCCTCGATCTTCAACATCAGCCCACTGCTCCTTCCAAGCTAACGCCGAGGAGCTTTTGCGCCTCGACTGCGAATTCCATCGGCAGCTCTTTCAGCACTTGCTTGGCGAAGCCGTTGACGATGAGGCTCACCGCATCCTCCTCGGAAAGGCCACGCTGCCGACAATAGAAAAGTTGGTCTTCGCCGATGCGCGAAGTCGTCGCTTCGTGCTCGAGCTTTGACGAGCTGTTGCGCACATCGACATAGGGGACCGTGTGAGCCCCGCATTTGTCGCCGATGAGTAGTGAATCGCACTGGGTGTAGTTTCGGGCGTTGGTGGCGCCGCGAGAGATCTTGACGCCGCCGCGATAAGTCTGCTGGCCATGCCCTGCGCTGATCCCCTTGGAGATGATGGTCGACTTCGTGTTCTTGCCCAGGTGGATCATCTTGGTGCCGGTGTCCGCCTGCTGCCGGTGATTGCTCAACGCCACCGAGTAGAACTCCCCCACCGAATCGTCGCCCTTGAGAATGCAGCTCGGGTACTTCCAGGTGATGGCCGAACCCGTCTCGACCTGAGTCCAGCTGATCTTCGAACGGTCGCCCTCACACAGACCGCGCTTGGTGACGAAGTTGAAGATGCCGCCCTTGCCGTTTTCGTCCCCCGGGTACCAGTTCTGCACGGTCGAGTACTTGATTTGGGCATCTTCATGGGTGACCAACTCGACCACCGCCGCGTGCAGCTGGTTCTCGTCGCGCATGGGTGCGGTGCAGCCCTCGAGGTAGCTCACGTAGCTCCCCTCGTCGGCGATGATCAGCGTGCGCTCGAACTGCCCGGTGTTCGCCGCGTTGATTCGGAAGTACGTCGACAGCTCCATCGGGCAGCGTACGCCCTTCGGAATGTAGACGAACGAGCCATCACTGAAGACGGCGCTGTTGAGCGCGGCATAGAAGTTGTCGGACACAGGCACCACCGAGCCGAGGTACTTCCTGACCAGCTCGGGGTGTTCTTTGACCGCGTCCGAGAACGACATGAAGATGACGCCAACCTCGAAAAGCTTTTCGCGGAACGTCGTAGCGACCGAGACGCTGTCGAACACGGCATCGACCGCCACCCCAGCAAGGATCTCACGCTCGTGGAGCGGGATCCCGAGCTTTTCGTAGGTGGCGAGGAGCTCCGGGTCGACTTCATCGAGGCTCTTGGGCGCGTCCTCGTTGGTCTTGGGGGCCGCGTAGTAACAAATGTCTTGGAAGTTGATCGGTGCGTAGTTGACCTTGGCCCAGGTGGGTTCCTTCATCTCGAGCCAACGGCGGTAGGCCTTGAGCCGCCACTCGAGAAGCCACTCGGGCTCGTCCTTCTTCTTGGAGATGAATCTGACGATCTCTTCGCTCAGGCCGGGTGGCGCGTACTCCTGCTCGATGTCGGTGACGAAACCGGCGTCGTACCCTTTCTTGAGGATGTCATCGATCTGTTCAGTGGACGTAGACATGCGTTACTCCAGCGGCCCGGCGCCGCGTGTTCGGTCAGCTTCCGCGCTCGAGCGCGCGATCCATACGAGCTCCGTCGAGCCCGGGAACGCCATGTCCGCGAGCGTGATCTCGGAAAGAGCGTTGTGGACCGCGACGTTGATGCGCTGCCAGTTGGCTCGAACCCCACAGTTGGTTTCGTACTCGCAGAGCGAATCGGTCGTCTCGTCCGAGCACTCCGTGACCGCGATCGGACCTTCGATCGCCTCGATCACTTCGTGGATGCCAATCTCATGTGGGGACCGCGCAAGCGCGTAGCCGCCCCTCGGGCCGCGCTGCGAAATCACGACCCCGGCGCGAGCCAGTTTCTTCAGCACTTTGCTGGCCGTCGGTTCCGGGATCTGGGTCTGCAGGGCCAGATCGCGCGCAGCCTGCGGCCCCTCGGCGGCGGCCAAGTGGGTCGCGAGCACGACTGCGTAGTCAGTCATCTTTGAAATTCGCAGCATTTTCCGTATGTTACATACCGGACTGTTTCAGTCCTATATAGGGATCTAGAGTACGCACGGGTGGGTGTCAAGGTTGGCCCATGGCCAAGATCTTCGACGTGATCGACGATAAACTCCGCGGCTTCATCGACGAACAGAAGATGTTCTTCGTGGCGACCGCGCCGCTGGCTTCTGATGGGCATATCAACGTGTCCCCCAAGGGCCTCGCGGGCACTTTCGCCGTCATCGACGATCGGACGATCGCATACTTGGACCTCACCGGAAGCGGCGTGGAGACCATCGCGCACCTCCGAGAGAACGGCCGCATCTGCGTCATGTTCTGCGCGTATGACGGGCGGCCCCGGATCGTGCGCGTGCACGGGACGGGCGACGTCGTGGAACCGAACGACGCGGAGTTCGAAACCCTGAGCACCCACTTCGACGACTATCCGGGCGTGCGTTCGATCATCCGAGTCCGCGCGAGCCGTATCAGCGACTCCTGCGGGTACGGCGTGCCGCTGTACGAGCACAAGGGCGGACGCGATCAGCTTCAGCGCTGGGCGGATAGCAAAGGTGAGGAAGGCATCGCGCAGTATCAGCAGGACAACAACGCCGAAAGCCTCGACGGCCTACCGAGCTTGCTCGGGGACCATTAGCACCGGCACGGGCGCAATGCGGAGGCAGCGAGACGCGGTGCTTCCAACCAGTAGACGCCCGAGCACCCCTTGCCGGTGTGTGCCCACCACCATGATGTCGGCCGGCACCCTCCTGGCCGCATCACACATGGCGTGAGACGCGTAGTCGGCGGAAACGACCTGGTGCGCCTGCGCATTGGGCGCGTGCTTCTCGACGTAAGTGGTCAACTTCTGGCCCGCTTCGAGCTTGCTTTGATCGCGCAGCACCTGGCGCCAGGTTCGTTGCTCGTCGGGCTTCTCTTCGCCGCCCGCCGGGATGACGACGTTAGCGATGTGTAGCTCGCCGCCGACACGCGCGGCCGCACGCTTGGCCCAAGAGACCGCCGCCAACGAAGACTCGGAGAAGTCGGTCCCGACAAACCAATTCGTACCCTGAAGGCCATCGGGGATCGGCGCGTCGCCGGTCGCGACGAACACCGGACGATCGGCTGCGCGGATCACCCGCTGCGCGGTCGAGCCCAGGACCAGCTCGGTCGCTCCCCTACTATCGACCGACCGGAGACCGCTCGAGCCGTACGGACCGATCGCGATCAAGAACGAGCCTCGTTCTTTGGCCAGCTCCGGGATGACCCGCCAGGGTCTGCCACGAACCACGAACGCGTCGCATTCGATGCCCGCCGCGACACAGCGCACCTGCTCCTTTTGGAGCTCGGCGTCGAGCACGGCTTCATGCCGAGTCGTGTCCTCTTTGGCCGCCTCGGCGGCCGCTTCGAGCTCGGGAGATTCCGGCCACCAGGAGTCCGCGTCATCGAGGACGTGGACGAGGTCGAGCCGAACGCCAAACGCTTTGGCTGCCGCTACCGCCAAATCGACGGTCCGGGGGCCTGCGGCGCTCAAATCGGTCGCACAAAGGATGCTCGCTCCAGCCATGCCAGAAGCATAGATCAACGCTAGGATTAGCCCAACCGATGAGCGACCTGCCCATTTACATGGATCATCACGCGACGACTCCGGTCGACGAGCGGGTCCTTGCGGCGATGCTTCCCTACTTCGGGGCCCGTTTTGGGAACGCAGCCAGCCGGACCCACGCGCACGGAAGGGACGCGCGGGACGCCGTGGAACGTGGGCGCGCACAGGTGGCCGAGTTGATCGGCGCAAAGCCGGACGAGGTCATCTTCACGTCCGGCGCGACCGAAAGCGACAACTTGGGGCTGCGGGGGGCGACCCAGGCACAGCGTGGGGGGGCGAGGCACCTCGTGACGGTTCGGACCGAACACAAGGCCGTCATCGACCCGTGCGCTGCGCTCGAGCGTGAGGGCTGGCGGGTCACCTGGCTCGAGGTCGACGCTCAGGGCCTCATCTCGATCGACAGGGTCGCCGAAGCGCTGACTGACGACACTGCTCTGGTGAGCGTCATGCTCGCCAACAACGAAGTGGGCGTCGTGCAGGATCTCGCTGCGATCGGCGCGCTCACCGCGGAGCGCGGCATCACGTTTCACTGTGACGCGGCGCAGGGCCTCGGGTACCTGCCCTTCTCGGTCGATGAGCTCAACGTCGACCTCGTGAGCGTCTCGGCACACAAGATGTACGGGCCCAAGGGCGTCGGCGCCCTCTACGTCCGCCGATCTTCGCAAACGCGCGGCATCCCCGTCGCGCAGATCCTCGGGGGCGGCCATGAGAACGGGCTACGTTCGGGGACGGTCAACGTACCCGGCGTCGTTGGCTTCGGGGCGGCCGCTCAGCTCATGAAGGACGAAGGCCCTGCAGAGGCGGCGCGGGTGGAGTCACTTCGCGACGGGTTGAATCAACGTATCGTGGAGAGCCTCGAAGAGGTTCGGCTCAACGGGGCGGCGACGCGAAGACATCCAGGCAACCTCAACCTTTCGTTCGGCTACGTCGATGGTGCACAGCTCCTCCTCGATCTCTGTGAGGTCGTGTCGGTTTCGAGCGGCTCCGCGTGCAGCAGCGCAGAGGCAGGCCCGAGCTACGTGCTCGAGGCGATGGGCGTTCCCAAGGACTGGAGTGCCGCATCGGTGCGTTTCGGCCTCGGCCGGCACACGACGGCCGCCGAAGTGCAGACCGTCGCAGACGCCGTGATTGAAACCGTTCGGCGCCTCAGGGAGCGCTCGCCGTTGTGGGCACGCCGGGCGGCCGGCAAGCCGGTCGACTGGTGATCGAGGCGTGAACCTGGCGGAACGGTGCCTCCCGCCTTACATAGAGCAGATGAGCGAGGCCAAAGGCATCACCCTGACCCCCAAAGCCGTGGAAATGGCCAAGCAGAAGGTCGCCGACTTCGACACGCCAGTCGAAGGCCTTCGGCTCGGCGTCAAAGGCGGTGGCTGCTCCGGCTACTACTACGTCTACTACTTCGCCAAGAAGATCCGCCCGAACAAAGACCTCGTCTTCGACTTTGATGGCCTCAAGGTCGTGGTCGACAACCGCAGCATCGAGTTTCTCGCGGGCGCCGTCCTCGACTGGGAGCAGAGCCTGATGAGCTACGGCTTCAA
>CAXMRN010000218.1:0-6572 GCA_964195565.1 uncultured Polyangiaceae bacterium | reverse complement strand
CGCGTGGGCATCTCCGTCACTCCGGGGGAAATGCTGCGCACTGTCCGCGAGCTACAGGAACTCACGCAGAGCGAGCTCGCAGCACTGACCGGCATCGCTCAGTCCAACTTGTCTGCGCTCGAAACCGGCGCGCGGGAGCTCGGGCGCGGGCGATCGCTCGTGCTCGCCAAAGCGCTCAGGGTTCATCCTGCGGTGCTCCTGTTCCCCGACTTCGACGTGTCCGAAGTGGCGTGAAAGGTGCTTAAGCAGCACGCGGTCAACCTACCTCGATCGTCCCATCCTCATGCACCTTGACCTTGTCTCCGGTCTTGACGGCGTCGAGGAAGTCGTCGCCCAACAAGTCCACGGTGACGATGCGTTTGCCGAGCCAGTTGTCTCCCATGAGGATCCCGCAGGCAGCGAGCGAGTCGATGTGATTCGCGAAGAGCATGGCCTTGGGGGCGATGCCGAGGAAGCACCGGCGGCGTTGGTTGGGAGGACCTGGCCATTTCACGCCAAGAGCCATATGCTCGCTCGGCTAGGAATCCAGATGCCAAACGCTGACCTACCGGTAAGCCATGCGAGACCTCTAAGAGGGGCTTCGGGTTGGTACATGATGAAAGACCTGAAGTGAGCGCCGAAGCCATCTCGCCAAAGAGGCCGTGGGGCCGCCGCCTGATGCTTCTCGTAGCCATCTTTGCCACGACGGTCTTCCTGGTGAGCTTCGTGTACCGTCTGCCTGATATTTCAGGGCGCACTGTGTCCAATGCAATCGATGACGGGGCGGTGACTTCTCTCGGGCGAGATTTTGTAACAGAGTTGGCGGCCCATCCCGGCAACGCGGGTGTTTTTCTTCTTCCCAATGGGCGCGACGCCTTTGCTGCCCGGGCTCTTCTGGCCAGACGAGCGGAGAAGAGCATCGACGTGCAGTACTACATGTACCACCAGGACACGGTGGGCAGCTTGCTGACGTACGACTTGTTGCGGGCAGCAGACCGCGGCGTCCGAGTGCGCATTTTGATCGATGACATCTATGGCAATCAGGGCGAAGACACCTGGGTCGCGTTGGACGCGCACCCCAACATCGAGGTCAGGCTCTGGAACCCGTGGAAGCGGGGACACAGCCGACTGATCCAGTCGGTGTTCCGCGCGACGGACATCAACTATCGCATGCACGCCAAGTCTTACACGGTGGACAACCAAGCGACGATTCTCGGCGGCAGGAACATTGGCGATGAGTATTTCGATGCCGATACGGACGTGGCGTTTTCCGATCTCGACGTTCTCGCGATCGGCCCACCGGTGGCGGAGGTGTCTTCGGAGTTCGACGCGTACTGGAGAAGCGAATCCGCCTATCCGGTGGATATCCTGGTGCGGGAGGGGAGTCAGGCCGATGTCGACGATCTGCGAAGTGCCAGGGCCGCGTTCTACGAGAAACAGTCCACCTCGGCTTATGTTCAAGCCCTGAGCGATTCGGACTTCGCACATGGTCTTGCTTCGGGCTCGCTCGCCTTCAGTTGGGCAGAAGCGCGGGTCATTCACGACTCCCCCAAAAAGAAGGCTCTGGGCAAGGCTGGGCAGGACGAGTTGCTGATCTCGCAGCTGGCACCGTACATCACCGGTGCGAAGAAGGAGGCGGACATCGTCTCTCCCTATTTCGTCCCAGGCGACAAGGCGACCGAGGCTCTATGCAAGCTGGTTCAGGATGGCGTCACGGTGCGCGTTCTGACGAACTCTTTGGCTTCTAATGATGTGTCGGCGGTCCACGCCGGATACTCGAAGTATCGAAGGCGGCTCCTGCGTTGCGGTGTCCAGCTATTCGAGCTCGACGAGACCCTCAAGGACAGGGAGGGGAAATCGTTCACGTGGCTGCCGGGGCTGAAGAAATCCAGCTTGCATGCCAAGACTATGTCTTTCGACGGCGAGCACATGTTCGTCGGTTCCTTCAATTTCGATCAGCGTTCGTTGTTCATCAACAACGAGATCGGGCTGATCTTCAAGGACCCCGGACTCGCCGGCGAGTCTTCGAGACAGTTCGACGCAAACGTTCACAAGGTGGCTTTCCAGGTCGAGTTCTCCCGCGAAGGTGGCCATGAGAACCTGCGCTGGGTGGGAGGTCAGGGCGGACCCGACGTCGTCATGGAGAAAGAACCCTACGCGACCACCTGGCAGAAACTAACCGTCGGCGTCCTCAAGTGGATGCCTTTTATCGACTCGCAGCTTTGATGGGTGCCCTGGAGTGGTTGCCGCGCTAGAGGGTGACGCGACCTACGGGTCCGGCGAAGCCCGAATGCGATCAATGGCGCGAAATGGCCGGACATGCCGGCCCGCCTTGGGCTTCAATCCGGGCTCGCCTGCGGGATGGACCCAGCCCGGCGGAGGAGGGTGAGCCATGACAGCCGAGACCCATTCCAATCCCGTCGTTCAATGGGCCAAGATCACCCTGTTGGGCATCGGGCAGTGTGTCCTGTCGGGCAACGTGATTTCGGGCGCCCTGATCCTCGTGGGGGTGGCGTATTCCTCTTGGCAGGCCGCACTTTGGTCCTTCTTGGGCTCGCTTCTCACTTCCCTTCTTGCGAAGTGGATGAAGGCGCCCGACGAGCTCATCGACATCGGGATGTATGGCTTCGGCGGCGGCTACGGCGGCGTCCTAGTCGGCACGCGAACGTACTCTTGACTTAATCCGGTCGGACGACTGAGACTCGTCGCCCCGCTAGATCAAACATTCGAGGAGACACGAGCATGCCCTGCGTACACGTCGACAAAGACGCGAAGATCACGCCACATCCCGCGAGCGGGAAAGGACACGAGCGTGGCGATGCTCACGATCGAATTGATCAGCTGGCGAAGAAAGTTCAGCCGAAGGTCGTCGCATGGCGGCAAGATATTCACCAGAATCCAGAACTCTCGAACCGTGAGTTTCGCACCGCGAAAGTCGTCGCCGATCACCTCAAGTCCCTGAAGTTGGACTCGGTGAGAACCGACATCGCTCCAACGGGAGTCGTCGGGATTCTCAGAGGGGGGAAGCCAGGCAAGGTGATGGCGTTGCGCGCGGACTTCGATGCGCTCCCAGTAATTGAGAAGGCTGACGTGCCGTTCAAGTCGACGGTGGTGGACAACGATTATCCAGGAGGGCCTTTTCCGGTCGCCCACGCATGCGGCCACGACGCGCACTGCGCAATGCTGATGGGCGCTGCCGAAGTACTTGCAGAGATGCGCGACGAGATCCCCGGCACGGTTGTGTTCGTTTTTCAGCCAGCCGAAGAGGGCCCGCCGCTCGGCGAGCCCTTCGGTGCAGAAGCCATGCTCAAGGCTGGAATCTTCGACGATCCCAAGCCGGATGCGTGTTTCGCCGTTCATACGACCGGCTTCCCTCTAAACAACATCGGCTACGGGGATCCCACGATGACCGCGGCCTCGACGCTGTTCATCATCAAGATCCAGGGCAAGCAGGTGCATGGCTCGATGCCTTGGCTCGGCCTCGACACCCTCCCCGTGTTGGCCGCCATCACGAACGGATTCGCGCAGATCTACCGTCAGGTTCCGGCCACAGAAGCCGTGACGCTCTCGATCGGCAAGGTGGATACTGTCGGCCGCAGCAACATCATCGGTGACCACACGGAGGTGCAGGGAACGATGCGCGCCACCAATGACGACATCATGGACGATGTGGAAATGCGGATGAAGCGGATCGTGGAGCACGCCGCGGCGATGCACGGGCTTACGGCGACTATCGAATTCGAGCAGCAGGTGCCTTCGGGAGTCAATACCAAGGAGTGGATCCAGAAGATGGGTCCATCACTCGAGCGTGTCGCCGGCACAGACAAGGTCCACGTCGTTCCCCCGATGATGGCGTATGACGATGCCTCGCAGTTCATCCGCGCAGTCGGCGGTATGTACGTGATGATCGGGACCCAGAACGTCACCTTCGGCAAACGGGGGACGCTCGAGGGCGACATGGTTCCCAACCACAACGAAAAATACTACGTGGTGGACGCGGGCATGGAGCTCGGCGTGCGGACCCACGCCTACGTGACTATGGATTTCCTCGGGGGCAACTGAACGTGAGCGGAGCCAGTGAGACGGGACAGAAGGCCAATGCCGACGAGGTGCGCGCGCTTTTGCGTGAGCTGAGCCAGCAGCTTCTCGCGTGGAGCTGGGAAGGCGTCGTGGGGTACGAGGAGATGGTCGAGCGAGTCGGCCGAACGTACGGCTATGCCGACACGACCGTCGCGATGGAAGCCCAGCTCGCGATGATCAAACTCGAGGCCGATGAGGAGATGACCTTCGTCAAAGGCGGCATCCCCGGGTTCCCGCCGATGGCGTACACGCAGACCCTCAAGGACCTGCTCGCCGACATCTACTCCGGCAAGCTCTCGGTCGCCGAGGCGCGAGAGTCGCTCAAAGCTCTGCACGACAAAGAACCGCCGTATCCGCCATTCCTCAATTGGCTAGGTGTCGTCATCGTCTCGATCGGTTTTGCCGTCGACGTGGTCGGGACCTGGGAAGGGATCCTCTGGGCAGGGATCACGGGCATGGCCACTGGGCTCGCCTTCGTCGCTGCCGATCGTGTCGCAGGGTTCGGCAAGATTGCCCAGCTCGTGGCCACGTTCGCGAGCGGCGTCATCGTCATGGTTGCCTACAAATACGGATGGACGGCCGCCGCACCTGGCTTGCTCTTGATCTCGTCCACGTTCGTGTTCATTCCGGGAGACTCGATCAGCACGCAAGCTTACGAGCTGTCGGAGGGCAACTGGTCGGCCGGTGTCGATCGGCTGTTCTACAGCATGATCATGCTCGTGCTTCAGGTGACCGGCGCGTTCATAGCCATCGCCCTCACCGGCACGGCTGTGGCGGAGCTCTTCCCCACCGGGCCGCACGACGCCTTCGCCTGGTGGGCGGCCTACCCCGGGCGCTTCGTGTTCGTGATTGGGATCCTGCTCGCTTTCAACATGAGTCTGAAGCAGTTCGTCCCGGCAGTCGTGACGCTCTGGATCGTGACGGCGGTCGCACAGGTGTCCACGATGGCCTACGGCGGGTTGGGCGGCACCTTCATCGCGATGACGGTCGGTACGATTCTGGCACTGTGGCAGGCACGGAAACCGCGGTCGATCCCGTCTTTCGTACTGCTGGTGCCCATCGTCTTTGCGCTGTCTCCAGGCTCGCATGGTTTGCGCCAACTCGAGACTTGGGTGTCGGGAGAGAAGATCACCGGCGTGCATGACTTGACGACCTTGGTCAGCGTCCTGCTCGCCATCGCCATGGGTCTGGTGGTCGGCCGCGCGCTTGCGCACAAGTGGCGATGGATCGCCAACCCGGTCGACGCCTGAGCTCAGCTTTGCTCTTTGGTCTTGGTGGCCAGCCAGTCGGGGACCGAAAGGTTCCAGTGAATGGCTGCGGCGCGGAACGCGAAGATGCCCAACCCACAAACGGCTTCGCCCATCAAGCGTTGCTCGGGCAAGTATTTCAGAACCAGCGCGAACGCTGTGCAGCCCAGCAGCACCGGAATTGCGTAGAGCTCACGCTTCATCAGCAGGTTTTGCCGCCCGGCGAGCACATCACGAATGAGGCCACCGCCAATGGCCGTCACGACCCCCAAGAGAACAGGCGCGAGCGGTAGACCGAAGCCCAGGTCCCAAACCTTGGCGGTCGCCTGAATCCCGAACAGAGCCACGCCTAGCGCGTCGAGGTACAGCATCAAGCTGTAGACCTCTTTCTTGGTGAACAGCGAGTTCGCCGAGAACGCCGCCAGGCTCGCGGCCACCGCGACCCAGATGTACATGAGGTCGGTTCCCCAGAACACCGGCGCATCGATGATGACATCGCGCAGCGTGCCGCCGCCGATGGCGGTGATGACGCCGAGCACGACGACGCCAAAGATATCGATGCCTCGTGGGGCGACCGCCAGCACCGCCGTCACCGCGAAAGCGACGGTCCCCGCCATCCCCATCCAATAGTTAATCGATTCGATCGAAGCTTGGTCCACGCGCGCAGCCTAGCATTCCTCGAGTGTCGGCTTACGGCAGCGTCGCGAGCTTAGCGGGCGTAGTGGGTTCACCATGGCAATCAGCCTGCGTTCCCGTCCTCCGCGTTTCTCGAGCAATCCATTGAGAGACGGGCCGATAGACATCGTATGTCTCTTCGGCAAGTTGACTCGATGTCCCTTTTAGAGGACACTTAGTATGGAAGCCCGGCCGCGGAAGCTGGTTCTCTACGAGACCGCCGATGGCAGATGTCCCTGGCGAGAGTGGTTCGATGAACTCAAGGGTCAAAAGGTCAAAGCCGCAATCGACGCCCGACTCTTGCGGCTTCAACGTGGCAACCTCGGCGACTGCAAACGAATCGGAGCGGGCGTCTCGGAGCTACGGGTCCACTTCGGCGCTGGATACCGCATCTACTTTGGACAGGATGGTGACACGCTCGTCGTACTCTTGTGCGGCGGGAGCAAAGGTTCTCAGAAGCGGGATATCGACCGCGCGAGGGCCTACTGGAATGACTACCGGAGTTGAGTGATGGGTAGACGTGCACAGGACTATGAAGAGACGTTGCTCGAAAGGCTTCGCGACCGCGAGTATGCGGTGGAGTATCTGAAC
>CAXMRN010000217.1:0-6789 GCA_964195565.1 uncultured Polyangiaceae bacterium | reverse complement strand
GTGGTCTTCACCATCGATCTTGACCTCCGTGCCGCCGTACTTGCCGAACAGGACGAGGTCGCCCTTTTTCACAGCAAGCTCTCGGACCTCTCCGCTATCGAGGATGCGCCCGGTACCCACCGCGACCACCTTGGCCTCGATTGGCTTTTCCTTGGCGGTATCGGGAATGATGATCCCGCCTTTGGTTGTCTCTTCTTCTTTAACTCGCTTGACCAAGATGCGGTCATGCAATGGACGAATGGCCATTTACCCCTCCGTTTTCGGGCAGTTATGCTACCCGGTAATCTGTTGGCACTCCTCACTAGAGAGTGCTGATTGGGCCGGCAACCTAATCCTGAAATTGGGCGAGTCAAGCCTTGTCCATAGGCTTTTTCGGAGCGCCCCTGGGACAGATTTGCCGGGGAGGAGGAGGCCTGCTAGCCTCCGGCCCCTATGGCACGAGTTACCGTCGAAGACTGCTTGGTACACGAGGAAAACCGCTTTGCGTTGGTCATCTTGGCCGCCCGGCGGACCCGCCAGCTCATCAAAGGCGCCCCGGCGCTGGTCCGCAGCAAAAACCGGCCGGTCGTGACCGCGCTCCGCGAAATCGCCGACCAGAAGGTCTACTTCTCCCGCTCGGTCCGAGGCGCGGTCGAAGAATTCATCATCGAGACCAAGGCCAACGACCCCTCGGCCTGAGGGTCGGGCCTTCCGACCGACCGCGCCATCTTTGCAGCCTGAGAACGCCCCAGGTAGCCTGGAAGCGGGGTTATGGCTCGCATCAGTATCATGGGGCCAAGCGGGCGGCAGGAGCGTCAGCTCTTCCGTCACAATTCGCTTGGACGGCATCCGCGGAACACACATCAGGTCCTCGACCGCGTCGTGTCCAAGGAGCACTGCCACATCGAGCTGATCGAGGACCGCTACGTCCTCAAAGACCTGGGCTCGCTCAACGGCACGTATGTCAACGGCGACCGGGTCAGCCAGGACCGCCCGCTCGCGCCCGGCGACGAGATCACCATCGGCTCCACACGCATCGTCTTCGAACCCGAAGAGAGGCCGGTGGGGGTGTCGTTCGAGGCGCTCCTGAGCGGAGAGTCCCGCGAAGCCACCAACCGTTTCAAGATCGGTGACACCGATGCGGGCCCGCTGATTCGTGCGAAGGTTTCTATCCTCGCAGAGAAGACCTTCTTCGCCGAAGAGCTGATTCAGGACGACGCGTCTTTGCGCCGCGACTACGAAAAGCTCCGGGCGAGCTACGAGGTGACCCAAGCGATCGAGCTCGGCACGAGCATCACATCGTTGTGCAACAAGATCCTCGAGGTGGCGTTTCGGCTCGTGCCTGCGGATCGGGGCGTGGTCCTCTTACACAACGACCAAAACATTCTCGAACCCGTGTCGGTGCGAACGGGGGAGGGCGTCGACCCCGAACAAGAGGTCATCGTCTCGAAAACGGTGCTCGACACGGTCGTCCGTGAAAAGGAGGCCGTCCTGTCACACGACGCCTCGGCGGACGCGCGATTTCAAAGCGCACAGTCGGTCATCATGCAGGGCATCCGTTCGACGATGTGCGTGCCGCTGCTTCACAATGAAACGGTCCTGGGCGTGATGATGCTCGACTCGAAGCTGGCCACACACGTGTTCACCGAGAAGGATCTAGCGCTCTTTGAAACGGTGGCCAGCCAGGCCGCCGTCGCCGTTCAGAACACCCTGTTCGCTAAGAAACTCGAGCAGGAAGCCGTGACGCGCGAGCGATTCCGCCGATTGCTTTCACCGGACATCGCCGAGCAGGTGCTGTCAGGAGAACTCGAGGTCAAAAAGGGCGGCGAGCTCCGAGAGACGACCATCCTCTTCGCCGACATTCGGGGCTTCACCAGCATCAGCGAGTCCTCCGACCCGCAGATCGTGGTCGATGCGCTCAACAAGTACTTCGAGCGGATGGTCGAGATCGTGTTTCGCTACGAGGGCACGCTCGACAAGTTCATTGGCGACGAGATGATGGTGCTCTTTGGGTCGCCGGTTTCACATCCTGACGATCCGATTCGCGCCGCGCGCGCCGCGCTCGAGATGCAGGAAGCGCTCGTGACTCTCAACGCACCGCACGAAGCCCACGGGCTGCCCCCGTTCGAAATCGGGATCGGGATCAACACCGGAGACGTGGTCGCCGGGTACATCGGAAGCAGCCAGGCGCTCGAGTACACGGTCATCGGCGACCCGGTGAACACCGGCTCACGGCTCTGCTCGTTGGCTAAGCCCGGAGAGATCCTGATGAGCGAAGGCACCCTCGCCAAGCTCGAGGGCAACTTCGAGCTCGAGGAGCTGCCGCCCGAGAAGGTGAAGGGCAAGGCTCAGCCCATCCGGGTGTTCAAATTGCTCGGCCGCGCCGTTCGCGAGTAGCCAGGCCGGCGCTTGCCGCTCCGGGCAGATATGCGAAGCCCAAGGAGAGATGGGCCACCTGGATTTCGAAGCGCCTCTGGTAGAGCTGGAAGAGCGGATCGCGGCCCTCAGGGAACTGACCGAGTCGGGCGCCCCCGAAGCCGAGGCCATCGAGGGCCAAATCGCGACCATGGAGGCCCAGGCCGAGGACCTGCAGCGCAAGCTCTACGCCGACCTCGACGTCTGGAAAAAGGTCCAGTTGAGCCGGCACCCCGACCGACCGTACCTCCGCGACTACCTCGCGCTCCTCTTCGAGGACTTTGTCGAGCTGCATGGGGACCGAACGTTCCGAGACGATCCCGCGATCATTTCTGGGTTTGCTCGCTTCGAGGGTGAAATCGTTGCGATTATCGGCCACCAAAAGGGCCGAACTGCGCGCGACAAAGCGCTGCGCAACTTCGGCATGGCCCACCCTGAGGGCTACCGAAAAGCGATCCGCGTCATGAAGCTCGCCGAGCAGGCCGGGCGCCCGGTCCTCACCTTCATCGACACCCCCGGTGCCTATCCGGGCCTTGGCGCCGAGGAGCGCGGCCAAGCCCAAGCGATCGGCCACGCCATCGAGACCATGAGCGGGCTGCGGGTCCCGGTGGTATGCACGGTGATTGGCGAGGGGGGCTCGGGCGGGGCGCTCGCGATTGGGGTCGCCAACCAGGTGCTCATGTTCGAGTACGCCACCTACAGCGTCATCACCCCCGAAGGCTGCGCGTCGATTCTGTGGCGCGACGGGACGCGAGGAGCGGAAGCGGCCAAGCAGCTTCGGCTGCTCGCCCACGACGCGAAGCGGCTCGGGATCATCGACGAGGTGGTCCCCGAGCCTGCACTCGGCGCACACCGCAAGCCCGAAACGGCGGCCGAGTCCCTCCGGGGGCGCCTGCGGCACCATCTCGACGCCATGAAAGGCCTTTCTGGCGATGCCCTGGTGGCCCAACGATATCAGCGATTTCGAGCACTTGGCACCTGGCAATAGGCCACGTCTTTTTTGACGGAGGTCCCGTCGGAACCCTACGATCCAAATGCGGGGTTATGCCGTGAGGACGCTCTTCGTAGTTGCTGGTGTATCGATACTGATCGGGTGCGGCTCGGTCGGGGCGCATTCAAACGCCCGCGGTGCCTCTAGTGCGTCCGGCGCCGCCACCCGAGATGCCGAACTCACCGCCCTTCGCGTGCAGAACGACGAGCAAGAGCAGGAGCTTCGCACCCTTCGCGGCCAGCTGGCCTTGGCCAGGTCGGAGGTCCAGGAGCTCAAGGGCGAGAAACAGCACGCGCCCGCGCGTGGTCGGAACGCGTCAGGGGGTGACGAGCTTCCGTGGGCGAAGGACAAGCACGCGGCGCTCGAGATGCAGCCGGTGCTCCGACTCGACGGCAAGGTCGTCGATGAGCGTTTGCCGGTGACCTCGGACGTCCCGGACCTTCCGCCATTCGTGGAAGCGGAGCCCGTCGCCCAGACGCCCTCCCGCAAAGAGGTCAGCGTCGAAGGGTACCGCAAGGGCTTGAGCTTGATTCGGGAGCAGAGGTTTGAGGAAGCCCTCTCCGAGCTGGACGCGTTTGCGTCGGCCCATCCGAGTCATCCGTATACGGACAACGCGTTGTTCTGGTGCGGGGAAATCCACTACCTACGGCACGAATACAGCCGGGCGCTTCGCTACTTCGAGCGCATCGAGAAGCTGCATCCGTGGGGCAACAAAGCCCCGGACGCGCTGTACCGGATTGGACAAATCTATCTGAGGCGCGGGGATACCGTGAGCGCTCAGGCTTACTTCGACAAAGTTAGGGAGCAGTTCCCGGATACCGCGGCGGCGCGTTTGGCGCTGCGGGAGGATGCATCATGAAGTTGGTGGGATGGACGAGCTTGGTGGCCGTGCTGATTGCGGGTACGGCAATCGCACAGGTCGAGGAGGACCCCGGGACCGAGAAGGCCAAGGTGGAGGTCCCCTCGGACATGCCTCAAACGCACACGGTGAAAGAGGGCGACACCCTCTGGGACATCACACAGGCGTACTACGGCGACCCCTACAGGTGGCCGCAGGTCTGGTCGTACAACCCTGACATCACCAACCCCCACTGGATCTACCCGGACGCCCAGGTTCAGCTCCGCCCCGAGGACGGAGACGTCGTCGAGGTGGCGCCGACGGGCTTCAAGCGGACGAAGCGGTTCTCCGGCATCACCGCCCCTGCGGTCTTTCAGGCGGAGTACGGCTTCCTCAATGCTGAGGCATTGAAGGATGCGGGTTACGTCATTGGCGCCAGAGAAGAGCACATGATGATGGCCGAAACCGACGTCTTGTACGTCCGGTTCAACGAGGACGTCGAGCCAGAGGTCGGCCGCACTTACACGGTCTTCCGGACGATCGAGAAAGACGAACGAGAGTCGACGGAAAGCGGCGAACTCATTCGCATCATCGGAGCGTTCAAGCTCGAGGACTACGACCAGAAGCGCCAGCTCGGCCACGGGCTCGTCCTGCGATCGCTCGAGGGCATCGAGCGAGGCTTCCGTATCGCTCCGATCGAGCGGAACTTCTACTGGGTCAGCGTCGTCCCCGCCGAGCATTCGTTGCGGGCCACGATCATCGCGAGCCTCTATCCTCGCAAGCTCCCCTCGACCAACCAGATCGTCTTCGTCGACGTCGGGGCGGAACAAGGCGTGGCCATCGGCAATCGATTCTATATCGTCCGACAGGGCGATGAGTGGCGACGGAGCGCCGAGGGCAAGATCGGCCGGGAAATCGAAACCACGGTGCCTCTCCCGGACGAGCCGGAGCACTATCCCTGGGAGGTGGTGGCCATCGGCCGAGCGGTCAACGTGCAGCCAAACACCACCGCGATCCTTCTCGAGAAGGCCACGAGGGCGGTTCGCATGGGCGATCGGGCGGAATTGCGCGAAGGGGAATAGAGCCCCTCTGAAGCCCGTTGATTCTTTGCCCCGGTTCGGGGGAGTATCAACCTCAGTATGGCTTCAGACGGCGACCGAGACGGCCAGGAGGCGCTACGACTGCAAAGTGTCGTAGACCGCGAGAGGGCCAAACTACGGGCGCTGCAGGATATTAGCTCGGCGCTGGGGTCCACATTGGACCTCGGCGAGCTGCTCGAGATGATCCTCGACCGGATCTCCGAAGTCATGGAGGCCGATCGGTCGACCCTGTACTTGTTGGACGAAGAGACGGACGAGCTCTGGTCCAAGGTGATCCAGGGCGAGGAGGTCCGCGAAATTCGACTCAAGCCAGGCGAGGGCCTCGCCGGGGCGGTCGCCAGCACCGGCAAGCCCCTCAATATCAAGGACGCCTATCAAGACGTTCGCTTCGACGCGGAATGGGACCGCACCACTGGATATCGGACACGGTCGACGCTCTGCGTGCCGATGAAGAACCAGCACGGGCGGACCATCGGCGTGGTTCAGGTCCTCAACAAGCATGAGGGGCACTTCACTCTCGGGGACGAGGCCCTGCTGACGGCCCTGGCAAGTCACGCCGCCGTCTCGATCGAGAACTCGAAGCTCTTTCTGTCGGTGGTCGGCAAGAACATCGAACTTCTCGAAACCAAAGAGCAGCTCGAAAAGAAGATTCGCGAGCTCGACGTCCTGTTCGAGATCACACAGGTCGCAGCCAGCGCGATGGAGCTCGACGACCTGTTAGCCGGTGTGCTTGCGCGCACGATGCGCGCAACCGACGCCGAGGCCGCATCGATTTTGCTGGCGGACCAATACACCGGCGACCTGACCTTTCGCGCTGCGGTCGGCGGCGAGCCCGACCGCGTGAAGAAGATGAAGATCAAAGCCGGGCAGGGCATCTCCGGCTGGGTCGCTGAGAACGGCCGCCCTCAAATCGTCAACCGGGTCGACGACGACCCGCGACACTCGTCCCACATCTCGGATGAGGTTGGGTATCATCCGAAGTCGGTGCTGTGCGTGCCGCTGCGGTGGGACGACGGCGCTGGGGCGCTACAGCTCCTCAACAAGTCGGGCGGCCGCGCACCGTTTCTCGACGACGACCTCAAAATGGCCACCGTGATCGCGGGCCACCTCTCGACAGCCATCGCGCAGGCACAATCGCGTGCGCAAAGGGCGCGTCAGGAGCGCCTGAGCACGCTCGGCAGGTTCCTCTCGAGCATGCTCCACGACCTGAAGACTCCGCTCACCGTGATCTCGGGCTACACGCAGCTCCTCGTCCAAGAAGACGATGAGGAAAAGCGCGGCGAGGCGGCAGCGGCAGTGCGTCGCCAGGTTCAGCTCCTCAAGACGATGATGGGCGAAACGCTCGCGTTCGCGAAGGGCGAGCGCCGCATCCTGATTCGGCGAGTGTACCTACACACCTTCTTCGAAGACCTCGCCGACCAGCTCAAACCCGAGCTCGCCGAGCGAAACATCCGCCTCGAGCTCGC
>CAXMRN010000216.1:0-6285 GCA_964195565.1 uncultured Polyangiaceae bacterium | reverse complement strand
CGAAACGCGAGGATACCTCGTGTATGGGTATCTTTATTGGGTGGCGGTGGTTCAGGCTGCGTGTGTGCCCGAAACCCCTCGCCTCGCGTCGCGGTGGCCGGCCAAGACGGGCGCGCCATCCCGGAAACGAACTTTCATCTGCATGCCGCGCTCGCCGGGGTTGAGTGAGATTTCGGAGAGGAAGTCCGGCTCGAAACCCTCGAGGAGGTTTATGTCGACGTTCTGAATCAGCGTCCCGAGAATGATTCGCATCTCCATCATGGCGAACTGTTTGCCAAGGCAAACACGGGGACCGGCGGCAAACGGTACGTATGCTCCCTTCGGAAGCTGACGCTCGAACTCGCGTGTCCAACGCTCCGGTCGGAACTCGAGCGCGTCGTCGAAGTACTTGTCGTTGCGCCCGGTGGCAAGCGGACTGATCGCGAGAATCGCCCCCTTCGGAAAGTCATAGTCACCCAACCGCAGATCGGCTTGTGCCTCACGGGCGTAGATCCACGGCGCAGGCAGAAGGCGAAGCGTCTCCTTGAGGCACATTTCGAGGTACGGAAGGTCGCGGAGATCGTCGACGCCAATAGGTCTCCCACCGATTGTCTCGTCGATCTCCTGTTGCGCCTTCGCGAGCTTGTCGCGGTTGGTCGCCAGCAGGTACCAAGCCCACGTGAGAGTGTGCGCGGTGGTCTCGTGGCCGGCGAAGATCAACGTCATCAGCTCGTCGCGGAGCTGCTTGTTCGACATGCTGCCCTGCTCATCGGTTGCGAACACCGCGTGGGACATCAAGTCGCCGCGGTCCTTATCCTCCTGTCGACGCGCAGCCACCAAGCGCTCGATGACGCCATCCATCGAGTCGAGCGCCCGCACCATTCGCCGGTTGCGCTTTGACGGCCACCAGCGCGGCGTCGGAATCGGCGTCTGGGCATGGTCGATCAACGCCTCGACGATGTCTGCCATCGCTTGGTGGATGATCTCGGAGTCGTGCGCGAGGTCGGTGTCGAAGAGCGTCTTAGCGACGACACGAAGCGTGAGCTCCACCATCTCGTCCCGTAAGTCGAGTTGCTCGCCGTCCTTCCAACCGCGCACCATGTCGGCGGTGTAGTCAGCCATCGTCGGCGCGTACGCATCGATGCGTAGCTTGTGGAAGCCAGGCAGCAGCAACTTGTGCTGCCGCTTCCACGATTCCCCGTCGTTCGGCACGAGCCCGTTCCCAAGGAACGGCTTCCACATCTGCTTCACCACTTTCGGTTTGTAGATGTGCTTGGCGTGCGTGACGTTGATCGCGTTGACGACCTCAGGGTCGCGAATGAAGTACGACTGACCGGTCAACACCCGCGTCACGAACACGTCGCCGTACTTCTCGTGGGCCTCGATCAGGAACTCAGCCGGGCTGCGCTGAAAATCGAAGGTGCCGCCCCAGAGCCAGTGCCCTTTGTGGCGTGGGATCGGCTTCGCCGGGGGCAGGCTCTCTTGACTGTCGACGAGCAGGGTCATTCTTTACCTAATGTAAACTATCCTCTGGGCCCGGCAACTTAACATTTTGTAATCTTGTGGGCGCTAGTACCAAACTCCAGCGGGAGAGGAGCCTCCGAAGGTTCGGGTTGTGGACGGGGCGTCGTTCGAGATCTCCCAACTGCGAGTAACCGACGATGGGTTCCATAGGTCGCCGACACCTCTGTTTTGGTTGGTTTCTAGTTCGCGGGCAGAATCCGCTGATTCGGCTGAGGTCCATAGGTCTCCGAGCGCCTGATCGGCGTAGCGGGGAGTCTCGAGGCCCTGGCTTGGCCCGGGCTCGGTGGCGCTCCAAAGGCTGTCGACCCCCCGCTCCCGATGAAGCTGTGCGGTAAGGCTGGAGGCCTGCTGCACGCCAAAGCCGGCGCAGCCGACGGTTCCAAGTGAGAGAACGATTCCGATTGTGAGTAGTGACTTGTTCATGTTGACCTCCGATGTATTCGCTGTATACATCAATGTATACGGCGTTCACTTTTAATGTCAACAGTGTTTACAAAGAAGCCATGATCAAGTTACACTCCAGTATGCTTTGCGCTAAAAAAGCCTATCATCACGGCGAATTACGTGAGTCCTTGCTCGAGGCGGCCGAGTCCCTCCTCGAGGAAGCCGGTCCTTCAGGGCTGTCCTTGAGGAAGGTGGGCCGCCAGCTCGGCGTCACCCCAGGCGCGCCATACCGGCACTTCGAGGATAAAGATGCACTCCTGGCCGCATTGGCGACCGAGGGCTTTCGGAAGCTCCGCGCTGCAATCCTTGGTGGTCAGGAGGACGCCCCCAACGGCGAGGCGCAGCTTCGACAGGCCGGCATGGGCTACCTACAGTTCGCGTCCAAACATCCCGAGCTCTTCCGATTGATGTTCGGCTGGATGCCCTCCCGCGACATCCCGGAGCTCTGCGAGGCGGGCGACGCGGCGTTCGAAGCCTTCGAAGGAATCCTCGTGCGCTGCGATGAGGAAGGCTTGCTGTCGCGAGGCGTGAAGGAGGCCGGCCTACTCACGTGGTCCGCGATCCACGGCGCCGCGTTTCTGACGATCGACGGCCGCCTCATGCTAGGCGACCCCGCTCCGGACACCGGGTGCACGCTCAATCTACTGCACGAAAGCCTGTGGTCCGGTATCGGCAAACCCTGATCCATCGGCGGCGGTAGGGCGGACGATCGCTCCGAACGACGCCGACGGTCAGCGTCGCCGACGGCGTTGAACGTCGCCACGACTTGTCTTCACGGCGGTCAGCGTCCCGAACGACTATGAATAGGACGATGCAAGCGCATCGACGAAGGCATCGAGCTGGTCGCCCGGCAGGGCGTTGATCCCGGCCGCGGCGCCACGCCCTCCACCTGTCGGGAACTGTCGGCAGAGCTCGTCGGCGCCCTGTTTGTTCTCGAGCGGGGCGCGGACGCTGACTAGGTACGTGCCGTCGGGGCGTTCGGTGAGGACGGCGTGGGCTCGGCTTGGGGAGGCGTTGGCGAGGTCGTTGCTGTAGACGCCCGAGACGCGGCGGGCCCAGGGCTCGTTCGGGAAGATGAAGACCGCCGTTTTGTCGGATTCGAGCGTGGGCTCTACCGAGGCGGCGGCGGCCATGTCCTCCTTGTAGCCGGTCTCGAGTTTCTCGAAGGTGTCGCGCGCCTCTTCGACGAACGCGAATGGCGTAGCGTACGGACGCACCAGCTCGAAGAGCTCCGCTGGCGCGAAGTGTAGATCCTCGAGCGAAGAGCCGTAGCCGTTGTAGTTCATGTAGATGCCGAGGTTCTCGAGCAGGGTCAACTGCCTTTCGCTGAGGCCCAGCGGCGCCGCGATGGTGCGGGCGCTTGCTTTGAGGTTGTCACCAAAGGCGCCGGTTACCGCCCATTCGACGTGCTTCCCCTTCAAGTGCCCATTCATCAGCAGGCTCGTGCACACGTTGGAGTCGGTGTCGATGATGGTGGTGAGCTTGTCGCTCTCGGGGATCTCGCCGGCAAAGTGGTGGTCGACGTAGAAGACCCCCGCGCCTGCCTCGAGCGCCTTCAGCACGCCGTCGCGGTTCTTGTCGAAGCTGAGGTCGAGCACGGTGATTTGGTCGCCGGCCGAAGCCTCGGCCTTCGCCACCAGGGCGATGTCCCGCTTCACGCCCGTGATGAGCCTGCTCTGCACCGGCTCGGCGTTGCGCAACTGGGTGAGCGCGCAGATGCCGTCGGCATCCCCATTGAAGATGTCGATGTGGGCCATGGAGGCTCTATAGCATTCGTTGAGGCGCGAGCTCTCGTCGCCGGGTGAACCGGCGGAGCCACGCGCGCACGATCACAAATGGAATGCTGAAGAACACGTGCCGTAGCCGAATGCCGCTCCGCTCCTGCCCGTAGACGGGCCGCACCGGAACCTCCCCGACCCGCAGTCCACCGAGCGTCAGGCAACTCAGTACATCGTTCGGGTATCCGTAACCCTTCCACACGCGGTCCCAGTCGAGCTCTTCCTTGGTGTAACGATTCATGGCCACGTACCCGCACTGCGAATCTTGGAGGTCGACGCCTACGGCCTGCCTCGTCAGCAACGAGAACACGTGATTGCCGAGCCAACGATGCCAGGGCATCGCTTTGTTCGCGGCGGGCCAACCTAGACGGTTGCCTTTGACGTAGTCGGCCTCTCCGGCGATGAGCGGCGCTAGGAGTGCCGGCAGGTCCTCGGGGTGCATCTGTCCATCGGCGGCCATCACCGCTGTGAGGTCCGCGCCGAGGAGGAGCGCATGCCGGCATCCGGTCGTGATCGCCGAGCCCACGCCCTGATTGGTCTCGTGCTCGATCAGCTCGATGGGGCGCTCGGAGGTTCGGGCCACCGTCGTCGTCCCATCCAGGCTCGCGTCGTCGACGACGATGATGTGATCGACGAAGCCGGGGACGCCCTCAATGGCGCCGCGAATCAGCTTCGCCTCGTTATACGCCGGCATCACGACGGCGATGGTTCTCCCCGCAAGCATGAGCGAATGGCTATCGCCTGTGCATTCACAGGTCAAGCACTTGCAGCGCCCCTCGAAGGGGCCTACCCCCGTGGGCCAATGGCCGAAGTCCTCTTCGTGTCCAAGCCGGTTGCACCGCCTTGGAACGACAGCAGCAAGAACCTGGTCCGCGACATCGCGGGGCATCTACGGCGTCACACGCCCGTGGTGATGGGCCGCCCCGGGCAGGCGTGCCCGATCGAGGGTGGGCGCATCGAAACGGTGTATGGCCCCGCGACCGCCGCAGGGTTTGCTCCGAGCGTGAGGGAGAACCTGGGCGTCCTGCGTCACCTCATGCTCGGACGGTCGACGGACCTGTGGCACTTCTTTTTCGCCCCGAACCCCAAGAGCTCTGCCGCTGGGCGCTTGGCGCGTGCGGTTCGACGAGTGCCGAGCGTCCACACCGTGTGCAGCGTGCCCGCCGAGGACGTGGCTGTCCGCAAGCTACTGTTCGCCGATGCCACCGTCGCACTGTCTCGATTCGCGTACGAGCGATTCCGACGAGAGGGGGTCGGCGAGAGCGCTCTTCGCGTGATTCCACCGTCCGTGCCGCCGCTGGCCGAGCCCACGACCGCGGAACGGGAGGCGCTTCGGGCCAAACACGCCCTCCCGACGGACGTTCCCGTTTGGATCTACCCGGGTGATCTGGAGTTCGGCCGTGGAGCCGAGATTACGCTCGAGGCCTTCGCGGCCTCGGGCCGACAGGACGCGGTGCTGCTCATGGCTTGTCGCAGGAAGACAGCACAGGCTGACGAGGCGCTCGCCCGTCTCGAAGGGCAGGTCAAGCGATGGGGGCTCGAGTCACAGGTGCGCTGGGTCGGAGAGACTCGCGAGATCCACGAGCTCCTCGCGCTCAGCGACTTCGTCGTAATGGTGAACGAGACCGCCTACGCCAAGATGGACTACCCACTCGTCGCGCTCGAAGCGATGTCCCTTGCTCGCCCTGTGCTCGTGGGTACGGGCACGCCGTCCGCGGAGCTCGCTGAAGAAGGGGGCGCGGTCGCGGTGGAAACCGACGGTGAAGCCCTGGCCACGGCGATCGAAAACCTGAGCGCCGACCAAGCTGGGCTGGCGAAATTGGGGGCCAAGGCCCGGGCACTGGCGACATCGCGGTTCTCGCCACGAGAAGTCGCTGCCGCATACGAGCTGCTATATGAGGAAATCCATGGTTGATGCATCCGAACAGAAGAACCGCAGCTACTACGACAACTTCAGTGAATCCTACGAGCACGGGCGCGGCGTCGGTTACCACCGGATGCTTGACGACCTCGAGGTGCAAATCACCAAGCCTTACGCACAGGGCGCGCGCGTGCTCGAGCTCGGTTGCGGCACGGGGCTGATCCTCGAGCGCATCGCCGAGGTGGCGAAGGAAGCCGTCGGGATCGATCTGTCGGAAGGCATGGCGCAGCGGGCCAAAGATCGTGGGCTCGACGTGCATATCGGGAGCGTATGCGACCTCCCCTTCGACGATGACCGGTTCGACCTCACCTACAGCTTCAAGGTGCTGGCGCACGTTCCCGACATCGACGCGGCGGTGCGAGAGGCCGCGCGCGTCACACGGCCCGGTGGGCACCTGCTGCTCGAGTTCTACAACCCTTGGAGCCTTCGCTACCTCGCGAAGAAGGCGGCAGGGCCCCAACGAATCGGAGACGCTGGGACCGAAGCAGACATCTCCACGCGGTGGGACTCGCCCCGCGACATCGCCAAACTGTTGCCGCCCAACTTGGAGCTGGTCGACTACCACGGAGTGCGTGTGTTGACACCGTTCGCCGCTGTACACCGCGTGCCGTGGATCTCTCGCGGACTCGGTCGGGCCGA
>CAXMRN010000215.1:0-2779 GCA_964195565.1 uncultured Polyangiaceae bacterium | reverse complement strand
AGTCGGGAAGAGTCCCTACAACAACATCTCCACATCACTATCCACCCTCCCCCGCCACTCCTCCTCACGCTCCCGCCGCTTCTCATCGCAATCCTCATGAATGATGACGTGAAGCTGTGTCCGCGCGCGCGACATCCCGACGTAGGCGACGCCGCGGTGCCAGTCGGATTCGATGTCGGTGAGGCCGGCTACGATGATGACGTCGTTTTCGAGGCCCTTGAAGCCGGAGACGGTGGACCAGGTGATGCTTTGCAGGGTGGCGGTGCCTAGGTGGGGGACGTCGTCTTCGGTGAGGCGGCGGAGGGCTAGGCGGGTGAGGCTATTGCGACCCTCACGGTAGCGAACTACGGTTGGGTGGTTCCATGAAGCTCCCCATCGCGCTGGACCGTCCCCTGGTCTTCATAGACCTGGAGACCACCGGCCTCAACATCAAGAGCGATCGCATCGTCGAGATGGCCATCATCCAGATGAACCCCGAGGGTGAGATCTCCGAGAGGGTCCGTCGCTTCAATCCTGGCATTTCGATCCCTCCTGAGGCCACGGCGGTACACGGTATCCGGGACGAGGACGTAGCGGACGAACACCAATTCGCGTCTGTCGCTCGCTCCGTGGCCGAACTTCTGGAAGGGTGCGATCTGGCCGGCTTCAACATCCGACGTTTCGACCTCCCGTTGCTTCGTGCTGAGTTCAAGAGAGCCGGTGTCGCCTTCGATCTCAAGGGACGCCGCATTATTGACATGAAAGCCATCTTCCACCGCGAGGAGCCTCGCGACCTTACCGCGGCGGCGCGGTTCTACCTTGACCGGGAGCACTCCGACGCCCACTCGGCGCTGGGCGACACCCGCATCACGGCAGAAGTGCTTTGGGCTCAACTTGAGCGCTACGACATCCCGCAAAACATGGAGGACCTTAGTGCCTACTGTGACGAGACCATGCCGTTCGAGACTGGCCTCAGTACGTGGTTCCGAGAAACCGAGCAGGGGTTGGTTTTTCGCAAGGGTAAACACCGAGACAGCCTCCTTTCCAAGGTGGCAGAGGAAGCAGCCGACTACCTCGCTTGGATGCTGCGCAGCATCGACGACCTAGAAGACGAAGTGAGAGAGGCTTTGCAGAACGCCTTGGGCCCTCGGGTCTGAACAGCAACGTGAAGATGCGACGCTGGAAATGTCCGACCGAGGCTAACGGTAGAATGTTCTCCCCTTCCAGGCGCGCCGGTTTCGCAGTACATTCGGCGATGTGGAACGTTCCTCCGTGCACGACGTTGTGGTCGTTGGCGCGAGTGCGGCCGGACTAGCTGTCGCCGCGTCGCTCAAGACCCGAGGCATCGACGCTGTCCTGCTCGAGCAGCACGAGCACGTTGGGCACGCGTGGCGCAACCACTACGAGCGACTGCACCTTCATACGTCGCGCGGCCTGTCGGGGCTTCCCGGGTTTCCGATGCCTAAGAGCTATCCGCGCTACCCCAGCCGCCAACAGGTTGTCGACTACCTCGAGGCGTACCGCGAGCACTTCGATCTGCAGCCGCGCTACGGCCAGACGGTGAAGTCGGTGCGGCGCGAAGGCGATTTGTGGCTCGTCGAAACGACTATGGATGTGTTCCGCGCCCGTCGCGTCGTGGTCGCAACCGGATACACACGTCGGCCCGTGCGTCCGCGGTGGCCGGGCATGGACGAGTACGCAGGCGAGCTGCTGCATAGCTCCGAATACTCGAGTGGCGCCAGGTTCTCGGGCTCCCGTGTGCTGGTGGTGGGCTTCGGCAACTCCGCATGCGAGATCGCGATCGATCTCGTCGAGCAGGACGCGGAGCCAAGCCTCGCAGTCCGCGGACCCGTCAACGTGGTGCCACGTGATGTGTTCGGCATCCCGATCCTGGGTGTGGGGATCGCGATGAGCTTCCTTCCTGCCAAGGTGGCAGACGTTCTCGGGAAACCGATCGTCGCCGCCTCGGTCGGGAACATCGAGGACGTCGGCCTGCGGCGGCTGCCGTACGGTCCGAACGTCCAGATCCGCGAGCACGGGAGAATTCCCTTGCTCGACATCGGAACGATCGATCTCATTCGCAAGGAGAAGATCTCAGTGCGGCCTGGCATTGAGGCGTTTCACGACGAGGGCGTCGTGTTCGTGGACGGTAGGCAGGAGGACTTCGCGGCGGTCGTACTGGGGACAGGGTATCGCCCTGCCCTCGCCGAGTTCGTCTCTGTCGAAGACATCGACGCGAAGACCGGCAGCCATGAGGGCAGCGGGTACCGGCTCGACGACGACTTGTACCTTTGCGGGCTTTACGTGTCGCCGACGGGGATGCTGCGGGAGATTGGGATCGAGGCTGCTCGGATCGCGGAGGATGTTTTGAGGCGATCGGCGGCGAACTAGGGGGGTTGGCGTGGCCTTGGATGACGTCGACGGGGCGGCCGTCGACGCGCGCTTTGACGCGGTGCTTGGCGTTAGAGGGGGCGGCGGTGTGGGAAGGCTAGTCCAACGACGCCCGGCCTGGTAAGTCGATGCGATATGGAGCTCTTTCACCTCGTAGTGCTCGTAGCGGCGGCGCTGTGCGCGCTGGTCGCCGGCTTGTTGTTCACGTTCGCTGTCGTTGCGATGCCCGGGTTGAAAAAGCTCAGCGACCGGGAGTTCATCCGTGCGTTTCAGGGCATGGATCGTGTGATTCAGGACCGGCAACCGCTGTTCGTGGTGGTTTGGGTTGGTTCCGTCGTTGCACTCCTCTTGGCGCTTGCGATGGGATTCCAGCAGCAAGATGGCTTCACGCGTGGGCTGCTCCTCTCCG
>CAXMRN010000214.1:0-9349 GCA_964195565.1 uncultured Polyangiaceae bacterium | reverse complement strand
GACGGCGAAAAGGCCTACATCCTCGCGCCGGACGGGCTCGAGGTCGGCCAGAAGGTGATTTCGTCGCGACACGCGGACGTGAAGCCCGGCAACGCGATGCCGCTTCGCCACATGCCGCTCGGGACGATGATTCACAATATCGAGCTGAAGATCGGCAAGGGTGCACAGCTCGTGCGCTCCGCCGGCACCGCCGCCCAGCTGATGGCCAAGGACGGCAACTACGCGCAGATTCGACTTCCCTCCAGTGAAGTTCGACTGGTGCACCTCAACTGTCGCGCAACTGTCGGACAGGTCAGTAACTCGCTTCACGCGCGTATGACTCTCGGCAAAGCGGGCCGTAGCCGTTGGCTCGGTCGCAGGCCTCACAACCGAGGCACCACCATGAACCCGGTCGATCACCCGATGGGTGGTGGTGAGGGTCGCACTGCGGGCGGACGTCATCCGTGCTCGCCGTGGGGCCAGCTCGCCAAGGGCCTGAAGACTCGAAAGAACAAGGCGACCGACAAGCACATCGTTCGCCGGCGGAAGAAGAAGTAATGGCGCGTTCAGTCAAAAAAGGTCCGTTTATCGACCAGCACCTCGAGGAGAAGGTCGAGGCGGCAAACAAGTCCGGCGACAAGAAGATGATTCGCACTTGGTCGCGCCGGTCCACCGTGACCCCCGATTTCGTCGGGCACACCTTCGCCGTTCACAACGGGCGGAAGTTCGTCACGGTGTTCGTCACCGAGAACATGGTCGGGCACAAGCTCGGCGAGTTCGCGCCTACCCGAACGTTTGGCGGTCATGCGTCGGACAAGAAGGGCGGCCGCAAGATCAACCCACAGACGGGTAAGAGGTGATCATGGAAGCGGTTGCAAAAGCACGATTTCAGCGGATTTCGCCTCGTAAGGCACGCGTGGTGCTCAACATGGTCCGCGGCAAGAGCGTCGCCGAGGCCCTCAACGAGCTCCGCTTCACGACGAAGTCGGCGGCGCCCATCGTGGCCAAGGCCATTGGCAGCGCCATCGCCAACGCCAAGCAGAAGAACGAAGAGATCAACCTCGACTCGCTGTTCGTGAAGACCGCCTTCGCGGATATGGCGCCCAACCAGCACATGCGCCGTTGGCGCCCGCGCGCACAGGGTCGCGCCACGCGCGTCGTCAAGGGAATGAGTCACATCACTGTCGTCGTGAGCGACGGGGAAGAAAGCTAAGCTCATGGGCCAGAAAGTACATCCCTACGGTTTCCGTCTCGGCGTCGTAAAGACGTGGAAGTCCAAGTGGTACGAGGACAAGAACTACGCGAAGTGGCTTCATGAAGACCTGAAGCTGAAGGCCACCATCCGGAAGAAGTTCGCACATGCGGGCATCGCCGACATCGAGATGGAACGTGCGGCCAACAAGGCCAAGGTGGTCATCTACACCTCGCGTCCCGGGATCATCATCGGCAAGCGCGGTGCGGGCGTCGAGCAGCTCAAGGCGGACCTTCAAAAGCTCACCGAGAACGAGCTCTTTCTCGACATCCAAGAGGTGCGTAAGGCCGAGACCAACGCCCAGCTCGTTGCGGAGAACATCGCGACGCAGCTCGAGCGACGAGTCGCGTTCCGACGAGCCATGAAGAAGGCCGTGCAGACTGCGATGAAGTTCGGTGTGAAGGGCATCCGAGTGACGGCCGGTGGTCGTCTCGGTGGGTCGGAGATCGCGCGTACCGAGTGGTATCGCGAAGGACGCGTGCCGCTTCACACCCTCCGCGCTGACATCGACTACGGCGAAGTGACCGCACACACCAAGGCCGGAACCGTCGGCATCAAGTGCTGGATCTTCAAGGGCGAGCAGCTTCCGCAGCGCCCGGGCGCCGGGGCCGCAGGAGCCCGAGTCTAAGGACGAGCCATGCTTCAACCAAAGAAAACCAAGTTCCGGAAACAGATGAAGGGCCGCATGCGCGGTAAGGCCTACCGAGGCGGCAAAGTCTCGTTCGGCGACTTCGGATTGCAGGCCCTCGAGCCCGGCCGGATTACGCAGCGCCAGATTGAAGCCGCTCGTATGACGATTCAGCGAAAAGTGAAGCGTCAGGGCCAGCTCTTCATCCGGATCTTCCCGGACAAGCCGATCACCAAGAAGCCACTCGAAACTCGTCAGGGTAAGGGTAAAGGCCCCGTCGAGGGCTGGGTGTGCATCATCAAGCCGGGGCGCATGCTGTACGAGATCCAGGGCGTCACCGAGGAGGAAGCGCGTGCAGCGTTCGCGCTCGCCGCGCACAAGCTTCCGCTCAAGACGACGTTCCGGTCGAGGGAGACTGAGCTATGAAGCCCGAAGACATTCGTACGAACACCCTCGAAGAGCTCGCAGTTCTCGAGGGCGATATGCGCCGCCAGCTTTGGAAGGCGCGCTTCGACAATCACACCAATCAGCTCGATGACACGAGCTCCATTCCCAAGCTTCGCCGGGATCTTGCCCGCGTGAAAACCATTCTCACCGAGCGTCGCACTGAAGCGGCGAACAAGGAGTAATCGGCGATGACTGCTGCAGAGCCAGGAAAACCGACTCCCGAAGCCGCCAAGGAGCGTGGCCGCCGTCGCCGCTTGGTCGGGCGTGTCGTGAACGAGACGCAGAACGAGGGACGAGCCCAACAAACCGTCGTGGTGGAGGTGATTCGCCGTGCCCGCGACCCGTTCTACGGCAAGTACGTCAAGCGTAAGAAGAAGTTCCACGCGCATGACGAAGGCAACGAGTATCGCAAGAACGACGTGGTTGAGATCCGCGCCTGCCGCCCGCGCTCGAAGACGAAGCGCTGGGAGGTCGTCCGCCTCATCGACAGGCCGCCGGAGGTATAACGATGATACAGACAGAAACACAGCTGGATGTGGCCGACAATAGCGGTGCGAAGCGAGTCCTTTGCATCAAAGTGCTCGGTGGCTCGCGCCGTCGGTACGCCGGTCTTGGCGACGTCATCGTCGTCTCCATCAGGGAGGCTCTTCCGACCGCTCGGGTGAAGAAGGGCGAGGTTGCGCGAGCAGTCGTCGTGCGCACCAAGCGTGAGTACCAACGCCCGGACGGCACCTACATCAAGTTCGACACGAACAGCGCAGTGCTGATCACCAAGGACAACGAGCCGATTGGCACCCGCATCTTTGGACCGGTCGCCCGCGAGCTTCGTGCGAAGCGGTTCATGAAGATCGTTTCTCTCGCACCGGAGGTGGTGTGATGACGGCGCGCATCAAGAAGGATGACCTGGTTCAGGTCATCGCGGGCAAGGATCGCGGCGAAAAGGGCCGTGTCCTTCAGGTGGTCCGCGCGGACTTGATCCTCGTCGAGGGTGTCAACCGCGTGAAGCGCCACCAGAGCCCGCGTCGTTTTGCGGAGGCCGGCATCGTCGAGAAAGAGATGCCGATTCATGCTTCGAACGTGATGCTGGTCGACCCGAAGACCGAAGAGCGCACCCGTGTTCGCATCGAAGCCGACAAGAAGGACCCTGACAAGCGCGTTCGCGTGGCCGTGAAGAGCGGCTCGGTCCTGGATTGAGGTCGTCATGAGTGATTACCAACCCCGACTCAGAAACAAGTACAAAGACGAGATCGTCCCTCAGTTGATGAAGGACTTCGGCTTCAAGAACGTCATGCAGGTTCCGAAGCTCGAGCGCATCGTCATCAACATGGGCCTCGGCGAAGCGGTGCAGAACGCAAAACTCATCGAATCAGCCGCCGAAGAGCTCAGCGCGATCACTGGTCGAAAGCCGGTCGTCACCCGCGCGAAGAAGTCCATCGCGGGATTCAAGCTTCGCGAGGGGATGCCAATCGGCGTCATGGTGACCTTGCGCGGTGAGCAGATGTACGACTTCCTCGACCGCTTGGTCTCGCTCGCTTTGCCGCGAACGCGTGACTTCAAGGGCATCAGCCCGAAATCGTTCGACGGACGCGGCAACTACACGCTCGGCATCCGCGAGCAGATCGTCTTCCCAGAGATCAACTACGACAGAATCGATCATATCAAGGGCATGAACGTGACCCTCGTTACCACAGCAGAAACTGATGAACAGGGACGTGCCTTGCTGAAGTCGCTCGGCATGCCGTTCAGGAACTAGAGGACGCAGATGGCTAGCAAGCGCGCATTTGCCAAGATGGAAAAGACACCGAAGTTTTCGGTGCGACACCGAAACCGATGCAAGATCTGTGGACGTCCGCGGGGTTACTATCGCAAGTTCGATATGTGCCGCATCTGTCTCCGTAAATACGGGCTCGCGGGCGATATCCCGGGGCTAACGAAATCGAGCTGGTAAGGAGGTGCAATCATGATGACCGATCCAATCGCTGACATGCTGACGCGCATCCGCAACGCCGCACAGGCGCAGCACGAGCAGACAGTTATCCCTTCTTCGAAGCTCAAGGCGCGGCTCGCCGAGATCCTCAAGCAGGAGGGTTTCATCGACGACTACAGCGTCGAAGACGGAGTGCAGAACAGCCTCACGGTGGTTCTCAAGTACGGCCGCGATCGTCAGAGCGCGTTCGTCGGAATGCGCCGAGCGAGCCGCCCGGGGCGCCGGTTCTACGTGGGACACCACGACATTCCACGAGTTCACAATGGCATGGGCGTTGCGATTCTCTCGACGTCCGCCGGAATCATGACCGACCGCGATGCTCGCGATAAGCGAGTGGGCGGTGAGGTGCTGTGCGAGGTTTGGTGATGACCGAGACACACACAGGGAAGCAGTCCCGAAACGGCAAGAAGCCGGTCGAGGTGGCCAAGAGCGTTCAGGTTTCGATCAGCGGCCAGGACGTCACGGCGAAGGGGCCCAAAGGCGAGTTGACGTACTCCGTCCGTCCGGAGGTCGTCGTCACTCAGGGCGAAGGCATCCTCACGGTCAGGCCTGCTGAGGGCGCTGGCAAGGCGGGCCTTCAATACCAGGGCCTCACGCGAGCGCTCCTTCGCAACATGGTCGAAGGCGTGGCGAACGGGTACAAGCGGTCGCTCGACTTCCGCGGTGTTGGTTATCGCGCTGAGTTCAAGAACAACCAGCTCAAGATGACTGTCGGCCTCTCGCATCAACCCATCATCGACGTCCCGAAGGTGGTTGGCATCAAGGTCGAGACGATCGACGAAGCCGGCACCAAGTTTCCACGGGTTCATCTCGAGTCGCCAGACAAAGAAGTCATCGGCCGAATCGCGGCGCGCATTCGTCAGATGCGACCCCCGGAGCCCTACAACGGCAAGGGTGTTCGCTACACCGGTGAGCGCATTCGGGAGAAGGCGGGCAAGGCCGGAAAGGCCGGAGGCTGATCATGCATAAGAAAGTCACAGGACGCGCTCGACGCAAGCTCCGGATCCGCAAGAAGGTGCACGGCACCCCGCAGCGGCCGCGGCTTTGTGTTTTTCGGAGCGCGAAGCACATTTACGCACAGGTCATCGACGACACGCAGGGCACCACGATTGCCCATGCATCGAGCGTCGCCGAGTCCGGTGATGGCAACAAGGTCGACGTCGCCAAGTCGGTCGGCAGCGCTGTCGCCAAGGTCTGCATCGACAAAGGGGTCGAGCAGGTCGTGTTCGACCGTGGCGGTTATCGATATCACGGACGCGTTCGCGCACTGGCCGAGTCGGCGCGCGAAGCGGGTCTGAAGTTCTGAGGACGAGATGGCATACAAAGACCAAATCATCGATCCAAACACGCTCGACGATCTCACCGAGCGCGTGATCTTCATCAACCGCGTCGCGAAGGTCGTCAAAGGCGGCCGACGCTTCAGCTTCAGCGCTCTCGTCGTCGTCGGCGACAGCAACGGTCACGTGGGTGTCGGCATGGGCAAGGCCAAAGAGGTCCCCGAGTCGATTCGCAAGGGTACCGACGCTGCCAAGAAGAACCTCTTCAAGGTGCCGCTGACCGGTCGTACGATTCCTCACCGGATCGTCGGTCACTCGGGGGCAGGTCGCATCGTTTTGCGCCCCGCGTCTGAGGGGACGGGTGTCATCGCCGGCGGTGCGATGCGTCCGGTTCTCGAAGCGGCAGGGGTCAAGGACGTCCTGGCGAAGATTCTCGGCACGACGAACCCCTACAACGTGGTGAACGCCACGGTTGCGGCGCTCAAGGCGCTCGAGTCGCCGGCCGACGTGGCTCGCCGCCGCGGCCGTCGCAAGGGCGACATTCAACAACATGAGCATGGGCCCAAGGTGGAACGTCCCGCCGAGCCTGCCGAGTCGCCCGCGGAGGCGAGCGCGTCATAAGAGAGGCAGTCATGAGCGCGAACAAACTCAAAGTGACCCAGGTCAAAAGCGAAATTGGCCGGATGGACAAGCAACGGCGGGTCCTGAAAGGCCTTGGTTTGCACGGCTTGAACACGGAGGTCGTGGTGGACAACACCCCGTCGTTCCGAGGGATGGTCAAGAAGGTGCTGCACCTCGTCGAAGTTGAGGAAGTCAATGAGTGAGCAGAACAAGACACCCATCCTTTCGAGGCTCCGCCCCGCAGAGGGCGCGGTGCGTCCCAAGCGACGCAAGGGGCGTGGCACGGGTTCCGGCCTGGGCAAGACCGCCGGCCACGGCCAGAAGGGCCAAAAGGCTAGGCATCCAGGTAACTTCAGCAAGCTCGGGTTCGAAGGTGGCCAGATGCCGCTCTACCGGCGCCTGCCAAAGCGTGGCTTCGTCAACCCCTTCACCAAGAAGGTCGCGACGGTCAACGTGAAGGATCTGGCGCGCTTCGATGCGGGGGCCACGGTCGACGAGGCCGCACTGCGAGAAGCTGGTCTCATCAAGCGCAAAGTGGACATCATTAAGGTTCTCGGCGATGGCGAACTCGATCGAGCTCTCACCGTCAAAGTCCACGCAGCTAGCGCGACGGCCATGCAGAAGATCGAAAAAGCGGGCGGCACCATCGAGCTAGTCGTCACGGCCGCCTCTTAACTGAAAGCCCGTAGCAACCCATGAGCACTGTCGCGAACATCTTTCGAATCCCTGAGCTACGCCGCCGTATTCTCTTCACGCTAGGGATGCTCGCGGTCTATCGCATCGGGATCTTCGTCACGACCCCCGGCGTCGACCGTGCGGCCATGCGTAAGTACGTGGCGGGCCAGTCGGGCGGGTTCTTGAGCATGTTCAACCTGTTCTCAGGCGGTGCCCTCGAGCAAGCGTCGATTTTCGCGCTCAACATCATGCCTTACGTGTCGGCGAGCATCATTTTGTCGCTGATGACGGTTGTCGTGCCTTCGCTCATGGAGCTTCGCAAGGAAGGCGAGGCCGGCCAACGCAAGATCAACCAGTACACTCGCTACGGTACGGTTGGGCTGAGTATTTTCCAGAGCATGGGCCTCGCGATGCTGTGGGAGGGCTGGAACGAGAGCTCCACGGCTGGTGACATCGTCGCAGATCCGGGCTGGAGCTTCCGTTTGATGACTGTGCTCGCACTAACGACGGGCACCTCGTTCCTGATGTGGCTCGGCGAGCAGATCACCGAGCGCGGCCTCGGGAACGGCATTTCCCTCATCATCTTCGCAGGTATCGTGGCGAATCTGCCTGATGCTCTCTTCATGACTCTCGAGCAGTTCAAGCTCGGGGAGCTGCTACCGATCGACCTGATGCTGTTGATCGTCATCGCGCTTGGCACGACTGCGTTCATCGTGTTCTTCGAGCGCGCGCAGCGGCGACTTCCGATCACCTACGCCAAACGAATGATCGGGCGGAAGATGTACGGTGGACAGCAGTCTCATCTCCCGCTTCGCGTGAACATGGCCGGCGTCATCCCTCCGATCTTCACGTCGTCGTTGCTGATGTTCCCCGTCACGCTGGCCGGCACCAACATCCCGTATTTGTCGGATGCGATGCGGTGGATCAGCAACAACCTGGTTCCAGGTGGCTGGATCTACATCGTGGTCTTCGCGACCATGACGATATTCTTCTGCTTCTTCTATACGGCGATCACCTTCCAGCCGGTGGATGTGGCCGAGAACCTCAAGAAGCAGAGCGCCTTCATTCCTGGAGTTCGGCCCGGCAAGGCCACCGCTGAGTACATCGACGCGGTGCTCACCCGAATCACCGTCGGCGGCGCGCTCTACGTCGCCGCTGTCGTCACCGTTCCGACCCTGCTTCAGTCACGTTGGAACGTTCCGTTCTATCTCGGCGGCACTTCGCTGATGATCGTCGTCGGCGTTGCTCTCGACTTTGCGCAGCAGGTCGAGAGCCATCTCATCACCCGCCACTATGAAGGCCTCACCGGGAGCAAAGGCTCTCGTATTCGGGCGAGGAACGCGTAGTGGACCTCCTGCTTTTCGGACCGCCCGGCGCTGGTAAGGGCACACAGGCCAAGTTCCTGATCGACCTTCTGGGCATCCCCCAGATCTCGACCGGCGACATGATGCGCGCTGAACGGAAATCGGGCTCGGACCTCGGGAAGCAATTCGACGAGTACATGTCCGCTGGAAAGTTGGTGCCTGACAGTCTGGTGCTAGACCTGATGTTGAAGCGGCTGACCGAGGACGACGCGAAAAACGGTGCAATCTTCGATGGTTACCCGCGGACCGTGGCCCAGGCAGAGGCGCTCGACGAACTCCTCGCCAAGCTCGACCGCCGCATCGATCGGGTGGTTTCACTCGAGGTTCCGCTCGACGCAATCGTCGAGCGCGTGACGGGCCGACGGGTCTGTTTGGACTGTGGACAGACCTATCACGTCCGCTATAGTCCGCCGCCCCAAAACGGAGAGTGCGTCTCTTGTGGGGGAACCAAGATTGTGCAGCGATCAGACGACACAGAAGAGGTCGTCCGGAAGCGGTACGAAGAATACAAAGCTAAGACCGAGCCGGTGCTCGCTCACTACGATGCAAAAGGCGTAGTGAAGGGTGTGGAAGGTGTCGGTTCGTTAGAAGAAATCACCGGACGGATAAAAGAAGCGATTGGGGTCGAGTAGCGAGCGGGATGACTGAACCAAAAACCACCCGAGGCACCATTGAAACGGTGCTACCGAGGGCGCTCTACCGAGTGAGGCTTGATGATGGTGAGGAGATCACCGCATCGGTCTCAGCCAAGGCCAGACAGGTCACGGTTAAGCTGCTACCAGGCGACGGTGTGATGGTTCAGGTGTCCCCTTTCGATCCGACGAGAGGACGAATCGAGGAGAAGCTGACATGAAGGTTCGACCAAGCGTCAGAAAAATTTGTGAGAAGTGCAAGATCGTGCGCCGCAAGGGTGTCGTGCGTGTCTTGTGTGACAACCCACGTCACAAGCAACGGCAAGGATAAGAGCGAAATGGCACGTATCGCAGGCGTCGACCTTCCAGGTCGGAAACACACGGTGATTGCGCTGCAATACATCTACGGGATCGGTCCGCATCACGCGAAGCACATCTGCGAGGCTGCGGGCATTCCGCAGGGCAAGCGTGCAGACGATCTCGACGA
>CAXMRN010000213.1:0-5552 GCA_964195565.1 uncultured Polyangiaceae bacterium | reverse complement strand
CGTGTAGGACGCAGGGTCATTCACGTCACTCCAGATCCAGGACTTCTCAGTCAGGAGATCAACCACACCCACGAAATCGTCTTCGATACCGATCGGCAGCACCATAACCAACGGATGAGCGGCCAAAACGTCCTCAACCTGCTGTATGACGCGGTAGAAATCCGCGCCGATGCGATCCATCTTGTTGACGAAGATGATGCGCGCAACTTCTGAATCGTTGGCATAACGCCAGTTTGTTTCCGACTGGGGCTCAACACCACCGGAGCCACAGAATACGCCGACACCACCATCGAGCACCTTCAGGGAACGATAAACTTCGATCGTGAAGTCAACGTGTCCCGGTGTGTCGATGATGTTCATGCGATGACCATCCCACTCGCAGCTCGTCGCCGCCGACTGAATCGTAATGCCGCGCTCCTGCTCCTGATCCATAAAGTCGGTCGTGGCTTCGCCGTCGTGGACTTCGCCAGTTTTATGAATTTTGCCGGTGAGCTTCAGAATTCGCTCGGTGGTTGTCGTCTTGCCCGCGTCGACGTGGGCGAAGATGCCGATGTTTCGGTATTTACTAAGGTCTTTCATTCTTTTGCTCGTGCAATTGGCCGATTTGCCAACGGCCCGTTACCGCGAAAGCACGCTCGTGCAAGCCCACGCCACGGGGAAGACCAATTTGGGCCGGAAATAGGGCGGATTCAGGTGTTTCAAGCCTTGGCTATGGGCGCGCCGAAGCGCCTCCTGGCTCCGCCCACTCAAGCCGGGGCGCGAGTGGGCTGGACCACGTGAAGCGACTCTTTCGCTTCGTGGAAATGACGCGTAAGTCTTGCATGAGATGCAGCTAACTGTCTTCACCGAGCGGCCGACGCCCCTGCTTGGGCTCGCGCTGTGAGCTTCGATCGCCCGCGGGCGCCCATCGTCATCGACCGTGTGCTCCCCGACCCTTCGATCGTTCGGGAGCTGCTGATTCGAGGAGCCCCCTACTGGACTGTGCAGCGATACGTCAAGAACCTCTCCGAGATGGCAGCGCTCAGCGAGGCTGGGAAGCGCGGGCGCAAAGATCGCCCGATGTTCATCGCGCCGTGGTTCCGCGGCGATTGGGCACACGGCGAGCCGCTCGTCGCGGGGACCGGAGCGTTCCTCTGGCACGAGGGGTTTCGAAGCGCGGCCGAGGAGATGTTCGATGGCGGGGTCGTCGTGCCACAGGTCGTGTACGTGAATCTCAACCCGCCGATCGCACAGGTCGACCCGGGGCATGTCGACATTCCCGCTTTCCGCGGGATCGAGCGAGCGAACTATCCGGTCTGGCTTCTAGCCACGATGCTGAAGTCCGGTCTGTTCGAACGCTGGTATGTGCCGAGCGTCACGGCGGTGGCTTGGTACTACGAAGGCGAAGGAGGCGGCTTCACCTATTGGCCAGACGGGCCAGACAGCGCGCCGATCAGCAGGCCATGCGTCAGCAACTCCGCCGTCGTCGGCGACAACGACTACATGTTTCATCGCGTCGAAGCGGTGGGCCCTGAGGAGCGAACCCTCCCCAAAGGCCTGACCCTCGACAGCCAACTCTGCTGGTCTGACGATGCCTGGGAAGTGATCGAGCGGGGCGACCTGCGGGCGCGGTACGAGTTCGACGACGTACGAGTGAGCGTATCGTGGAAGGCGCAGGTGTTCGCGGACGCGACGCAGCAGGCTCTCTACCACAGCCACGAAGACGACCTGACGCTCGATCAGGCGGTCGAGATGCTACTCGCAGACCTGGCCGCAAAGGGAACGACCGTGAAACGCCCGGACGAACCACTTCACGATCGAGAGTTCGTCGACCTACTAACCACCACGTACCGCCGAACGCCAACCGTCTAGAGGGACACTCTCCAGGTCACCAAGTACGCGATACTACACCGGTTCCCCGGCAAAGATCGCAGCGACTCTAGAGGGACCCTCTCCGGGTCACCAAGTACGCGATACTGCAGCGGTTCCCTTGCAAAGATCGCAGCGTGAGGACCCCGACGAATTCGTCGCTGCGATCTTTGCCGCAGGAACCGCGTGAATTCGGGATGTTGGGGGGGTGGAGAGTGTCCCCTACTCGTATAGTTTCACTACGCGGACGCCTTCTGGGGTGGCTTGGGTGCATAGGTCGCACAGGGTGCATTCGTCTACGTTTTCTTCGACTACTTCGACCGCGTTGGGTTGGGAGGCGAGCTTGAAAATTTTGACGGGGCAGACTTCGACGAGCTTGTCGGCGAGGCTCGGAGTCTTTTCGATGACTGTGTTGTCGACGTCTACGCGTATGAACATTGCCATGGTGGTTCCTCTGCCGCTCAGTTCCCGATAGCCTGTCGGACCAGGTCCGGAATGTCGCCAATCTCCTCGGCGACAGAGATTCCCGCCTCTCGCATTCGGCGCATCTTGTCGGCCGGCGAGTCGACCTTCTTGTTCACCACCGTCCCGGCATGACCGAAGCTCATCCCCGGCATTTCATCCATGAAGCGCCCCGCCACGAATGCCACGACGGGAAGACGGCTGTTGTTCTCCTGGGTCCAGCGCGCAAGGTCCGCTTCTGCTGTTCCGCCAGGCTCGGCGTAAATCACGACGGCCTTGGTGTCTTCGTCTGCCTCGAACAACGGGATCAGATCGACGTACGTCGACCCGATCACGGGGTCACCGCCGATCGAAATCGCCGTGCTCACGCCAAGCCCCGAGAGGGTCAAGGCATTGCAGATCTCGGTGGTCATTCCCCCAGAGCGCGACATCACGCCGACGACCCCTGGTTTGAAGGCCTTGCGACAGTCGACGGCCGGCCCACCAAGGCTTCCGAAGCGACACACGTCGGGCACGATGACGCCGAGGCAGTTCGGGCCGATGAGCCGGGCGCCGTGCAGCTCTGCGTACTCGACGATGGCGGAGGCGTCTTTACGCGGAATACCCTCGGTGATGATGATCACTTCTTTGATGCCGGCGTCGATGGCCTCGTACGCCGCGTCTGGGGCGAAGGCGAGCGGCACCGTGATGATGGTTCCGTCGACTCTTTCCTTCTCGGTGATCTCGCGCACCGTGTCGTAAACGGGAACCCCGTAGACCTCGCGGCCACCCTTGCCCGGTGTGACGCCACCGATGATCTTCGAACCGTACTGCAAGCACTCGCGCGTGAAGTTCAGCGCTTCACGCCCGGTGATCCCTTGCACGATGAACCGGAAGTCTTCGTGAACGATGACGGCCATGGTCCTCTAACCCACCTTCTCGACGGCGCGGCGTGCGGCTTCGCTGATCGAAACCGAACGGTCGCAGTACTCGATACCGTACTTCTGGAGAATCTTGGCCGCGTCGGCCTCCCAAGCGCCGGGAACCCGGAATATCAAGATCTTGTCCGCTGGTTCAAACCCGAGCTCGATGATGCCCTTGATCACACCTCGCGCAACGAGGTCGGCGCGCGTGTTGGAGACGACGTTCGACATGACGGCGATCTTGTCGACACCGGGTTTGGTCAGGACCAGCTTGGTGAGCCGGCGGGCTTTGTCCACGCTGGGGTTCCCGCCGATCGCCGCGTAGTTGGCGGGCCTGCCGCCGTGCTTTCGCACCGCGTCTGTCAATGTCAGTGACCCGCCGCCGGCACCGATAACGAGGCCGATGTTCCCGTCGAACTCGGCGATCGGGCTGATGATGCCGCGAATATCCTCTTCGTCGATTCGCGCCCCTGCGAGTTCGAACTCGGTGGGTTCGCGAACTTGGCGCAGATCGTCTTTTGCGAAACCGAGCTCGTCGAGCATCGGCCTTTGCCGGTTACGGGCTTCGATTTCGAGGTCTGCCTCGACGTCGAGCACGACGAAGTTGCCGTCCTCGAGCTTGACCAACGACGTGATGTCGAGGTCGGCTAAATCGTACTCGAGGAAGAGCCGTGCGAGCCCGGACACGATGCGCGTCATGCGCTTGAGGTCGTTCCCGGTGAGCCCGAGTAACTTGGCGAGCTCCTTGGCGATGTAGTCGGAGAACGGATACAGCGCGGAGAAGTGGCGGCGAACGATGCGGTCCGGGTGAGTTTCCCCGAGATCGTCGATCTTGCCGGCCATATCGATGGCCGCGACGACCGGGCGCTTGGTGGTCCCGTCATAGGTGAAGCTCAAGCTGTACGCCGCTTCGCCCGTCGGTCTGGCCTCGACCAGAATGCCGTTGGGTTTGCGGCCTCCGTCATCGAGCCCCAGCAACTCGGTCGCTGCGGCCTTCGCGGCTGCGGGGTCGGCGGCCTCTCGCATCGAGGACGCCGCCACGCCGGGGGCGATGGCCTGAGGCTTGAGAATGACGGTCCCGCCGATGCCCGAGGCGATTCTCTCGGCGTCATCGGGGGTCTTTGCAAGCTCGCTCTGAACCAACGGAATCCGGTGTTTCTGGAGGAGTTGCTTCGCTTCGAATTCGTAAAAGCGCATGATGGAACGGGGAGACTATCCGGTCTTCCTGTCGGCGTCTACGCCGTGATCGCCTCGGCCAGCGCGACCACGCGCTTGGCGTGGTCGACGTGGAGCTTCTCGATGAGCTTACCATCGACCAAGACCACCCCTTTCCCCGCGGCCTCAGCCTCGGCATAGGCATCGATGATGCGCCGGGAGAGCCTGAGCTCCTCGTCGGAAGGCGCGAACACCTCGTTTGCCCCGGCGAGCTGCTTCGGGTGGATCAGCGTCTTTCCGTCGAAGCCCAACTCCGCTCCCTGCCGGCAAGAGTCCACGAACCCTTCGTCGTCGTTCAAGTCGAGAAACACGCCGTCGAGGATTGCAATTCGGGCCGCGCGCGCGGCGAGCAGGCACAGGCCCAACGCCGTGATCAGCGGCAGACGCATCGCTGTGTGCTGCGCCTGAAGGTCCTTCGCGAGGTCCGACGTGCCCATCACCAAACCGCCAAGGCGTGGGCTCGCGTCCGCGATCTCCTCTGCGTGAAGCATCCCCCTTGGGGTTTCCATCATGCACCAGATCGCAAGGTCACTCGGGGCGCCGTGGGACTCCAAGACCGTCTCAGCCTGGCGCACCATCTCGGCGCTCTCGACCTTCGGGAGCAGAACCGCGTCCGCACCGGCCTTCGCGACTGCCACGAGATCATCGTAGCCCCACGGCGTGTTGAGCCCGTTGGTACGGATCAGAACCTCTCGTTTGCCGTAGCCCCCTGCCGCCACCGCCTCGATGATCTGCTTACGAGCCATCAGCTTCGCGTCGGGCGCGACCGCGTCTTCAAGATCGAAAATCACCGCGTCCGCGGGGAGCGAGCGGCTCTTCTCAAGCGCCCGGGCATTCACGCCAGGCATGTACAGTACGCTTCGCCGAGGACGATCCTTCGCGGTCATCGTGACTCCTCTCAGAACTGGTAAGCCGCCTTGAGGTCGGCGTCCTTCTCGGCGAGCATTCGGGCGAGCCCGACCATCACCTTGCACTGCTTGTAGGTGGCGTCGTCCTGCATTTTGCCGTCGATCATGACCGCGCCGGAACCGTCGCCCATCTCTTCGATCACCTTCTTGGCCCAAAGCACCTCGTCAACGGGCGGGCTGAAGACCTTCTTCGCGATGTCGATCTGCACGGGGTGCA
>CAXMRN010000212.1:0-9151 GCA_964195565.1 uncultured Polyangiaceae bacterium | reverse complement strand
TTGACCCCGAGCTCATGCTGCTCGACATGAAGATGCCGAAGAAGGACGGGTTCGAGGTCCTCGAGGCCTTGCGGCGTCACGATTCATCGCCTCAGGTGGTGATGATCACGGCTCACGGCAACATCGAGCGCGCGGTGCGGGCGATTCAGATGGGGGCGGCGGACTTCATCCCGAAGCCGTTTGAAGCTGCCCAGCTCGATCACGTCGTGTCTCGCGTCCTCGAGGCGGCGGGTCTTCGTCAACGCCTCGAACACCTTCAGACACAGCTCTCCGATCGACACACGCTCGTACGCGGAGACTCGAAGGCCATGAAGGAGGCGCTCGGCCTCGCGGGTCGCGCGGCGGCGAGCACGGCCACTGTTCTGCTGCTTGGTGAAAGTGGGAGCGGTAAAGAGGTGGTGGCTCGGCACATTCACCAGCAGAGCCCGCGTGCCAACGAGCCCTTCATCGCGCTGAACTGTGCCACGCTGGCGGGGGACCTCCTCGAGAGTGAATTGTTTGGTCACGAGAAGGGCGCCTTTACCGGTGCGCACAAGTCGAAACCAGGCAGCGTAGAGCTAGCCGAGGGGGGGACCCTGTTCCTCGATGAGGTTGGGGAGCTTGGGATCGGCGTGCAGGCGAAGTTGCTTCGTGTCCTCCAAGAGCGCCAGTTTCAACGAGTTGGTGGCACGAGAACCCTCGACGCGGACATTCGCATCGTCGCGGCGACAAACCGCGACCTTCGCAAGGCCACCGAGGAAGGCGGCTTTCGAGAAGACCTCTACTATCGTCTGAACGTCGTTTCGGTTCGGCTCCCGCCACTTCGCGATAGGCCGGAAGACTTGCAGCCGCTCGTCGAGCACGCGCTCGCTCGGTACACCGCGGACCTCGGCCGTGGGCCGCTGACGATCTCTGAAGAGGCGTGGCGCTTGCTCCGAACCTACTCGTGGCCCGGGAATGTCCGGGAGCTCAACAACGTCATCGAGCGGGCGGCGGTACTCGCGCCTGATGACCGGATCGAAGTCGACGACCTGCCCGAGGAGCTTCGGGAGCTCGAGGCATCGCCTGATGCCGACACGAGCGCTGTTCGCGCGATCCCTTCAGAGGCCTCGGAGATTCGTCCCTATCGCGACGCTGTCCTCGAGGCGAAGCGCGCGATCATTCGCCGCGCGCTCGAAGAGACCGCCGGTCACCAGACCAAGGCGGCCGATCTGCTGGGCGTGCGGCAGCCCTACCTCGCGCGACTGATCAAGAATCTTGGAGTGCCAAAGCCGTAAGGTCCTCGCACTCGCTCGGCAGGGTGACTATGAAGGTGCTGCCTTTGCCTTTTTCGCTAGTGACCTCGACGTCGCCCCCGTGCAGGCGAACCAGCTCGCGCGAGATCGACAGGCCGAGGCCCGAACCCCCTCGCGGGTGGCCCGAGCGGTAGTAGCGATCAAACACATGCTCGACCTCCTGGGGCGAGAGCCCGATGCCCGTGTCCGCGACGCTGATCTCTATTGTTTGAGCGACGGGCTTGACCGACACCGACACCTTGCCGCCAGACTCGGTGAACTTGAGCGCATTGCCGACGAGATTCTCGAGGACGAGGAGGAGTTTGTCAGGGTCGACCAGCGCGCCGGCCGGCTCCGTCTCTACGGTAAGCTCGAGCCCTTGCTCGTCGGCGATGGGACGAAGGCCGCGCACGACCCGCTTCGCGAGCTGGTCGATCTCTACAGGGGAAGTCTTGAGCTCTACTGGGTCGAGCGACACCCGCATGGCGTCGACCAACCAGTTCACGATGCCGATGAGTCGCTCGGCCTGGTCGCCTACGATCTCGACGTACTCGCGGGTCGAGTCGTTCAGGGGCCCGGCCATCTCGTCGAGCAGGTTCTGCGCGGCGCCCTTGATCGATGTGAGGGGCGTGCGGAGATCGTGAGCGACGTCTTGCACCATCTCTTCACGGCGATGGGCGGCTTGTTCGAAGGCGATCTTGGCGCGGGAGAGGGCGATGTTGGCGCAGCTCAGCTTGACGCCACGCTGAGCCGCGAGCTGCTCAAGCTCGAGGTTCCGCGCGTCGAGCTCCCGAAGCTCTTTGGCAAGGGTCTCCAGCTGGACGGCAAGGTCAATGTTTGGTTCTTTGACGGTCATTTGCGGCTGGCGCGCGAGAGGTTGCAATTCGAAGCGCCACTGTGCAGATTACGACCTTGTTGAGCCGCTGCAAAGCGCGCGGCATCGTGGGTCCCTCATGAACATCGATTTGCAAGAGCTTCGCGGCTACATCGCCGACATGTATACGGACGTCGCGCAATTGCCGCGTGGCAAGTTCCACTTTCCCACCGGGCGCCCTATTTTGGAGCTGCTCGGCTACTCCCCAGAGCTCCTCGACAAGATCCCTTCCGGGGCTCTCGAGTCGTTTGCCGGTGTCGGATACCACTTCGACCTCGAGCCGTTGCGCGAAGGTGAGCGGGTGCTCGATCTAGGGTCAGGCGCGGGGACGGATGCTTTTTTTGCCGCGCTTCACGTGGGTGCCAAGGGTCACGTGACGGGGCTCGACATGACCGACGCGATGCTCGAGAAGGCGCACCGGAACCTCGAGATGAGTTCGCTCTCCAACGTGAGTTTCAAGAAGGGCTACGCCGAGTCGCTCCCGCTCGACGACGAGAGCTTCGACGCGGTCATCAGCAACGGCGTCATCAACCTCTCCCCCGTCAAAGACACGGTGTTCTCCGAGATCCGTCGCGTGCTGGTCCCCGGCGGACGCCTCATGTTCTCGGACATCGTGACCGGAGTCGAGCTACCCGACTCGGTTCGCGACAACTGCGCGCTCTGGGCCGAGTGCATCGGCGGTGCCCAGGAGTCACAGCGCTACTTGCGCCAAATCGAAAAAGCCGGCTTCAAAATAGAAAAAACAACTCCCAACGAGACCTACGCCTTCAGCCAAGACTCCACCCAAAGCGCTGCCCAAAAGTTCCAAGTCCACAGCATCAGCATCCTGGCCCGCCGCCCATAAAAGGGATCAGCCCTCTTTTCAAAAAGGTTAACCCTTCAATAAAGGGGACTGTCCCCTTTTTCGGTGGGGAGGTTGCCGTCGGTTGAGTGGAGGCCTGTTTGGGCTTTGGCTTTGGTGAGTAGGGCGTCGCCTATGTGGATGAGGGCGAGGAGGGCCAGGAGTGGGGTGGCGACTAGGGCGCCGTCGAGGCCGTTGATGACGGCTCCGGGGACGAGGGTGCTGAAGAACAGCGCCCAGAGTAGGGCTGCGCCGATGATCTCGAGCATCGCGTATTTGCGGTAACCGAGGTAGAGGTCGCCCAAGCCGGGAAAGAGTAGGGAGCGTAGGGCCGCCTTCTTCGGGCTCTTGAACTCCGCTCCGCATTTCTCGCACGAGGGTGGGGCGCCGTCGGTTGGGGTGAAACAAGCTGGGCAGAGGTTTTGCCAGCCGCCGCCCTTCTTCGTGGACGCGGATTGGAGCAGGCCCTTCAGCTGCCGCGCTTCCGATCTCTTCACACCGTGGAACATCAGTTGCTCGCGCCCGGAGCGAATGAAGATGTAGCTGTTGCGGCCGGACGTGGAGCGGATGCGCTCGAGCGGAAGTTGGTTCGCGAACATGCGCGGCTGTTGTTTGGAGTCGGTGTGGATCAAGAGCACCCGCCGGTCGGTGAGCACCAGCGTCGTGCGATTGGCGAATGGGTTCATCGACCCCGCTGTAAGAAGCCACCAGGTCAACTGCCGGACACCGTTCGTGGTGAAGCGCACGATCTCCGTCGGATTGAGCGCCCTCTGCAGAACCGGCTCGGCCTTGCGGAGCATTTCCGCGCGCTTTCGATCGCGCCTCCGAATTCGACCGTCGCGCGCGCCCGGGAACATCTCCTCGAACCGCACCGCGATCGACGCGGGCAGAAGCGCCTTGAGCTCCTCTTCTGGCTGACCCCCCCTTGGCATGAGCGTCGGGCAGCGTAGCATGCTGCCGCCACCCTCATTCAGCACTGCTCAAACCGTCAGGATGGTGCTACTGTCCCGCATAGCTGATTGCTCGGGGGTTTCTGGAAATGGTAGTTCCGCTTTGGGTGGTTGTGGTGCTTCTGCTTGCCACCAATCTGGTCGTCACGTTCGTGGCGTTCGTGGCCTTTAAGAGGAGGGACGGCGACGCCGACGCTCGCACAGAGGCGGAGGCCAAGGCCCGTGAGGAGACCGTGCACGTGCTTCGCGCCGAGCTTCGGGCGGCGCGCGAAGAAGCGTCCACCAGCGCGAGCGAGCTCCGGCAGGAGGTTTCACGCACCCACCAGGCGAGCACTGAGACCCTAGTCAAAACGATCTCCCAGATCGGCGAGTCGCAGACCACGAAGTTTCAGGCGTTCACCGGCCAGCTCAAGGCGCTGACCGAATCGAACCAGGGGGGCCTCAAGCATCTTCAGGAAACGGTCGACGGCCGCCTCCAAGAGCTACGCAGCAGCAACGAGCGCAAGCTCGAACAGATGCGCGAAGTGGTCGACGAGAAGCTCCAAAGCACGCTCGAAAAGCGGCTTGGTGAGTCATTCAAGCTCGTCGGCGATCGGCTCGAAGCGGTGCAGCAAGGTCTCGGGGAGATGCGCAGCCTTGCTAGTGGGGTGGGCGACCTCAAGAAAGTGCTCACCAACGTCAAGACGCGAGGCACATGGGGCGAGGTTCAGCTCGGTGCGCTGCTCGAGCAGATTCTCACGCCCGAGCAGTTCGATCGGAACGTCCAGCCACGGCCGGACTCGCGTGACGTCGTCGAGTTTGCGATCCGACTTCCGGGCGCGAGCGACGAGCCCGACCAGTGCGTGTGGTTGCCCATCGATTCCAAGTTCCCCCAAGAGGATTACCTGCGCCTCGTCGAGGCGAGTGAGAACGGCGATGCGGCGGCGGTGCAACAGGCACAGGGCGCCCTCATCCGCTCGATTCAAGACTCCGCCAAAGACGTCAGCACCAAGTACTTGAACCCACCGCTGACGACCGATTTCGCGATCCTCTTTCTTCCGACCGAAGGCCTCTACTCCGAAGCGTTGCGCCACCCCGGCTTGGTCGAGCGCCTGCAGCGCGAGCATCGGATCGTCGTGGCGGGGCCCACGACCCTCGCCGCCCTTCTGAACAGCCTCCGCGTCGGCTTCCGCACTCTCGCGATTGAGCACCGATCGAGTGAGGTGTGGAAGGTCCTCGGTGCGGTCAAACACGAGTTCGGGAAGTTTGGCGGCGTTCTCGAGAAGGTGAAGCGCCAGCTCGACACTGCGGGCCGCACGCTCGAGGAGACCGGTGTCCGAACGCGGGCGATGGAGCGGAAGCTGCGGTCGGTCGAGGAGCTTCCGGTCGAGGAGCTTCCGGCGGATGCGGCGACGGATACGCTCGATCTGGCGGAAGACAGCCCGGTTGATCTGCAGGAAGCGAAAGAGGACGGGGCCGCTTAAAAAAGGGGACAGTCGCCCTTGTCCCGGCTTTCGTCCGCTGACGTTGGGGTTAGTCGGTGATGGTTTGGAGGGTTAGGGCGGGGACGCCGGCTTCGCGGCTGGCGGGTAGGTTGATTTGGAAGGTTAGGTGCCAGCTGCGGTGGTCGTCGGGGTCGAGGAGGATTTGGGTGAGGGTCCAGGTGGGTTCGTGTTGCTCGAGCTTTAGTTGGGCGCTGCTGCGGGCGTCGGGGCCGATCTGGATGGCGTCGTATTCGGCCCAGTAGGGCTCTAGGGCTTCTTTGAAGCGGGTGTAGTCCCACTCGTTGGTGTCTGAGGCTTCGGAGAGCGCTTCGGCTGCTCGGTCGTATTGCTTGAACGCCAAGAAGCGGACGATTTGCCATGCCGCGTTTCGCACCATCGTCGTGAACCCGCGTACATCCTTGGTGATGTCGATCGCCTCGTCCTCCGGGCGTTCTGTCGGCATGACGACATCCTCGCCGGGCGCCTGAAGCTGCTCCCACTCGTCGAGAAGGCTCGCGTCGACAGAGCGAACTGTGAGCCCGAGCCAATCGGACACGTCATAGAGCTCATCGGTCTTGGCCGACTCGGGCACCGTCTGCACGAAACCCTTGTAGGCATCGGTCAGGTAGCGCAGCAGCACGCCCTCCGAGCGCTGAAGCCCGTACTCCTTCACGTACTCGACGAAGCTCATGCCGAGCTCATACATGTCGCGCGCGATCGATTTCGGACGAAGCACGTCGCCGCCGACCCACGGATGACGCTCAGCGAACAAGTCATACGTCCCGTAGAGAAACTCCACGTTGGGCTTCGGGTAGTCGATCTTTTCGAGCTCGGCCATGCGCTCGTCGTAGTCCATGCCCTCCGCTTTCATGGCGGCAACGGCGCGTCCCTTGAGGGTATTGGTTTGCCCGTAGAGAACCGCCCACGGTTGCTCGAGCGTGGCCTCGACGAGCGTGAGCACGTCCAACGGGTAGGCCGCGTCGTCCGTATCGAGCACATCCACCGCTTCCACGACGTAGAGAGAGAGCGCCTGGTTGAGCGAGAAGTCGGACTGAAAGTCCTCGTGCACCCGCGCGCCATCAGGACCGAGCTCGATCACGCCCGCGTCCCGTAGAGATCGGATCATCGCGATAGCGCTTCGCGCGTGTTGCCGTTTGGCCGTGGGCCCCTCGTGACTGCTCCGAATGAGCTTCCGCAGCGCCAGGCAACCGTTGTCCTCCCGCTCGAAGACGTTGAGGATCATCGCGTTGCTCACCCGGAACCGAGACATCAGCGGCTCGGGCGGCGACTCCTGCAGCCGCGTGAACGTGTCGGCGTCCCAGTGCGCGTACCCGCGTTCAGGAGGCTGCCTCATCTTGAGCTTTCGCAGCTTCTTCGGGTCGCCGGCCGCCTTCGCGCGGAGCTTGTTGTTCTCGATCGAGTGCTCGGGGGCCTGCGCCACGACGCTGCCGTGCGTGTCGTAGCCGCGCCGCCCGGCCCGCCCCGCGATCTGCTTGAAGTCGCGCACCGTTAGCACTTTGGTGTTCTCGCCGTCGTACTTGCAGAGCTTCGTGAAAAGGACGGTGCGTATCGGCACGTTGACGCCCACCCCCAGTGTGTCCGTCCCGCAAATGATTCGAAGCTTCCCCTCTTGCGCGAGACGCTCCACCAGGCGCCGATACCTCGGCAGCATCCCGGCGTGGTGCACGCCAACGCCGTGGTGCAAGAATTTCTTGAGCTCTTTGCCAAACGGCGTGTCGAAGCGGGTCTTCCTCAACTCTTCCTTCACCGCCCGCTTCTCATCTTTCGAGAGGAAGTCGATGCTCATGAAGCTCTGCGCTTGCTCCGTCGCTGCACGCTGCGCGAAGTGCACGACGTAGATCGGCGCCTTGCCGTCCTCGAGCAGGGCGACCACCGCGCTTTGCAGGTTTTCCTCGCTGTACGTGAAGTCGAGCGGCACCGGCCTGTCCGTGCTCTTCACGAGCGTCGTCTGCACGCCGGTGAGATTGGTGATCGCGTCCTCGAACACCCGAGTCTCCCCAAGGGTCGCGCTCATCAAGAGGAACCGCGCCTGGGGCAGGGTGAGTAGCGGCGTCTGCCACGCGACTCCTCGGTCCCTGTCCGCGTAGTAGTGAAACTCGTCCATCACGACGCTGTCGACATCTGCTCGCTCGCCCTCTCGCAGCGCGAGGTTGGCGAGAATCTCGGCCGTGCAGCAGATCACCGGCGCGTCGCGGTTGACCGTCGCGTCTCCGGTCATCATCCCGACCCGCTGCGGCCCGAGCACGCGGCACAAGTCGAAGAACTTTTCGCTCACGAGCGCCTTGATCGGCGCCGTGTAAAAAGACTTCTGCCCAAGCGCGACCGAGCGAAAGTGGGCAGCCAGCGCCACCAGCGACTTCCCAGACCCGGTTGGCGTGTTGAGGATCACGTTGTTCCCGACGAACAGTTCCATCACCGCTTCTTCTTGTGCCGGGTAGAGCTCGAGCCCTTGGTCCGTCGTGTAGTCGAGGAACCGCGTCAGCAGCGTGTCGCCGTCGACGCTCGCGTCCAAATCGTCGAGATAGCGATCCAACGCACTCATGGGACGAACTTCTTGCTGTGACTGAGCTTCACGGGTGCGTGCTGTTTGTGCGTCACACGCACTGTGAGAGGGCAGCGGCCGCCCAGTATATTGCAGAGGAGTCGCATTGGCACGGCCTACGGAGAGGCCCCCCTAGCCCTCGAGTCGAGCGACCCAGGGGTAGTTCGCATCGAAAGCGTCGTGGCCACCTTGAGCTGAGTGAGTTCGTTCCGATCCCCATCGGCACGTTGTCCAACCAGGTCATCCTCGCGGGCCACCAGCACTTTATCGTTCTCTATCTCGATTCGCGGGGCGAGCGCTTGTGGGGCGACGGTCTGGCGGAGCTCGGCCTCTCAGATGAATAAACGAAACCGATCAGCGTGGTGAAACACTGACCGGCTTCTCATTCAAGGGCGCCTCACGAGTGGGGAGGCCAAGGCGGGCACCATCTTTGGGGAACGCGGTTTCGCCTGACTCTGGATGGGATGGTGGGCTCATCCTTTGTCTGCGTTCCGTACCGCTGGTGCCCGCCTCGCACCGAATGACAAGAGGGAACCTACCCACCCCTATGGGATCCGCGGCGACAAAAGGAGGCACCGATCGCGCCACGCTTCACGACAATTCACCCTCCAGGCTTGAAATTATCTCGCCCCTGTGGATCGATAGGCCTCGGTGGGCTCTTCAACCGGGAACAGCAGAACCAATTCGGGGATCCGCATCACGGGCGCGTGGGCGCGTGGGGTCGTGGGCTCGTTCAGAGCGATCGGCCTGGACGTCGAGGCGCTTTGCGACCTGGCCGGCGCAGACATCGATATCTTCATGGATACCAACAGCCGGCCGCCGCGTGATGCGTTGGGGCGGTTTTGGCGCGCTGCTCTTACGCAGAGTGGGGATCGCCACCTCGGGCTCACTGCCGCGGAGGCCTGGGAGCCAAAGGCTGACCACCTCGTTGTCTTGCTTCTGACCAGCGCAGAGACCGTGGGTCAGGGGCTCGAGGCCAGCGTCCGCTACCAGGAGCTCTTGTCGCACGGCCGCGTCGCCACCATCGGCCAGCATCCTGAGTATCACGTGTTGAACATCAACAAGATCGAGCACGAGCTTCCGATCACTGCCCACGAGATAGAGTTCATCGCGGTGTTCGTCATGAAGCTGCTCCGGTTCGCGACGGACGGGAAGTTCCAGGCACAGGAGGTGCACTTCGAACACCCGTACCGCGGCGACATCCAGA
>CAXMRN010000211.1:0-15621 GCA_964195565.1 uncultured Polyangiaceae bacterium | reverse complement strand
AAAGGCGAACTCTCCCTCGGCACGCTACTAGCCAAACGAGCCTCCATCCACGGCTCGGTCCTCCGCAGCCGCTCCCCAGAAGAAAAGGCCGCCCTAACCAAGTCGTTCAGCGGCGAAATGCTGCAACGCTTCACGACGGGCGACCTCAAACCGATCATCGACGACGTTCTACCGATGACCGACGTACAAACAGCCCACCAACGAATGGACGCGAACGAGACGTTCGGAAAACTGGTGTTGCACTGGTAGCGGGCCGGGGCTGAGCGAAACGCGATGTGGGGTTTCAACGGACGGGGCGCCTTGCAAAGGTGGCCGGAAAAACTGGGGACCTGGGGCCACGCAAGGCGCCCCTCGGACCTCGCGCCCAATCGGCGGTGGTTGCTTGCATGGCCGCTTGTCACTCGGTACGCCGCTGAACCCCACATCGCGTTTCGCTCAGCCCCTACATACGCCGAAGGGGACGCTCCGCGTCCCGGTCGAGCTTTCCTCTGCGTAGAAGTCGACGCACGGTTCGTACGCCATGGTAAATGCCGACGTACGTCCCGTAGATGTTGGCGTATGTAGGGGTGCGGGGGAACGCGATGTGGGGACACGGCGACGTCGCAAGTGCCAAACTGCAAGACAGCAGCCACCCCAGTTTGGCGCGCGCGCCGAGGGGCGGCGTGCGTGGCCCCCCGGCTGCAAGCCCCTCCGGCCACATCTGCAGGCCGCCCCGTTCGTCGTATCCCCGCGTCGTGTTCCCCCGCGCCCCGGTCCGCCCGCCCTTAGAGTTTGAGGGCTCGTTTGACGTAGTTGGGGAGGGCGAAGGCCGCTTGGTGTAAGTCTTGGTTGTAGGATTTTGACCCCTCGACGATGGCTTCTTGGCGTTCTGGGATTGGGCGGAGGGGTTCGCCGGTGTTGGAGCACCAGGTCCAGCTCCAGGTTCCGGTGCCGTAGAGGGGGACAGGGCCGAGGTAAGGGTGGACTTCGGAGAACTGGGCGCGGAGCTTGTGTTGGATCTCTACGAACACGTCCATCATCAGGAGCGGTGATTCGCTTTGGAGCGCCATGACGCCGGCGGGGGCGAGCATGCGCTTGCAGCCCGCGTAGAAGGTGTCGTCGAAGAGCACCGCGCCTGGCCCGACTGGGTCCGTTCCATCGAGCAGGATGACGTCGTATGGGGCGTCGGTGCTCTCTTGCACGTACTCGACGCCGTCGATGAAACGTACGTCGAGGCGGGGGTCGTCCCAGGCGGTTCCGATGCCGGGCAGGAACCGCTTCGACGCGTCGACAACCATCTCGTCGATCTCGATCATCACGCATTCCTTCACTTCGGGGTGCCGAAGGACCTCGCGGACCGTGCCTCCGTCGCCACCGCCGATGACGAGGACGCGTTCGATGTTGGGCGCGGTCGTCAGCGCCGGATGAGTGAGCATCTCATGGTACAGAAACTCGTCGTACTCGCTCGTCATGAAGACGTTGTCGATGATGAGGACCCGGCCGAAACCCACGGTGTCGATCACCTCGATCTTTTGGTACGGGCTTTGCGCGGAGAACAGCGTCTCCTTCGAGAGCAGGCCGAGCCGCGTGTGGTCTTGAAAGGTTTCGTCGTACCAAAGGCCCATCGGTACCTCGCTAGAGGCTCAGCTGAAGTTGCCCCTCGCGCACGGGATCGAGCTCGAGGGGATGGTGCTGTCGTGCCAAGAGCAGCTCGGTGCCCTGGTGCCCGAGGGCTGCCTCCGCCGAGCTCCGCGCCAGTCGCGCCGAGTTGTTGGTCTCGGACAGGTGCATGAGCACGACGCGCCGCGGGATATGCGCGAGGCTGGCCAACAAGTCGCCGGCTTGTCCGTTCGACAGGTGCCCGAGCGATCCGCCGACGCGGCGCTTCAGCGTCTCGGGGTACGGGCCCATGGCGAGCATGTCCGGGTCGTGGTTGCTCTCGAGCAAGAGTGTTTCGCAGTGGCCGAGGAACCGCGCGAGGCCCTTTGGAACGTGGCCGAGGTCCGTCACCAGGCCGACGGTCGTCACCTTTGTCTCGAAAACGAGAGCGACCTGGGGCGCGTCGTGCGGCAGCGCGTGTGAATGGATGGTGATATCGCCCACTACGAAGCTGCGGCCGACAGAAAATGTTTCGGCTCGCACCGTGGGCCGCAAACGGATCGCGGGCATCGTCGCCTCGCTGGCGTAGATTGGACACCCGATACGCGACGCGTACGTGGACGCGTGCGCTGCGTGGTCGGTGTGGCTGTGCGTCACGATCACGGCCTCGATGTCGCCCGGGGCCTCCCGTCCCAGCGCGCCGAAGCGCTGAACCAGCCTGCGATGCGAGAGCCCCGCATCGACCAGAACTCTGGTTTCTCCGGACTCCACAAGAAGCGCGTTCCCCTCGCTCCCGCTCCCCAGGATCGTCACCCGCACGTCGAACCTAGAGCACAGCTGCGATCGCTTGGCAAGACTCTTAGCTTGCAACTGCGGGTTTTAGGCGCGAGAGTCCGGCCGTGGGTGACGAGGAGTTGGAATACGACAGTGTTCTCCTGGTGTCGTTCGGGGGCCCGGAGCAACGCGCCGACGTGATGCCGTTCCTCGAGAACGTGACCAAGGGCAAGAGCGTTCCGCCCGATCGCCTCAAGGAGGTCGCGGCACACTACAATCACTTCGAGGGCAAGAGCCCCATCAACGATCAGAATCGCGCCCTCATCGCTGCGCTCGAAGAAGAGCTTCACAGCAGCGGGATCGACCTCCCGGTCTATTGGGGCAACCGCAATTGGGACCCGTTCATCTTGGATGCGCTCCGGCAGATGCGGGATGACGGCAAGAAGCGTGCGCTCGCTTTCTTCACATCCGCGTACAGCAGCTACAGCGGGTGCCGACAGTACCGAGAGGACATCGAGAGGGCACGCGAAGACCTCGGCGAGGGTGCCCCGGTCGTGGACAAGCTGCGTGCCTTTTACAATCACCCTGGCTTTATCGAAGCCAACGTCGACCGCCTCCTCGCCGCCCTCGCGACCCTGCCCAAGGAGCGAAGTGAGTGCGCCCGTGTGGCGTTTACCGGGCACAGCATTCCGGTCGCGATGGCCGAGACCTCCGACTACACCGAGCAGCTCGAGGAAACGGCGCGCCTGGTCGCGGAGGGCGCTCGCCATGAACGTTGGCAGTTGGCCTACCAGAGCCGCAGCGGGCCACCACATGTTCCGTGGCTAGGCCCGGACATTCTTGAACACCTCGATGCGTTGTCTCAGATCAACGTGAAGGACGTGGTCGCCGCGCCGATCGGGTTCTTGTCCGACCACATGGAAGTGATTTGGGACCTCGACCACGAGGCACGCGACTACGCGGGCGGGCTCGGGATCACCCTGACCCGGGCGCCCACGGTGGGGACGCATCCAGCGTTTGTGTCGATGATTCGCGAGTTAATCGAGGAGCGGCTCGGAAGGATCACGGTGCGCCAGTCGCTGGGCAAGCGCGGCCCCTATCGGGACGACTGCCCACCCGATTGCTGTCAGTACCAGCCACGGGTCTCGCGGCCTCCCGACCCGGCGTGAGCGAGTACTGACTACTCCGGGTCTTTGAACGAAGGGGCTCGCTTCATCATGTTCGCCTGCACCGCCTCGGTTTGGTTGGGGCTTCCGAGGAGAGTGACCTGAAGCGCGGTCTCGAGCTTGAGTGCGTCGGCCCGCGACATGCCAGGCGCATCTCGAAGTAGTGCCTTGCCGGCGCGGATGGCGTGTGGAGATTTCGTCGCGATGAGCTTGGCGGTTTCGAGCGCGTCGGCGAGCGGGTCTGCGCAGACCTTGGTGGCGAGGCCGAGCGCCACGGCTTCGGTGCCGGACAGCTTGCGGCCGGTGAACGTCAGCTCTTTGGCGACGTCGAGAGGTACCAGCTCGAGCAGGGTCTGCGTGATGCTCATGTCGGGGATCAACCCCCACGTGATCTCCATGACCGAAAACTCAGCGTCGGCGGTGACGTACCGCATATCAGCCCCCAAGGCGATCTGGAGGCCGCCGCCAAACGCGAAGCCGTGGACTGCGGCGATGACCGGCACCTTCACCTCTTGCCAAACCCACGCAGCGCGCTGCGCCATGTTCGCGGGGCTCTCTTCGCCGCGCGCGAGTAGCTTTTGCATCAAGTCCGGCGACCCGAGGAACGATCCGAAGTCGAGCCCTGCGCAGAACGCCTTCCCTTCGCCGTGCAGCACGACCGCGCGAACGCTGTTGTCTGCGATGATGCGTTTGCCGGTGTCGATGAGGCCGTCGAACATGTCTGGGTCGAGCGCGTTGCGCTTCTCGGGCCGCGACAGGCGTACTGTTGCGACGGCGTTGTCGATGGTGAGTTGGACTCGGTCGGACATGCGCGCTCCTAGGTGAAAACGACGGTCTTGTTGTCGTAGACGAGGATTCGATCGTCGAGGTGCCAACGCACTGCGCGGGCCAACACGACCTTCTCGAGGTCTCGGCCCTTGCGGACGAGGTCCTGCACCGAGTCACGGTGCGAGCACCGAACGACGTCCTGCTCGATGATCGGTCCCTCATCGAGGTCCGCCGTCGCGTAGTGGGCGGTGGCGCCGATGAGCTTGACCCCTCTCTCGAACGCTCGGTGATAGGGCTTGCTGCCCATGAACGCCGGCAAGAACGAATGGTGGATGTTGATGACTTGGCCCTCGTAGCTCTTTAGAAAGTCATCGGTGAGAACCTGCATGTAGCGAGCGAGCACGACGAGGTCGACATCGGCGGCTCGCAACAGATCGAGAGCCTCCTCCTCTTGAGCCCGCTTTGTCTCTTTGCTGATCGGCAAGTGGTGAAACGGGACTCCGAACTGATCCGCTACCGCCTGGAGGTCTGGGTGGTTGCTGATGACCATCGAGATGTCGGTGGAGAGCTCTCCTGCTCGTTTCCGCAGCAGTAGGTCGTACAAGCAGTGGTCGTACTTGGAAACGAAGATTGCCGTTTTGGAGCGTTGGACGCCGTCCGCGATGCGCCAGCTCATCGAGAAACGAGCGGCGACCTCCGAGATGGCGGTTTCGAGGCTCGTTCGGTCGGTGTGCAGCTCGGAAAGATCGAACTTGATGCGCTGAAAGAACTGCCCCGCCACCGGGTCGGTGTGCTGATCGGCATCCAAGATGTTGGCACCGTGCCCGTAGAGGAGCTGTGCGAGCGCAGCGACGAGGCCTTTGCGATCGGGGCAGCAGACGAGCAATGTGGCGGTTTGCTCCACAACCAAGTGTTTAGCCGTTGAGGGGGCGATGGGCCAGCAGCGGTCGGGTTACCTGTTCAGGCGCTCCATCGCTTCGCCGAAGATATAGACGAGCTGCAGCACGCCAGCGGCTGTGCCCAGCACGGCCCCAGCCGCGATGAGCTTCCACTCGTCTTGCTGGAATGCGGGCCTCAAAACGCCCTCGTAGCTTTCGCGGTCGAGGGCCCTCATCCGGCGTTCGAGCTCACCCTGGAGGTCCACGGACTCACCGGCGAACGTGTGAAAGAAGCCGCCGGGCTTCGGCCATTCGGTCTGGATTCGTTCGAGCAGCTCGGCGCGCAGCGCGGGACGCTTCTCCTCGGGCAAGACCAACGCCGCCATCGGGTGGGCTTCGTATTTGGCGATCAGGTCGCTGACGCGATGCTCGACGATCTGGTTCATTCGCGTCGCCCCGTCGCCGTTCATGACGGTCGTCACGATGTTGTCGGCGTTCAGCACCCGTGTGGCAACCGTCTTGCCAAACGCCTCGGCCACCTCGTTCTGGCGCTTATGAAACAAGCCCTGAACCGTCAAGGGCCCGATCCTCACCGGCTCACGCGGCGCGAACACCAGCTTGATTGCGATCCAGTTGGTCAGGTATCCGACGCAGAAGCCCGCGGCCGGAAGGATCCACGCCGCCGGGTAGAGCACCCAGATGATCATCTGGAAAAGACCAAACAGAAAGCCAAAGTAGAGACCAGACCGCTCGATGAACCTGAACTCCTGGCGTCCGACTTCGTAGAACATCTCGCCCATGAGCGATTTGTGGCGCTCCATGGCTTCGAGCACCGTCTTCTCGATGTCCATGATGCTGTCGATGTCGTCCGCCATGTCCATCGCGATTGCACGGGAGACTTCGATGATTTCCGCGCGGACATGGTCGCGCACCTTGTTCTGCATGAACTCGCCAGCGTTGTCCCACATCGCCTCCGCGTGTTTGTGGGCCACCTCGTCGATCACCTGCTCGGTCACCTCGTCGATGACGACGCCGAGCTTCCCTGCAAACGAATCCGCGTTGAACGTTTGATCGAAGAGCTGCCGCAGGGACAAGAGCTTTTGTGTGATCAGCGCGTTCGATACTTTGGCGAGGCGCATCGCATTGGCGGGGATGACCCCCTGCCAGCCGAGGTATGGCGGTATGCCGATGAACTCCACCGGGTGAAACATCATCTTGATGGCGACCACATTGGTGAACCAGCCAACCAGCGCGCTGATCAGCGGGATCAGGAGGACGATCCAGTTGTCTTGAATGCGGCTCAGCAGTTCCATCAAGGTCGGTGCTCGGGCGAAGCCCTCAGGGCGAGTACAGGTGCATCCAGTAGAGCAGTAGTGTGATCGTTTTGGCGTCCTCGATGTGACCGTCCTTCAGCATGTCTCGAACTTGCCACTGGGGAATCGGGAACACTTCGATTTCCTCATCGTGGTCGAGCGACTGCGAGGTCTGCACGAGATCGGTCGCGAGAAAGCCGAACATTCGCTCGTTGAGGATGCCCGGAGAAGCAAAGAACTCGGTGAGGGGAGCGAGCGTCCCGGCGCGATAGCCCGTCTCCTCCTCTACTTCTCGGGCGGCGCATGCCTCGGGGGCTTCGTCGGCCTCGAGGGTGCCAGCCGGAAGCTCCCACAAAACCTTCCCCACCGTTCGACGGACGTTGCGAATGAGGACCACCCGACCGTCGTCCAGCAGCGGCAGGATCACCGCAGCCCCCGGGTGCTCGATCACGTCCCGAACGATTTCTCCTCCACCCGGGCCATCGAACGTCAGGCGAGCGACTCGGAACAGCGGGGTGGTCAGGAGCAGCTCGCGCGATTTCATGCCGCGCATCATGGCCGACTTTCGCGGGGCCTTCACGTCAATTTGACTGGATCGAGCCGGATCGCCATTGTGGGGGCGTGCGGCTCGGGAAACTATGGGGCTCGCCGTTGGCGATCGTACTGGTTGGGGTAGTGGTGGCAAGCCTGTGGACGCTTGGCTACGGCGCGTCTTCGACCTCTGCGGACGCGTCCCCCAACACGCCTGCTGCAATCGACGAGAGCGAGGTGCTTCAGGCGGTTCGCTCCGGGCAGCGGATGGGGCCCAAGCTTCTGCGGCCGCCACCCAACGACGAACTCGGACTCGATATCGCCATCGAAGACCGAGATGGCAAGTCGATGGAAGTATTGCACCGAGCCTTGGAGCGGGCGGCTGCGGGCGAAGGCCAGGCGCGCTTGGCCTTCTACGGCGCATCGCACGTCGCGGGCGACCTGTTCACCGGGTACATTCGCCGGGAGCTCCAAACGAAATACGGCGACGCAGGTCACGGGTTCTTGATGCCTGTGCATCCGTGGCGCACCTACCGGCATCGCGACATCAACATCGAGAGCGACGGCAAGCAATGGGAGACCCAGCGCATTCGTGTCGGCGACTCCGAGGTCGAACGCGTCGGTCTGGCGGGGATCGCGATGATGAGCAAGCGTCCTGGCTCGTTTGGCGCGGTGTACACCGCGGAGGAGGGCGACTACGGTCGCACCGCTGGCTTCTTCGAGTTGTACTACCTGAAGCACCCGCGCGGCGGCGAGATGGACGTGCTGATCGACGGCCGGAAGGCGCGCCGCATTTCCACGCGTGCCGCGAAGATTTCGACCGGTTACGCGGCCTTTCGGGTGCCGGATGCGCCTCACCGCTTCGAGATTCGCACGTTGAGCAAGCGGCCCGTCTGGATATTCGGAGTCGCGGTCGAGCGCGATCAGCCGGGCGTCGTCGTCGATACGCTCGGGATCAACGGGTCCCGCGTACGGTACCAGCTTCTATGGGACGACGCGGTGTACCAGGAGCACCTTCGACGGCGGAAACCCGACCTGGTCGTCCTGGCCTACGGCACCAATGAGAGCGGCGACGAGTCACCCATCGAAGACTATGAGCGCGACCTCCGCGCGGTCGTCAAGCGCATGCGGGACACCGTGCCCGACGCGTCGTGTTTGCTGATCGGTCCGTCAGACCGGCCGATGCAAGTTGAAGAGCGTGTGTTCGAGGATCGGACTCGAACCGCTCGTCTGATCGAAGTGCAGCACCGTGTCGCACTCGACAACGGCTGTGGGTTCTTCGACTTGGTCGCGTTCCAGGGCGGCGCGCTCTCGATGATCCAGTGGGCAGCCAGCGACCCGGCATACGCGTCGCAGGACCACGTCCACTACACGCGCGTTGGCTATCAACGATTGGGCGAGGTCTTGCTGTCGGCGTTGCTCGAAGGCATGCCAGAACCGGCATCCGCTTCGGTCGACGTGGCTGATGCGGGCGCCGTCGAGGAATCCCCGGAGAGGTAGCCCGCAAAGCCCGCGAGGAGGGCTTTGTAGAACATGTTGCCGATGATCTCGTAGCCTGCCGGCGTAGCATGCCGGAAGTCGCCCATCGCGAGCCGTGGCTGCGCCTTGTGCCAGCGTCGCATGGCGTCTTCGCCGCCCATCGCCTGCCAGGTGTCGTAGAACGCGCAGCCGGATTCGAGGGCGGCGCGTCGCTGGGCGGCCACAATGAGCGGGATGGTGGGCAGCGTTCGGATGCGTCCGCGGTGCCGTCTTGCCTGGTCGAGGGGCGCAAACACCAGGCACCCCATGTCCTCGCGCCCTTGGCGCATGCGGGCGAGAACGCGAAGATAGTCCTCGTAGAAGGCCTCCTCCGTGCGTTCGTCGCTCGCTTCGTTTCCGCCGAACCCGAGGACGAGAAGGTTGACGCCGCGCTGCTCGAGCTGAGCCTTGATGTGCGATGCGTCGTAGTTGAGTAGGCGATTGGCGCGCGCACCGACCAGGCCGAGCGAGTCGTAGACTACGCCGGGCCCCTCACGTTCGACGACGACGCCGTAAAAATTCACCGGGCCGCCTCTGCTGTACCGGAACTCGAGCAGGTGAGGCCCGTCCGGGGCTTCGATCGAATAGACACCGTCGCCGAGGGTCTCCGCCTTGGTCGATACGATCTCCCGGGCGCCCTTGTCGAGCCGCACGGAGAACTTACCGCCCCGCGGTTGTTCCTCGTAATAGATGTCGAATCGGGAAGCGCTCTTGCCGACGTCGCCCCGCTTGGCGGTGCCGACCTTTGCCCAAGAGCCTCCTCGCGCCCTCGACTGCACGCCTCCGTAGCCGTACCGCCCGTTGCGATCTTGGCGGCGTACCACCTCGCGGATGTCCCAATCTTCCGGATTGGAAGACTGGCGGACGCCTCGGTGCTTGTACGGGATGTAGCCTTTGGCGGCGAGAACAAAGCCGTGGCCCGCGTCTCCAAAGCGCGCTTGAAGGTTCTCTCGTACGGTGGATGTGATCAGATCGGTGGCGATGCTCGAGTCGCCGTAGTGTCCGACGCGCGTGATCGCGCCTTTCTCACTCCGCGCAGTCCTTTCGAGCGCCTCGTAGAACGCGCGCATCCCGCGCCCCGTCGGGTCTTCGATGTGCACCGAGATGCCCGCGTACTCCGCAGGGTCGACCTTGGGGCCCTCGTCGGACTCGGTGGGAGGCACCACCACCGGCTTCACGTCGAGGTTGGCCGCGACGGTCTCGCCCACGGTCTCCGCGAGACGCTCGGCTCCCGCTTCGGTGGTCGTCGATGAGCGATACGAGCCGCCGTGACCCGCGAACGCGGGAATATCACCCCAATGACTGAAGAGCCGCACGATGGGGAACCCTTCCTCGCCCGGAATCCATGGGCGCAGCGACTGCATCGGTGGAACCACGTACGTGACCGCGCACGCCGCGAACATGAACGCGGTCACCGTGATCAGGTGCTGCAAAGGCGTGAGATGTCTGTAGATTCGTTTGAACATCAGAACTGGAAGTAGATGTAGGGAACGACCTCGCTCGTGGCGACGGCGCTCAAGATGAAGCCAAGCACCGCGAGCGTGACGCCCTGAGCGGGCGCGGGCATCGACTTGAACCCTAGCCCGATCGATTCGAACCAGCGCCTGGGGGTGTAGTGGGCGGCGAAGGTCAGGAGAAGCATCGCCCAAACGCCCAGCGAAATCTGAGCGACTGAGAACGTGCCGGAGCCGAGCCGAGTCGTGATGTCCGCCGCGTTCTGGAGGTTCGTGGCGCGGAAGAGGATTCGCGAGAACACGACGAACTGCAGCGCCCAGAACACCTTGAACGCGTGCAGTTGCCAACGATCAATGGTGTCCCCTGTGCGGCCGGAGCGTCGGTAGAAGAAGCGATGGGTCACCATCGCCATCGATTGGAGAATCGCATAGAAGACGAATGTCCACGACGCCCCGTGCCAGATGCCAATGAGGAACATCGTGAGCCAGAGGTTCCAGTAGGCGCGCACGGGCCCGACGCGCGATCCGCCCAGAGGGAAGTACAAGTAGTCGCGGAGCCAAGTCGACAAGGTCATGTGCCAGCGGCGCCAAAACTCGGCAGGGCTCGCGGACTGATACGGGCGGTCGAAGTTCTCCGGCAGCTCGAGACCCATGAGCTTGGCCGAACCTCGCGCGACGTCGGTGTAGCCGGAGAAGTCGCAGTAGATTTGCATCGTGAAGCCGTAGAGGGCGATCACGACTTCGGCTGCGCTGTAGAGTTCGGGTTGGTCGAACACACGGTCGACCAGGTTGACCGAAAGGTAATCGGCGATGACTACCTTCTTCACCATGCCGGTCGCGATCAGGAACAAGCCCTGCGTGACCTGCTCGTCGCGAAGTGTGATCGGGCGCTGGAGCTGTGGGAGCAGTTGAGATGCGCGGACGATCGGGCCAGCGACCAACTGCGGGAAGTACGTGACGAAGAACGCGAACTGGAAAAAGTTGCGAGTCGGCTCGAGCTTCCGACGGTAGATGTCGATCGTGTAGCTCAGGGTCTGGAAGGTGTAGAACGAGATCCCGACCGGCAGGAGCACGTCGAGGAAGGGCGGAGTCGCGATCTCGATGCCGAAGAACAGGCCGAGGACGTCCGCAGTCGCTTGGGAGGCGAAGTTGAAGTACTTGAAGAGCCCGAGGAGCCCCAGGTTCGAGACCAAGCTGACGATCAGCCAGCGCTTGCGCGCCTTCGCGTCGTCGGTGGCGTAGATTCGAAGGCCGACCACGTAGTCGACCACGGTCGATCCGAGGATCAGGACGATGTAGGCGGGATGCCACGCCATGTAGAACAGGCATGACGCGACGAACACGAAGACGATCCGCAGCTTGGCATGGCGCGCCAACAGCCAGAATCCCGCGACGGCGATGCCCAGGAACAGAATGTAGTCGAGGCTGTTGAAGAGCACTGGTCCCCTTACCCAGCGTGGACGCGCCCGGTTTTAGCTGCAGGCGGGCCTGCACGCTAGTTGCTTGACGGGGGCCCCCCTTGGGCCGAGCATCTGCGGCCGGAGGTTGCGATGAAGATAGCGGGTTCAGTAGCGCTGGTGACGGGTGGAGCGTCTGGTCTGGGTGAGGCGACGGTCCGCCAGCTCGTGAGTCAGGGGGCCCAGGTGGTCATTGTCGACCTCAACGAGGAGCGCGGACAGGCGCTTGCGGGGGAGCTAGGGGAGGTGGCCACCTTTGCCCGAGCTGACGTGAGCAACCCCGATGAGGTCCAGGCCGCGGTCGACCAGGCGACCTCCATCGGGACGCTTCGAGCCGCGATCAACTGCGCGGGCATCGGCATCGGCATGCGAACGATTGGCCGGGACGGCACGCCCCACGACTTCGGGGCCTTCCAAAAGGTCGTCACGGTCAATCTCTTTGGCACCTTCAACATCCTCAGGCTCGCGGCCTCGGCCATGGCCAGCAACGAACCCGAAGACGGGGAGCGCGGTGTGGTGGTCAATACCGCTTCAGTCGCCGCGTTCGACGGACAGATTGGACAAATCGCGTACTCGGCATCCAAGGGCGGCATCGTGGGGATGACGCTTCCCGCTGCGCGCGACCTATCCAAAGCGCAGATTCGCGTGGTGACGATCGCGCCGGGCACGTTCGACACCCCATTGCTCGGCACGCTGCCGGACGAGATTCGCACCGCACTCGCGGCGACGATCCCACACCCGAGCCGACTTGGCCGCCCACAGGAGTTTGGTGCGCTCGCCTGTCACATCGTCGAGAACAGCTATCTCAACGGCGAAGTCATCCGGCTCGACGGCGCCATTCGCATGGCGCCGCGCTAGCTTGTCGCAGCTCGCGACATGGACCGTGCCACCGGCGCGCCGACGTCGAATCTTCGGGCTCGCGCTTCCGATTATCGGCGGCATGCTGTCGCAGAACGTGCTGAACCTGGTCGACACCGGGATGGTCGGCACATTGGGAGACGAGGCGCTCGCGGGCGTCGGACTCGGCGGCTTTGCGAACTTTCTCTTCTCGGCCTTCATCCTGGGGCTTTCGGTCGGCGTGCAGGCGATGGCTGCACGCCGGGTCGGGGAAGGGCGCCTCTCCGAGACGGCGATCCCGCTCAACGGGGGCTTGCTGTTAGCGCTGCTCGTTGCCGTTCCGTGGTCGATTGTCCTCATCACGTTCGCCCCCGAGTACTTTCCGGTGCTGACCGGAGATGCTGCGGTGGTGGAGCAGGGCGTGCCCTATCTTCGGGCGCGTTTGTTCGCGATGTTCGGGATGGGGATGAACTTCGCGTTCCGTGGATACTGGAACGCTGTCGACAAATCGATCCTCTACATGCGCACGCTGATCTCGATGCACGTGCTCAACATTTTTCTCAACTGGGTGTTGATCTTCGGGAACCTCGGCGCCCCCGAGCTTGGCGCGGCCGGCGCCGGTGTGGCCTCGGCCATCGCCACGGTCTTCGGCACCGCCTCGTACTTCGTTCTCGGCCGGAGCTACGCGCGTGATGCCGGGTTCCTTCACGGGCTCCCGGACCGGCCGACGATGGCCACCATGGTACGGCTCTCTGCCCCGGCGGGGATGCAGCAGTTCTTCTTTGCCGCAGGCATGACGATCTTTCTCATGCTCGTCGCCCGCATGGGCACGCCCGAGCTTGCGGCGACTAAGGTGATCATCGATCTGATGCTCGTTGCGATCTTGCCGGGCATCGGGTTTGGGCTCGCGGCGGCGTCGCTCGCCGGGCAAGCGTTGGGGCGAGGAGCTCCTGAGGACGCCAAGCAATGGGGGTGGGACGTGACGAAGATGGCGATCGTAGTCGTCGGTGTCTTGAGCATTCCCGCGCAGTTGGTTCCCGAGTGGATCTTGGGCGTGTTCATCCACGAACCTTCGACGCTGGAGCTAGCCAAGAACCCGCTACGCTTGGTGGCCGCCTTCATGTTCCTCGACTCAGTCGGGATGGTCCTGATGAACGCGCTCATGGGTGCAGGGGACACCAAACGCGTGATGGTCATTGGCACGGGCTTCCAGTGGTTGATCTTCCTCCCCGCCGTGTATGTCATTGGTCCGGTAATGGGCTTCGGTCTCGTCGCCGTGTTCGCAGCCCAAGTGTTCTACCGTGGGTTACAGTCCGTTGTGTACGCGGTGATGTGGAACCGCGGCGCTTGGCAATCGATCGACCTTCAATGACGGGCGCGCTGCCGCGCTCGTAGCTCTTCGACGCTGTCTTCCCAGTTCCGCCCGTCGAAGGTGGACATCTGGAAGTCGGACGGCTCGGCTCCATCGAGGCAGCGTACGTTGACGTCTATCTGATCGGGATGGGACCGAGGCCGGTAGTACGAGTGAACACCGCAGTGTCGGCAGAAATGGTGCTTGGCGGTTCCGGTCCCGAAGGTGTACGTGGTCAGCGTATCGGCGCCACGGAGAAGCTCAAAATCGGTTTCAGGGACGATGAGGTGCAGGTAACCCTTCTTCGCGCAGACGCTGCAGTTGCAGTCGACCGCCTCGCGTGAGCGCACCGTGACTCGATACCGAACCGCGCCGCAGTGGCACCCTCCCTCGAGCACGTCGGGCTCAGCGTCGCCCATCATTCCACGGGCTCACCGGTCGAGCGGTCGAGCGTCATCCAAGGGGTCCCGGCGATCTGCACTTCGATAAGCTCTTCGCTAACCAAGAGCACGGGCTTGCTGGTCACTGTCCCGAGCTCGGCGCGCCAAAGCTCCTTGCCCGAGCCCACGTCTTTGGCGACCACCACCCCAGGGTCGCCCGACTGCGCCTCGTAGAGGACGCCTTCGCTCAGTACGGCGGCGCTGTGCTCGCCACCCCCGGCTTGCTGGCCGGCGCGATTGTCTTGCTCGAGCTTCGCGGCCCCGAACCAAGCGATGACCGCGGCGACGAGCACCAGGCCGAGCAGAACGGCCACGACGCGCTTCCCAGACTTGCCCTCTTCAACCACGCCGGTTTCTTAGCACGTTGCCCGTGGTAAGGTCGCGTCAATAGCGACGCCACATTTCCCATAGAGGCACGACGCTCATCACGAAGTAGCTCGCGAGCAGGAGTGCGCCAGAGACCGCGTAGGTCGCGACCGCTCCGGCACAGCCGTGCGCGACGAGCCACGGTGCGGCGATGTGGAGCAGGGTCCCGAAAGAGCCCGCGGCGATCCATGCGGCCTTCGCCTCCTTGCGCGACCGCGAGAGCATGTACATGTGGCTGAGAATCAGCAGGTACACCGGCATCGAGAACAGGTGGAAGTGCGTGACCTCGAGCAGCTTGCGGCGTGGCATCGGCTCAAACGCCGCGAGGTCCTCTCCGCCGGGAGGCAGGATCAGCGCAGGCCCTCCGTCTGCCTCGGGCTGTTCGACAGGGGCGGCTTCCCCTCCGTAGTATTCGTTTGCGTCGGAGAGGTCGAGCCCGACCATGTCGTGGGTGAGCCATAGCGTGAGCGCGAGCCCCACGAGGGTGAACACCAGGAACACGCTGTACACGGCGCGCGCCCCCAAGGGTAGGGCACGCAGCCTGCCTGAAGGTCGAGTGAAATCCTGCATGGCTCGGCTAGGACGAGGTGAGGACGGTGTCGTGGAGCAACAGCGTCGCGCGCTTCACAGCTTTGGCCATGGCCCGTGCCGAGAGCGTCGCTCCGGAGATCACATCGATGTCGCGACCCGGTTTGAAGCCACTGGCGGCTTCCTTCCCGACAAACTGTTTGCGGAAACGCTTCGAGCGAATGCCTTCCCCGTAGGGCTCGCGGTACGCGACCACTTCGACCCGTGTCACACGGCCATCACAGTCGAAGAACGTCGCGAGGTCGATGTACTCATGCTGACCGATTTCGCGGTCGAACAACGCGTAGCCGTCGACACGGTCCGCCGAATGCGCGACGTAAAGGATGTACTCGGACTTCTCGAGTTTCTGGCCGAGCTGCCGCTCGATGAGCTCGCGGCGATCGCCCGAAAGCTGGATTCGCTTGAAGTCTACCAAGTCCGATTGGCGGAACTGCTCCGCGAGGAGACCGCGGACGCTGTAGTAGACCTGCGCGTGCCCGCTGGCGGCCAACCCGGAGGTCACGGCCGCTATGGCGAGCAGAAGGGCAGCTCTATTGAAAACGCCTTTCATCTTCGTTTTCAACGATAGGGGCACTACATCAGCGCTGCAAGGCGAAATTCAG
>CAXMRN010000210.1:0-7502 GCA_964195565.1 uncultured Polyangiaceae bacterium | reverse complement strand
CGTCTCCTCCGTAGACCACAGACCGGCGGATAGTCGGTTAGCGGTCGGGCGGATCGCGGGTAGGCGGTTGCGCCATCCCGTGCCAGCGTCAGCGTCATGTGAGCGTACGCCCCGACCAGTTGGCGTATGGAGGGGTGCGGGGGAACGCGCTGCGCCGCGCCCCGATCACTTCCGGTGGCAAGCACCGAACGCGCGCGGGTCGTCGTATTGGGAGGCTCCGTTGGTTTCTGCGTGCTCGACCATTCCGGGCCCGACTGTGAGCATTTTGGGGGGCTGAGGATCGACGTCAGTCCAGAGGGAGCACTGGAGCCAGTACTCGCAGTCGTTCTCGACGTACACGATGTGCCGGTAGCGCGAGCCCATCCTGTCTGCCTGAGCCCAGACGCTGTAGCAGCTTCGCGCACCGACCGGCGACGGATGGAGGGAGACGACAGATGCGGCGGCGCTTAGCAGGAGCGCGGCGCCAAGAGCGAGTCCAACGAACGCCTTCATATCGCGGTATTGTGCAGTAGTGTCGGCGCGAGCGCCAGGACATCCTAAGTCCCCCTCTCGTCCAATCTCGTATAGGCTGCGGGCGCGAGAGGAGCAGCCGATGTCGAGAACGACCCAACTGAGCTTCATGACCCAGGCTGCCGCCCTCTCGATAGGCACGATGCTGCTGGCCTCGTCCGTCATCGGATGCGGCTCTCCGATGAGGAATGTGACCACCCCGGCATCGACACCGGCGGCGCCGGCCATCGCAGCGTCGGGCGCCGTGCCTCCCGGCACGCAGATTCCCGTTCGCGTCGTTCAGTCACTGTCCTCGCGAGATACCGAATCTACGGAGCTCGTCACCGAACGACAGCAGGGGTTCGTCGTCGCGGCTGACGTGCGCGGCATGGCTGGCGTCGTTTGGATCTCCGGCGGGACGCCCGTCGTCGCGACAGTGACGCGGAAGGTTCACGAGCGGCTCGGAAGAGAGGGCAAGCTCATCATTCGGTTCGAGAGCACCACCGCTGCCAACGGCGCTACCGTGAGATTGAGCGACAATCCGCATCGTTTCACGGGCAGGAAGCGACTCGCCGGCGTGATCGTCGGCAGCATTCTCCTGTTCCCGATCGGCCTCCTGTTCCTACTCCTGCAGGGTGGCGATGTCACACTCGAAGGCGGGTCCGGCCTGACTGCAACGGTCGTCGAGTAACGTCCGCGCTATCCCTCGGCCAACGCTCAGTCCCCTTGGTACGAGCAGCCGGACGTACAGGTCTCACTGACATCGACCCTGCTCAAAATGGGCAGCGTCGGCTTCAAATGGCGCCAGATCCAGTGTGCCAAGACCTCGCTCGTCGGGTTTTCGAGGCCCTCGATGTCATTCAGGTAGTAGTGGTCGAGCCGCAGGCGCAGCGGCTCGCAAGCCTCGCTGATGTCGGCGAAGTCGACCACCCAACCGAGCTCAGCATCGAGTTCGCCCTCGACGTACACTCGAACACGGAACGAGTGACCGTGCAGACGCTTGCATTTGTGCCCATCGGGAACGTTCGGAAGCAGGTGGGCCGCCTCGAACCGGAACTCTCTCCAGATCTCCATGCCGACCGGATTCTGGGCACTCACCTCAGGCGGCGCCACCCAAAATCCCTAGCCCGGATTCCAGCCCTTGGGCGCGAGCTCGTCTTGGTGTGAGGCCGAGGGATTGGATGATCTCGCTGGGGGTCACCGGGCGGAGTCTAGACGAATTGCGGGAAAATGCGGCTTCGGTTGGGGGGTGGGGGCGTTCGTTGTCTATTGTGAGAACAGTAACGTGGCACACATCACGGAAGCCGATTTGGATAGGCTCGAGCTTTGCCTGCGCGAAGGCATTGCGGGCAGCGAGTATGCGGACCCTCGCGAAGAGCTCGGGTGCTCCGCCGACGCGGACGACCGCGCCGTGGCGCGCGCCTTGGTTCGATTGGTCGCGGCGAGTGACGTCGAGCAAATCGGGACGCAGAGCATCAATCCGGAGGCCGCGCGGCATCCGTCGGTACGACCGCCCACCGAGGTGACCGGGGACCCCTCGTTTCTCGGGCGCCTCAGCACCAGCGGCACCGCCGAGCTTTCGGTTGAGCGCATCGACGATCTTCCGACGATCCTAGCGGTGCTTCGCGCGGGCTCGCGCCGACAACGACGAGCCGCTCTAGAGCGACTGCGCGATCGGCTGCGCGACCGGCGCCTGCTCCACACCGACGCTGTTCGCAAAGCCATCCACACCGTCACGGATCTGCGCGACGTCGAACTCGGCCACGAGCTTGCGCAAGCGCGAGCAGATCTCCCAGGCACGCAAGGGCGCCAGGCTCGCCAGGAGCACGACCAATGGAAGCGCTTGGCGGCACAAGTCGAAGCTGCGGTGCGGGCCTTCTGGGACGGCCAGTCGAACGTCGAACCGATTCACGTACTTCCCGGAGACCAACGCGCGGTCTTGCTCATGCGTATCTCTGAGCTTCCCGACGTCGTTGTTCATCACGTCAGCGCGATCGTCGAAGGCAACGATGGCTGCGTGCCTTTGGAATCTCGCATCGGACTCGTGGCGTCGCTCCGATACGCCACCGACATCCGTTTGGTTGCGGCCTTGATCTCCATCGTGGACGCAGAGCGCGGAGAGCTTGTCGCCCGCGCGGCACGCGTCCTGGGCGGAATCGACGATGCCCGGGTTCATCCGGCCTTGGCAGAACGATTCGAGCGCAGCTTTGTGAACGAGGAACGCATCGCTCTGGCAGGCGCGCTCGGGATGCACGGCGACTGCCGCGGTCTCAGCGAGGTGCGAAACTCCCTCGAAGAGGATCAGCCACGGCTGCTGCTTCAGGCTCTTGAAGCGATGGAAAGTTTGGGCTCCTCGGACAGCACCGAACCCGTCATCAAGTTCTTGGCCCATCCCGACGCGACGATTGCCATCCAGGCGGCGCGCACGGCGGCACGCATCGCCGATGGCAGGGCTCTCGACACCCTCACCGAGAGGCACAACACCACGCCCGTCCCCGCGCTTCGCGCCGCGATCGAGGACGCGCTGTCGGCCATCGCAGCTCGGATGGAGCTTCGTGGCGAGGAAGCCACTACGATCGATTGGTCCGAAGTCGGCAACAAGCCTGCGCCGCGCAAGGGTGCGCGCGACAGCCTGCCGAGCATCGTGCTCGGCTGGCGAGACTATGTCGCGGGCCGGGCGTGGCTCCTGCTCGGCCGAACAACCTGGGCCACCGCCCGCTTCGAGGCCGCCGCCGCCCGCCGCAAGGGCTGGGCGATCCCGCTCATTGGCATTGGCATGGCCTTCGCGCGCCGCGAGCAGTACGCCCTCGCGTTGCCGGCGTTTCGTCGTGCGATCGAGCTCGATCGCCCGAGAATCGAGCGCAGCCCGATCCTGGTGCGCGCGATGGCGAAGTCATTCCTACATCGCGCGGAGCAGGTCGAACGGGAAGGGCGCGACGATGTAGCCCGTGGCCTGGTCGGCGAAGTGCTGACGCTCGACCTTCGGCGCGCCCCCGGCACGGTCCGCTTCGAACTGAAGCGAAAGCACGACGTCCTGAGCAGCGAGGAGCCGGACGATGTCCACTCGGCTGCGTGACGCCGCTGTTCGGCACCTGCAGGGCGCGGACACGATGGCAGGAGAGGGCGCGGTGCGGCGCCTCACGATGGATATCGACGTCGAAGGCCGGACCGAAATGGTCACGCTGAGTCTTCGCGACGATCAGCTTCAGTGCGTATCGAGCGACGGTCAGAATGACGGGCCTCACGTTGTGGCGGCCTTGAGATTCATTGCAGGTGCGGACCCGCGTGACGATTCCTCGCCTCCCGGGCCTATCCCGTCGATGGCAGCCCGTTCACTCAAGCAGAGCGTCCCGAACGAACTGGCCGATGCTCTCGATGACCTGCTGACCGCCGTCGCGCGTGTCGGGGTGGACAAGGCGCAGTACGCGCCATCCGTCGATGCTGCGCTCGAGCGCGTCGTTGGCGTCGCCCCGCAGCCAACCCCTCCAGGTTTGGGTCGCTTCGTCGGCCGACTCCAACAGGGGATTCGTTCGGGGGAGCTACGCCGAGTCGCGCGAATGCTCGACGGCGCGTCGCGGGTTGCCGACGCCCTGCGGGGAGAAGGACCGGCGCGCGATACCGAGCAGCGGATCGCTGCATGGCTCGGGACGCGTCCCGGCTCGTCGCCGGAGGTCGAACTCCTCTACGACCGCACCATGATCGAAGTGGGTCGCGAGTGGCTGTCGGGCATTGAGCGATCCAGCGTCGAGCGGCGATACCTAATCGACATTCGGTCGGGCAGCATTTACCGGGAAGACCGGCCCCGAAACGCTGCGGCCTCACTCGGCCCCTGCCCACGGCAACTGCGCGTCGGGCTTGCGGAGGTCGAGGCCGGCCCCGCGCCGCAGCGGATCCGCGTGTTGCAGTACGAGGTCCAGCCAGACGTCCCGTCCGACAGCTGGGCTCGGGTTCAACAGGTGGCGAGTCGGAGCTTTGCCGAGGTGACCGAGGGGTATCGGCGATCGGTGCAGGCGCATCCCTCCCTCGCGGAGCCCTTCGCGCTCATCGCGCCGTACCGCATCGAGCGAAACGGGATCTTCAAGGCGTTCGACGCCGACGGACACCAGCTCGTCCTCAATCGATCCGAGCGCCGCGGCGCAGTCCTCGCCTTCTACGATCTGCTGGCCGAAGGCGTGGAGCCATCCTGGGTCGCGGGCCGTCTGACCGACACTGGCGCCACGGTGTGCCTAACCCCTTTCGCCCTTGGGACGCGGGACCGAACCTACACCCGCCTGTGATTTCTCCCATCGGGGCCGGCTTCTACTGCTAACGTGCGGGGAACGCTCGCGTATGCGTTCTCGGCAGAGCGCTGCCGCCGACCGATGTCAACGACTCTACCAAGCCACAGCGCGCCCAGACGCTCCCTTCATGCCCGACGCCTCCCACTTGCGGATGCGGATCGGCAGCTTGCGCAGCTGAACGACCTGCCGATCGGCATGGACTTCCAAGCAGCGCTTCGCTGCGAGGGGCTGTGGCCGCTGCGCCCGACCTCGGTCGAGGTCATGCAGATCAACGTAGGGAAGCTCTGCAACCAGACCTGCCGCCACTGCCATGTGGACGCGGGCCCCGATCGCACCGAGGTGATGTCGCGCGAGACGGCCGCCGAATGCGTCGAAGCGTTGCGGCGAACCTCGATCCCAAGCGTCGACATCACGGGCGGCGCCCCGGAGCTCAATCCCAACTTCCGCTGGCTGATCGAGCAGTGCGCGGCTCTTGGCCGCCAGGTGATGGACCGCTGCAACCTCACGATCTTGGAGACCGGCCCGCACCGTGACCTGCCGGAGTTCTTCGCCGAGCACCAAGTGGAGCTCGTCTGTTCGCTCCCCCACTACCTGCCCACCTGCACCGACGTGCAACGAGGCGACGGGGTGTTCGAGAAGAGTATTCGCGCGCTGCGTAGGCTGAACGAACTCGGCTACGGAGACGGTCGATCGGGTCTCCGACTGGTACTCGTTACCAACCCCGTCGGCGCCGTCCTTCCAGCCCCGCAGTGGGCCCTCGAAGCAGAGTGGAAGCGCGAGCTGAAACGGCTTTACGGCGTGTCCTTCGATGCGCTCTATACGATCACCAACATGCCGATCCGCCGCTACCTCGACTGGCTGCTCGAATCGGGCAATCTCGAAGGCTACATGCGGCGACTGGTCGAATCGTTCAATCCGCAGGCCGCGCACGGAGTCATGTGCCGGAACACCATCTCGGTCGGGTGGGACGGTCGCCTCTTTGATTGCGACTTCAACCAGATGCTCGATATCCCGCTCGCGGAGGGCGCCGGGGCGCACATCCGGGACTTCGACCTCGCGGCGATCGAGACGCGCACCATCCAAACCGACCGCCACTGCTTCGGCTGCACCGCCGGCACCGGTTCGAGCTGCGCCGGAGCCACGAGCGCATCAGAATCCCCATCATGCCCGACGCCCTGACACCCACGCCCGTCGTCGACTCCGACCACCCGACGGTCGCCTCGTACGCCAAGGCGAGCGCCGGCGGAGCAGGCAACCCTCGTGAGCGAGCGGTCAATCTCTACTATGCCGTGCGCGATGGGATTCGCTACGACCCGTACTCGATCGCCATGACAGTGCCGGGCCTGCGCGCGAGCACCACCATCGAAGCGGGCCGCGGCTGGTGCGTTCCCAAAGCGATCTTGCTGGCCGCCTGTTGCCGGGCGCTCGGGATCCCCGCAAAGCTTGGCTTCGCCGATGTAAAGAACCATCTATCGACGGAGCGTCTCCGCAAGACCATGGGCACCGACGTGTTCTATTGGCACGGATACACCGCGATTGAGCTCGACGGAAAGTGGGTCAAAGCCACGCCCGCGTTCAACGTCGAGCTCTGCGAGAAGTTCCGCATCAAGCCGCTGGAGTTCGATGGAACAGAGGACTCGATCTACCACCCGTTCGATCTCGAAGGCCGCCAACACATGGAGTACCTCCGATTTCATGACGAGTATGACGACCTGCCGCTCGACGAGCTCAAGGCGACCTACGCGAAACACTACACGACGGACGCATTGTACGAGGCCCCTGCCGGCGACTTCGAACACGACGTAGACGAAGAAACCCGCAACAAGGCCGGCTAGGCGCCCAGGCGATCATCACTGAGATCCACCTCCGCGGGCGCGTGGTCCTCGCCCAAGTACACGACGGCATCTGCGCGCCCCGGCATTTCCTCCCACATGAACCGCGTCAACCGCTCGAAGTGCATGACGAAGCGACGCACCGCCTGTGGCGTCATCACCTCGGGGCCCTCACCAGCCGCGCGCAGGCGCGCTTCCTGCTCCTCGCGCCACGCGTAGACCCGGTCAAAATCCGGCGGACGCAGCATCACCAGCAGGTCCAACTCGGCAAACAGCGTCTGATAATGTCCACCAAGCTCGCGGTTCACATACCAGCGCCAGTCGCCGGTCGAGTCCTCGAGACGTTCGAGGCCGTTGACGGGCGCCTCGAGTTCGTCGGGTCGCTGGGAGCGCGCGCCCATGCACCATCCTTCGAATATCACCACGTCACAGCGGCCTTCCCACGGTGGCCATTGGGCCACCGGGTACCGCTCGTCCCTCGCCTTGTCGAAGCGAGGGAGCGCGATCGGCCTGCCTTCGCGTAGGCAGCGAAGAACGCGGATTCCGAGATCGACATCGTGCGTGCCCGGCACACCGCGCGTCGCGAGCAGCGGGTGAATAGTGTTCGCGCGCTGGTGTCGCGCGTCCGCCGACAAGTAGAGGTCGTCGAGCGAAAGAATCGCCGCACGTACTCCGTGGATACGCCCTAACAGCCGTTGCAGCAGCCGCGCCAGGGTCGATTTCCCCGTCCCCTGCGCCCCGTTGAGCCCTAGCACGACCGTGGAGTCCTCGACGTGGTCGGCAACCCAAGCGGTCATTGGCACATAGAAATCGGCAATGAGCGCATCCGAGGGCCGAGCAATGCCTTCGTCTGCGCACCAGGCCTCGACGTCAGCGCGAACATCGGGAAACTCCGGACGGA
>CAXMRN010000209.1:0-3565 GCA_964195565.1 uncultured Polyangiaceae bacterium | reverse complement strand
GCAGGCGCGCCGTCGCGATACCCGGGCCACTCTACCCAACCGTCCTCGGCCGCTTCGGCTTCCCCTACCTTCCCGACGACGCAATCTCACACGTGAAGTACCCCATCGTCATCGACAACAAAGCCTTCGTAGAAGCCACAGACTTCGAACCCCGCTACAGCGCCAAACAAACCATGGAAGGCTTCCGCTGGAATTGAAGGGGTCTGACCCCTCCTTGTTATTGGGGGGGGCAACCTTGCTCGAGTTGGCGCGCATCGTCTAGGCGCTCGCATACGGCGGTTTTGCAGTCCGCTTCGTCGTAGGCCGCGGGTGAGCAGGACAGGTAGTGTCCCTCGCCCTCTTGTTCGAAGTGGCTTTGGAGGGGCTCGTCGTCGTTGAGTAGGTGGTCGACGTAGTCACGGAGGTTCATGTCCGCGATCTCGCTGCCGAGCCACGCGAGGGTACCGAAGTCGTTCTGGAAGAGGTTGAGCGCCTCGGGGATACTAACGTCCTCAAAGCCGGGCACGGTCACGCAGTGACTGCTGTTCGTGTCGCGGTAGAACGGGATGTAGTACCCCAGGTTGTTCTTCGAGTCCGCCAGGGTGCGAAAGAGCGGGACGTCATCCCAGAAGAGACTATGGACCGCTGCTCGATGGAGAGAGTTGTGCTGACTCAGACCCAACCCGTCCCCCGTGTAGAGAACGATGTCCTCGTTATCGAGATCGAGGGTGTAGAAGCGTTCGTAGGAATAGAGGGAGAAGTTGTAGTCCATCCTGAAGAAGGTCGAGGCCAGTCGATCTTCCGGAAACTCGTCGGCCAAAATGCCAGCGAGCTGTCCGAAATCAGCTCGGAGTCTGTCCGATTGGGGGGCGGTATCGATCACGCTGTCGACGTCCCATGAGGGCCGGATCTTTTCATAGAGAGGAAGCGACCGGGAGGTGGGCTCTTTGGACGGGAAGGCAGGGCCGGAGTCGTCTAGGAGATAACCTTTCTGGACGCCGCTTATGCCGGTTCGCAGGAAGTAGTAGTTCACCAGTGCGCCAATACCCCCCGCGCTGCATCCGCCGACGAACATCTTCGGGACGTCGCTAAACATCTCGTCCAGCATTTCGGTCATCTTCAAGATGTTGAGGTGTCCCACGTGCCGAAACTCGAGATCTTCTTCGCCTTCGTTGGGGTTTGCGTAGATCGCCGTTCGGGTGCCTCCGTAGATGTCGCCCGTGCAGTAAGGAACGAACACCTTGTTCCAGTCGGCCATCGGACTCACATCGGGATCGCCGTTGAGAAGCGGATAAACTTGGTTCACGTTGATCGTCAGACCGCTGATCTCCGCGTGCGCTTCCGCGTAGTCGTCACGCAAACCATTGGGATTGGCTGCGCCGCGGGCGCCACCGCTGCAACTCTCGTAGTCCCAACAAGCGCCGCCTCCTTCGAAAAACAGAATGACGTTGTCCGAGGTCTCGGAGAACTCGACCCAGAACTTGTACGGGCTGCCGTCGCTGCACGTCGCGCCTTCGGGCTCGTATTTGACCCAGCTGCCAAACTCGGGCGGCTCGAAGTCGGGGCCTCTGGCGCCTCCTGTGCCTCCTGTCGCGGCGCTATCGCTGCCGCAACCCCCGGCAATCAATCCCAAAACCAAGCTACAACCAACGAACCAACGGGTAATCATGGCGCTTACCCTATCATTGAATCAAAGTCAGTCGAGCGGCGGAGGCTGCGTACCGGGCTTGGGAGATTCTTCGCCGTGGGCCCGCCGGAATGGTAATCCTCCCCCCCAATGGAACCTCCCCCCGAGCCACTCGCGCCGGCGTCCGGTCCCGGACTTGGACCCATCGAACCGAGACCCGCTGAGCCAAGTTTTGCTCTCACTCGGGACTCCGTCACCCTCACCGATCTCCTGTCGAAGGCCTCGAGCGCCTGGTCGCGTGACCTGATGACGTGGGTGCTGGCCATGCTCCTGTACTGGCTGCTCGGGTTCGGGATCCCATTCGCCCTGAGCTTCGCGTGGGGCCTGATCAGCGCCTTCCAGCAAGGCAGCGGCGATACTAGCGCGACCTTCGCGGCGGTGAACGTCATCGTGCAGATCGTGATGTACGGGGTTCAGCTGGTGCTCTCCGCGGTGTTCTCACTTGGAATCTGGGCGATGGTGGTTCGAGGGCTCCATGAGAAGCCCATGAGCGTCGGGGTACTCTTCAGCCAGCTCTCGAAGGTCTGGAAGTACGTCCTTCAATCGTTCGCCGTGATCCTGGGCGTGTTCGCCGTCGTTCTGCCCATTGCGGTCGTGATTTTTCTGATGTTCGTCGGGCCCGTCGACCTCGACACGCCCATGAACGAGATTGTGGACGACGCCGGGCGACCGTTCGGGATCGCCATGACAATACTTCTGCCTGTCTACGTCTATGTGTTCACCGGCATCGCGTTCTCCCAGGCGGAGCTCGCATTCAATGACGACGCCGGACCCATCGAGGCCATCCTCTACTCGTGGCGCATCGCGCGTGGCAGGCGCTGGCGGATCATCGGTATAGGACTTCTCGCGGCCCTCATCGCCGTGGGCTCGGCGATGCTGTGCGGCGTAGGGCTTCTGTTCGGGGCGCCCCTGGCTGCGCTACTCTTTGGGGCGCTGTACTTGGCGCTCCGCGATGGCGCCGACGTCCCCCCCGCGAACACCACCACGACGCTGGGCCGCCGCTACTAGCGAGGCGATGCCGCGATGTTGCCCCCGTCCACCGTGACGACGCAGCCAGTCGTGGCGGGCGCAAGCGCGAGGCTCACGAACGCACGCGCCACATCTTCAGCCATGACCTCACGACCCAGGAGATTCGAGCGATAGTAGGCATCGGCATCTAGGCCACGTGCCTCCGCGCGACGCTGGACGTCCTCTTGGTTCAGCAGCGTCGTCCGAATCCGGTCCGCGTTGACCGCATTGCTTCGTACGCCGATGTCGCCGCATTCGATCGCGTACTGCTTCATGAGCGCAACGACCGCCGCCTTGGCGGTCGCGTACGCGCCAAACCCCTTGCCCGGGTTGAACGCCGCCTTCGAGGCGTTGAACAACAGGAACCCTCCATTGCCTTGAGCGCGAAGGACGGCAACCGCTGCGGACGCGAGATACTGATGGGAGAAGAAGTTCACGTCGAAGCACCGCTTGAGTTCGTCAGTCCCAACGGTGTCGATCGCGGCCTGCGGCGCGACTCCGGCGTTCGACACGATGCCATCGAGCCCGCCGAAGAGTCGAACACAGCGGTCCACACTCGCGCGGACGGCGTCCTCGCTGGTGACATCCACGACCTCGAACGCTGCGCCGGTCGACTCGGCAAGTTCGCGAAGAGGGGCCTCGTCACGGTCGGTCAGGTAAACCGTCGCACCCGCGCCCGCGAAGGCCACTGCGGTCGCGGCGCCGATGCCTCGCGCGGCTCCACTCACATAGACCACCCTCCCCTGCAGGGGCCTTGGGCTCGCTTTGCCCAACTTCGCTTGCTCGAGCGACCAATACTCCATGTCGAAGAGGTCCGACGTCGGCAAGGGGTCGTAGCTTCCGATCGCTTCTGCGGTTTCGATCACCTCGATGGTGTGCTCGTAGACGTCG
>CAXMRN010000208.1:0-11954 GCA_964195565.1 uncultured Polyangiaceae bacterium | reverse complement strand
TCCAGTCGGAGCCAGAACACGGATCGGCCCCCGGCAGGGCTCGACCGGAGCCTTCAAAGGGTGGGTCTGGGTCGAGTAGCCGAATCGGGTCGATGAGCGTCTTGTCGTCGTCCGTCTCGCGGATGAGCATCGTGGGCGGCTCGCTCATCGGCCCCTCACTGACGTCTCCGGTCGCTCGAACAGGTGATTCAGCCGGTAACCATGGGCCTGGTCGTAGCCGCACACTTCGCTGACGTGTGTCACGCAGCGCCGCCCGTCAGACCGGCGTGATACCTGAATGATGGTATCGATCGCAGACGCGATCTGGGCCCGGAGCAGATTGACCGGTACGGCGACATCGCTCATCAGCGCCATGGTCTCCAATCGGCTCAGTGTGTCGATGGGAAGAGTGGCGTGGACCGTCGAAAGGCACCCCCGATGGCCCGACGTCATCGCTTGAATCAGGTCGAGGGCTTCGCCTCCTCGAATCTCTCCGATGACGATCCGATCCGGACGCATGCGAAGCGTAGCTCTCAAGAGCTCGCGGATCGTGACTCCGTCTCTACCCTGCGCATCGGCGGGTTGTGCCTCGAGATGAACAACGTGGGGCAACCCGAGTTGGAGCTCTCGGGAGTCCTCGATAACTACTACACGCTGATCGCTCGGGGCGAGCGACGCGAACGCGTTGAGGAGAGAAGTCTTCCCCGACCCACTTCCACCGGCGACCACGACGTTGTCCTTTCTGGCGAGGACCTCCCGAAGTAGGGCTGCCGTGCTCGAGCACAGGGCTCCGAGGTCAACGAGACGGTCCAGGGTCAACTGCTCCTGTCGAAAGCGCCTGATGGAGACGACAGGCCCCGATGTGGCGGCCGGCGGAATGATTGCTTCGACCCGCGATCCGTCTGGGAGTCTCGCCTCGAGAATGGGCTTCCGTGGAGTCAGCTCGCGGCCAACAAACTGAGCGAGATTTCGAAGCGCGGACATCAGGGCGTGCTCCGAGGCAAACTCGGTCCCGGTAAGGTGTAGTCGTCCTTGCTTCTCGACGTAGATCTCGTCATGGCCGTTGATCATGATCTCGCTGACTTCATCACCCTCCAAGAACCGAGCGATCGGAGCTAGAAGCGACGTCAGCGTCTGGTCGAACACCGCGCGCGGAACGCTCATGGCGCGGCCTCCTTCCTCAGGTCGACCCTTGGCAAATGGGACGAGGTCTGAGGACCGACCGGAACATCGACAACTTCGTCGAGGATCGACCTCACCTCGGCAGCGTGAGGCCCCTCAGGAGTGAGCCTCAGGTACTCCTCCAGGTGCAGCCTGGCTCTGTCTTGGTCGGCGTGCCGGGTCCGGTAGAGCATCGCGAGCCGGTAGTGAGGCAAAGGCATGAAAGGCTCGGCTCCAACGATCCGCTCCAACTCTGACTGCGCTCGGGCGATGTCGCCGAGCGCCTCGTGGATCGTTGCAACGACGAAACGAAGAGCCCAGTCCGAAGGGTGGTCACGAAGGTAGTTGGTCGCGTGTCCGAGGGCCGACTGGTAGCGGCTCGCCGCCACGCAGACGCGCACGAGCCAGTAGACCACCGTCGCCTCGTCGTGGCCGCGTTGGCGTGCGGCGCTCAAGTACTGCTCGGCGCGCAGCAGATCGCCGGTCCGTGCGTGTGAGGCCGCCAAGAAGAGCAGGTCGTCTACGCTCACCGCAGAGAGCTCGGCCTGCAGGTCGGGGCCGGGGTGCAGGGCGGCGCGGTGGCATCCGCTGGGCACCGCAATGCACCCAAGCAGCAGACCGCCGAGCACGCGGCTACGGCGCCGAACTCGCCTTGACCGAGACTCGTCCAATGATCTCCCTGAGCCATTCGACATACTCGTGCCTCCCAACGTGGTCGGTCAGAAGAAGCAACCGACGGATTTCAGTGAGCGCGACCGACCATCGTTCCCGCTCGAGCGCGTTCAAAAGATTGAGTCGCGCGGCGGCGTAGTCGGTGTTCACCCGGGCCGCGAGCTCCCGGCCAGCGCGATGAACGCGGCGCACCCCGCGCTCGTCGCCCGCCGCTCGGTAGCAAGACTCCGCCTCCTGGTAGCGCCGCACCGCAAGGATGCCGTCGCTTGGATCGTACGCGTATCGATCCGTGCGCAAGCGCGCGCGCTCCTCTGTCTTGCGGCCGCTCTCGAGAAAGCCGTCCCGGCGGTCGCACACTCCTGCCTCGACGAACAACGCCGGATAATCGTCGAAGAGGTTGTGGCGCGCGACGGAAGGCTTGCGAACGCCCAGCCAGACGGCCAGCGCCACGAGCGCGAGCAAGGCGAGGAGGGCGATGGGGGCGATGCGATCACCGCCCCGGCTTCCTAACAGCACAGTCATGACGGCACAAACCCTCCCGTCATGAAACGAACCACCACAGGACCAAGGAGAAGAACGATGACGCACAAGAAGATCAGCGTCATTGGCCCGAGGAGCATCAGGGCGGCCTCCGCCGCGGTCTCTTCTGCTGCGACGCTGCGCCGCAGGCGTTGCGTCTGCGCCTGAATGGTCAGTACGCTCGCAAGAGGACTCCCTTTAGCTTCGGCCTGCACGACGCTGTTGACGAACTCGCGAACCTGATCGGTTGGAACGCGGGTGGCGAAACCCTCCATCGCATTGCGTCTGGTGTGTCCGAGGTCCAGCTCCTGCAACACCCGACTGAACTCTTCGATCACCGGCTCGGTGCGATCCGTAGCGCTGTCCGTAATCTGTCGGAGTGACCCCGGGAAATCGAGACCCGCGGACATGCACATGGCCGCAAGCTCCACGGCGCCCGGAAGCCCCCGACTAACGCTTCTCTCGCGCGCCCGCCCTACCGCCAGCACTCTGAACCAGGGCGTCGTCAGTCCGACGCAGAGCGCGCACAGAGCCAACCAACTGGGCAGTAACAGGACCTGGCAGACGAGGGCCCCTGCAACTCCGAGACCCAAGCCGCACACCCCGCACATCGCCATCAGCTCGTCCTCGGACAACCCGAGGTACTGGCCCGAATGAAGGAGCGACCGCCGGATTGGCGTTCGAGCGCGCTCTAGCGGGAGGACGCCGATCCACGCGGCCAAGACGCGGACCACCGGTTCGGCGACCGCAAACGGGCCACCTCGACGAAGCGCGTTGGTCCGATTGAGGCCTCGCGCACCCAGAGTCGGTCGGACGGCCGCCGGGGTCATCGAAAGGTGAAAGACGAGTGACGAGACCCCCGCAAGCATCATGGCGCAGGACGACGCGAGGAGAACATGGAGCCAAACGCTCACAGGTCGGCCCTCGCAATGTGATGAGCCCAGAGCACCGCGAACCCCCAAACGACAACACAGGCACCTAGAATCGCTCTGCCGACGTGGTGTTTCAACATCGGGTCGAACCAGGATCGGTCGAGCCAGGCGATGATGACGCAAAGCACGAACGGCACGGAAGCCAGAACCAGAACCTGACCGCGCCCTTCGGCCGTCTTGGTCCGGAGCACGCCCTCGAGCCGGGCCGCCTCGCGTAGGGCGGCGGACGCGCGCTCCAGCGTTCGTGACAGATCGCCACCTGTTTGCCTTGCCACGACGATCGTAGTGAGGGCTCCGGAAATCACCGCGCTGTTGACCCGATGGGACAATGCGTGGATGGCGCGGTCCAACGGAACTCCGAGACGAAGCTCTTTGACCAGAAGGTCGATTTCTTCGCTGAACGGTTTCGGTACTAGGGCAACCGTCGACGCGATCGCCTCCCCCACCGAGGAAGTGGCCTTCAACGCGTTCGCCAACATCAGTAGCCAAGTGTCGAGCTGGCGCTCTAGTTGCGCGACACGCGCCGCGCGGCGCTTCCACAGCAAGAACGGGGGTGCCGCGGCCGCGACAAACGCGAGGAGAGCGAAGGCAGGACTGCGCGTGAGAGCGAGCAATGCGAGAGAGGCAACGCACGCCAGCGCCTGTGCACGGGCGAGCTGCGCCCCGCGGTGCCGCATCAAGAGGAAACTCGAATAGCGATCCAGGCGAGCGGAGTAGCTGCGAAACCACCGGTCGACTGGGCCGCCCTCCCCGCGGAGCCCGAAGTAAGAGAGCGCAGCGCAACCGCCGATGGCCAACGCACCGGAAACGAGCAGCAACGAGAAGGACGCGAGGCTCACAGGTACTCGCCTTGGCGAATCAGGCCTCTTGCGATGAATTCGTCGAGGAAACTTGGCACGTAGCCGGTCGTCCGATGCTCGCCCAAGACCTCCCCGGAGGAACTCGTGCCGCTTCGATGAAACGCGAAAATTTCGTGGAGGACCAGCTCGCCACCGTCACCGAGTTGGCCGACTTCGGTGATGGACGTCAATCGGCGCGTGCCGTCGGAGAACCGGGTCTGTTGAACGATCACGTGAACGCTCGCGGCTATCTGCTCGCGGATGGTTCGGGTCGACAGATCCAGCCCCGCCATCATGCAAAGTGTCTCGACCCGTTTGAGGGCCTCGGTGGGACTGTTGGCATGTGTCGTCGTCATCGAGCCCTCGTGGCCGGTGTTCATCGCCTGCAGCATGTCGATCGCCTCGCCTGCTCGGCACTCCCCGACGATGATTCTGTCTGGGCGCATGCGAAGCGCGTTCCTGACCAGCTCGCGGATGTCGTAGCCACCCAGACCTTCGAGGTTTGGCGGCTTGGTTTCGAGTGAAACGACGTGCGGCTGGTTGAGGCGCAGCTCCGCGGCGTCTTCGATGGTAACAATGCGCTCCCCAGACGGAATCTCGGTCGAGAGAACGTTCAAGAGAGTTGTCTTGCCGCTGCCGGTTCCACCGGAGATGATCATGTTCTTCTTGGCGCGCACGCAGCGCTTGAGAAAGTTCGCCATCGGAGCGCTGAGACTTCCGAGAGTGACGAGGCCATCCATCTGAAGCGGGCTCCTCGCAAACTTGCGAATCGTGATGCAGGGCCCGCGAGTCGCAAGAGGAGGAATGACGGCGTTGACTCGCGAGCCGTCTTCGAGCCGGGCATCCACCAGGGGCGTGCTCTCGTCTATTCGCCGGCCGAGGGGGGTCACGATTCGTTCGATCGCGGCGCGGCAGGACTCGTCGTCCGTGAAGCGTAGAGGCGTCAGTCGAATGGTTCCCCTTCGTTCGACGTAGATCGTCTTGGGGTCAACGACCATGATTTCGGAAACCGTGTCGTCCTCGAGCAGCTGTTGGAGGGGGCCAAGGCCAAGCGCCTCGTCCGCCATCTCTCGGATGAGTCGCTCGGTGTCTGTCGCCCGGGGCAGCTCTGATGCAAACCTCAACACGATCTGCTCGAGAGCCTGCAACACCCGTGGGCGCAGAACTGAGGCGTCCATGTCTATATCGTCGAGCGAAGCGAGGTCGAGGTAGTCGAGAAGCGAGCGGTGTATTCGTCTCCTGAGTTCGGGTGCCGCGACGCGGTCGGCTGTCTCGTTCACCAGCCGAGAGATCCGCAGAACATAGGGGCCCACGTGGAGCGCGCCGTCGGGCGGCAGAAGCATCCCGGAAGCGCCCACCTGCTCGTCGTCCAACGTCGTGCCGTTGGCGGACTGATCCACGACTCGGACGCCTCTCGAACTGCATTCGACCCTCAGATGAACCCGACTGACCGCGGGCGACGGAAGGACAACGTGGCACGACGGATCGCGCCCTATGGTGACCGTGGCGATGTCGGGGAGGTCGATCTTCTGCTCGGTGCCGTCAGGGGTGAGCACAGATACGGCAACCCCAGTCATGGCGTGCTTTCGCTTCCGGCCGTCCGTCCGCGGCTACGCCCTACGCGCGGTTGGTCCATGAGCTCATGGTCGTCGACCCCGCCGTGAAAGCTCTCGTACACGCGGAGCGCTTCTTCGACGCGGTCCCGCTGGCTCAGGCTAATCGGCTCGACGACGGACGGGACCACCAGCATGTAGGATTCGTTGTCTTCCGTCTGACGAGAGTGCGTCCCGAAAAGCGCCCCGATGAAGGGAATGAGGGCTAGCCCAGGGATGCCGTTCTTCGCTCGCCGCTCGGTCCGTGCGCGTATCCCGGCAAGCGAGACCGACTGACCGAGCGCGAGGTTCACAAGCGTCTCCACGTGAGAGGTGATGCGTCCGGGAATTCCGCGTACTCCCTTCTCCGCGTCTAGGTCGGAGACGTCCGCTACGATTTCGAGCTCGATTCGCCCGGTCTTGGAGTCGTACTTGGGAAGGACGGACACCTTCGTCCCGAACTCGATGGCCTGCACGTTGACAGTCAGGTTGTTCTGGACCTGGACATTAAACTCCCCGCCCGAACTGAACACCGCTTCGGTGCCGTTCGCGGTCACAAGCGTGGCTTGGCGGTACATCTTCGCCCAACCCTTCGCCTGCGCTAGGTCAAAGCTCGGCAAGAACGTCTGAGGGAGTATCTGAAAAGCGCTCTGCGTTGCTCGGCCGCTGCCACCGGTGATTGCGATGGCGGCTTCCGAAGGGGTGACGGTGCTGCCGATGTTCCCTGGCCAGTTGAGTCCGATCTGGTGGCTGTAGCGGTCCTGGATCAACACGAAGTACAGATCCAAGCGGATGTTTTCTCGCCCCCCGAACCCCTTTTGGGCGTCGGCGGCGATCACACGAATAGTGAACTGAAGCTGACCTCCACCATCCTTGATCAGCAGGAGGGAGGTGGTGCCCTCTTGCTTTCCGACGATCACGAATCGGCTTTGGTCTCGGGTAACCCGGATATCCACGGGCCCCGGCGCGCCTTCGGAATAGCTTCTGATTCCCCGGGCCGGCAAGCTCTTCTGCTCGCCGACGCGAAGAACGATCTCGCGGGGCCCCTCGACGTCCGCGGACGCGGTCGGCTCGAGCACTGCGATGAGGAGCGTCACGCCAACCAAGAGAGCCTTCTTGCGGAGAGCCGGCACCCTAATCCACCCTTTCGATCCGTAGGCGGCGTTGGCGATGCGCTCGCTTCTCCTGCTCGAGGACGTCGGAATCGTCGGTTTCTGCGATGGTTTCGTTGACCTCGAGATCATCCTCGTTGCGCAGCACGAGACTCAACGTTCCGTCCTGCCGGGCGTGGGCAAGTAAGGTAGCTTGATCGAGCGTGACCAGGAGAGCGATGGAGTTGGCGCCGCCCGCAGAAGCGTCGTGCTCGGTCGCACTGAAGCTGCTCCCGACCGCAAGCACGAGAAGGTTCTGCAGAAGGGGAAGCGTGACGACCTTGCCTTCCGGGCCTGGTTTGACTTTGGTCAGCAAGACGTCGACGCGATCGCCGGGACGAATCAGCTCGCCAAACCCGCGTCGGGCGGGCGCGGAGATGCTCATTGCGCGCATGCCCCTCGGAATCCGGCTGGAGAACGAGCCCCGGTCGCGCGACGTGGTCGCTAGGTCCGTCCAGAGCAGTGTTTGATTTGCCGTGAGTGCGATCGATGCACGAACGCCCAAGACCCTCGGCAGGTCAGACGCGAGGATTTGTCGGTCTTCGAGGTAGTTCTCAGGCAGCGTGCGAACGACCAACATCTGGTCGGTTACCGGCTCACCGACGGCAACGTCTCGCCGCATGGCGAGAAGCTCAACCGGGTCGCCTCCCGCGGCTTCGCGCTGGAACGCGCGAACATAGACGGTGAGAAGCACGAAACCGAACACCGCAACGGCCAGCGATGCAGCGACGGCGCCGCGATTCATCGACACCCCCCTGACATCACGATGGCTCCGAGGCGAGGATGGTTAGAACCGATTGCGACGCTCCAACGGACCGACAGAGGACGGTGACGAGACGATCGCCTTTCTCGGCAAAGAGCAGGTAGGTGCCATCAACTCGCACAGATTCAGAGCGGTTGCGTTCGATGAACCGCCAGCCAGCGCTCGGAAGCTCAGCGCGATAGAACTGTTCGAGCTCTCGCGCAGACTTGGCAGCCACCCGATACACCAGAACACCGCTCGGCTCTTGCTCCTCCCACGCCGATAGGATGCGTTGCGAACCGGCTGGCCGCGGCACCCCGGCGAGGTCTCGGCCCGCAGCGTCCGCCCCCCGTCGAGGCAGCATTCGGTAGAGGTTGAAGGCGGAATCAGCCCACATCGTGAGGAGAAGCACATGGCCACCGGGGCGACTCTCGACGCGACGAGCGAACACATAGCGCGGAGCGCCAAGGTCTCGCAGGTCCCCGGTCTCGGAGAAGCGGACGAAACGATTCGCCAGCGCGCCAAGGTCTTGCGCCGCATCACCCACGTCGAGGCAGGCCACATACCCGGCCTGATCATTGCGCGCAGCCTGGGTGGCGATGGTGGTTCCGCAGATCGCCTCGTAGTGGTCGAGAACCTCTCCGAGCGAGCTCTCGACGGTCTGTGTTCGAAAAGAGAGTCGGACACCGTTCAGCCGGAGCTGCCGAACTCCTTCGTGGGGCGCGCCTGGGAACGCCATGATTCGCGCGCCAGCCCCCCAGAGGGCTTCGGTGAACTTGGCTCGGGCGGAATGGAGAACGAGTGCCGTTCCCGATACGCACACGACGGCCGTGAACATGCCCAAGCGCAGCAACGGCGCGGGTCCGGCCCATGCGGTCCGCCTGCGGAGCGCATCCCCCCTACTGGCAGACCGCACTGGCGTACTCCGTGGTTCGCAGTCCCGTACGGCAGGCGTGCTCGAGGACGGTTCCGCCCGTGTCGAGGTGCCTTGCGGTCGTGTTGCACAGCAACGTGGTCGTCCCGTGTTGCGATGTCAGACCCGAGCCAACCATGGGCGGGATCGATCCGGTGGCAAGACCGACGCCGTTCGTTGCGCTCCCGAGGAGGTAGCGACCGACGTTGCCGAGAAATGACTCTAGGGAGAAGCGACTGTCGCGCACCGCGAGCACGTCGTCGAGGCCCCCTGCCCTAATCTCCCCTTCGGCGTGACCGCACTCGCCACTCCGGCAACTTTGGGCGGGGCACGTGCCGGAATCAGCCTGCAGCCAGGCCACGCGCCTCGCACGCGCTTTCGCCTCGAGCTTCGCGCCGTACATCCCGTTGAGCGCCACGACCCCTGCGAGCGCTGCGACGAAGATGGGGAGACTGACGAGCGCCTCGGCGAGCGCGCTGCCCTCTTCGTCTGCAAGCAATCGTGCGTGAGCTCGGATCATCGTGCCCTCTAGTGTGCGGAAACCACATTGATGGAGAAATCTCGAGCAAGGTCACAAAGGCCGGCTAGGCCGGTGACTGAGCCGCGCCCGCGCAGGCCCGAGCACGCACTCAGGATCCCGCGCGGAATCCACTCGCGGGAGATTCGGAATCGGCGAAGACGTGCGCGCCATCGCTGTTTCCAGAGCCACTCGGACTTGTGCTCACGCCCGTTGAAGTAGTACTCCGCCTGGGCGAACCCGAGCCGCCCTATGACGTGCGCGCCATGCGCGGTGTTTCGACCCGAATCGTTTCCGCCTTGGGCAACCCGAATGCCCTTCTCACCGTGCTGCCAGTGGTCGTCGTGGGCGCTTCTTCCGATATCGTATGCGCGATACTGAAACTCCTCGTGCCCGAGCCATACGGGGCTGCCGTCCGCGCGGTTCTCGACGACCCGGCGAGGTGACTCGACAACGCCGTCAGCGCACGTCCTTCGCTTGCCCAACCGAAGTGCCTTGCTGACGACGCCGCCGAGAAACTTGAGAAGCCATCGGGGGACTCTTGAGCTCACATGGCTCAGCCTGTTGCCTAGGCCGTCCGCGGCCCGATCGCAGAGCGTCGCGATGGCGTCTTTCTCGACCGGCAGCCCTCTCCCACCCTCGGGCAAACGTGGCCCGAGCAGAGGCACGACGAACCCGCCGGCGACGGGCGGGTCGTACGCGTCTTGGAACGCCATGGCGTCGACGGCGCGGGCCTGGGCCAAGAGCGGGTAACCATGTTGAACGGCATGATGAGCCGCATCCAAAGCGTCGTGGGCCGCCCGCACGAAGTGCTCGACGGCGTCGCCAACGCCTTCGACGGTGCTCTCCACGGGGGAGAGCAAGGCGATGAGGGGAACCGCTTTCGGGGCGAGAAAGAGGGTGGCAGCCAAGCCGTAGAGAACGCCGATGATGAGCTCGAGAAGGACTTCGACGCTCCGAATGACTAGAAGAATCCCCGCCGTGACCGCCATCACCACGTTGAGGAGAACGTGGAGGTTCATTCCTTTGGCCCCCATGACCGACGCGGCGTGAGCGCCAGCGTCCGCACCGTCCTGCATGATGCGTCTGTAGAGCACTGCATCCCCGACACCCAACACGTAGTAGAGCGTGGCGATCAGGAAGAGCGCCATGAACAGGGAGATGAGCATCATGGCTCCCTCCGTCTCGCGGACTAGACTCGAGCGCTTCGCACCCATCATGAGCCCTGTGCCCGATACTCGTACGGCGCGTCATGGATCATGAGCGTCGATTCGTGTTGGAGGCCTCGAAATCGACCCCCGACGAAGCCGTGCACGAACGGAAAGAGCCCCTCCCCGAGCTCGTCCTTGGCTTCGAGGTCGCCAAAGGCCTGGCAGAGAATTCGGCGGGCCAGGGGCACGGTACATTGATACGCGTACGTCACGCGGACGGTGATTTCCGGCCCGGTTGCAACACTCCCTTCGAGCCCCGGAAAGGTGACCGCCAGCGCGAACGGTTGATAGTAGAAGGCGCTGACGAGCTTTCGCTCGCTTCCGATCGCTTTCGCAATGCTCGGTCTCGAGTCGCGACCCACGTCCATCGGGGCGAGCGGCATGAGCGGAATGTGGGCGGAGAGGCGTATGGTGTTGAGGCGCGACCTTCCGACGTTGGCGAGGGTTACGTCCGAGAAGGCAGTCACGACGTTGGTGGTGGTCGGTTCGCCGCGTAGCGAGGACCCCACTCGGCCGATCGCCCGTCCAATGTCGGACGCGCTCACCCGATTGCGGCCGACACTCATCTCGGGCTCGCCCCCGTACTCGTTCGGATCGTCCGGAAGAACGACCGCCGCCGACCGCGCAGCCGAGTCCGCGGCGTGTTTCACCATCAGGTTCGCGTGTGTGATGAAGGCGAGTTGAACGACGCAGAGGAAGAACGCCCAGACCGGCACGAAGGCGATGAGGAATTCCACGAAGACCACGCCGCGCTTGTCGGCCAAGAGCGACCCGAATACCGCGCGCAGCCGATTCACAGTTCACCCCATGCGGCGGCGAGGTGGGGGGCCGTCACGCCTGCCGTCGCCACGAGGATTGGCCCGCCCATCCGCACCCGAGCCGTCAGCGCTTCGCAAGGCGTCTGACGCCACAGGACGGGAAGTAAGGGATTGAACGCCTGCCCAAGCGCATTGAACAGGGTCCGCAAGAGCTCGCCCTTCCACGCCAGAGCGCCACAGACGACCACCACACCCACGAGGAGCGCGGCTAGCTCGATCTCGATGCCGACCAGCAGGTCGAAGCCAGTGATGGCTCCGAGAGCCGCGAATAGCTTGACGTCACCGCCACCCATCCCGCCGCGCCGGAACAAGAGGTAGGGAACCACGGCGCACAGCAGAGTGGCCGCAAGACTGTGAAGCGCGTGCTCAACTCCGAACACGAGGCCGTACGCGAGTGGAGCGACCACGACGGGTGGGAGCGTCACCCAGTTTGGGATCTGCCCTCGTCGCCAGTCGCACAGCGCCGCTGTTGCAGCGACGGCGAGGGCCAGCCCCATGGCGGTGGTTACAGCAGCATTCATCGCACTGCCTGCTACTGAACCACGTCCGAAATGTAGCCGTCGGCGGCCTCTACCTCACCGATCAAGGTTTCGCCGAACTGTTTCCAGGCAGCAATCCCGACGACGGCAATCAACCCAAGCACGATGATGTACTCGACGGTGGTGAGGCCGCGTTGATCGCGCATCAGACTCCCGCTGCTTTTCGGTTCGATGTTCATGAATGCTTTCCTTTCTCAAGGGACCGGTAGAAGAATGAAGAGCTTCGTGAGGTAGTACGCCTGCACGAGCGGCACGCCGAGCCCGTACAGCGCCAGGCCTGCCGTGAGAACGACGACTCCTGTCACCAGCGTGTACTCTGCAAACACCACGACCCTCCTTCGGCCAGGAACGGCGGAGGTTGCGTGAATG
>CAXMRN010000207.1:0-4833 GCA_964195565.1 uncultured Polyangiaceae bacterium | reverse complement strand
TGGCATCTGGGGTATCCTGCGCGTCGAGTGAGGTTGACGAGGACCGGCGCGACGAAGAGTTAAGATTGCGGGTGCGTGTTGCCGACAACGACAACACGCGCCCGTTTTCTCGTTCTCCGCGTCTACGGAGCCGAGAACATGATCGACGGCCCAACAACGGCCTGGATCTGGAAGTGAAGCTGATCGCGATGAGAGTACGAAGGATGAGAATGCTACCGGGAATCAGTCGCTTCGGAGCCTGCTCGGTCCTACTGCTCGTACTCGTGTCGGCCCCCTCCTTCGGGCAACACCCCGACCGCGCGAGGCACAGCGCCACGGAGCAGGCTGCACAGCCAGAACTGCCGTGGACCGGCGAGATCCAGGAGATCGTCGACAAGGGGCTGAGGGTGGAGTTCTCGGCGCGGCCGGTCAGCGGACTGGCGAATGGCCACGTCTCCCCCACCGCTGGTGAATATGCGGAGGTGCGCTTCCGAATCACGGATGAACGATCGGGGGCGCCCGTCTCGCCCCTGCAACCGGCGGTCTGGATCAGCCGCGATCGTGCCAACGAGCCCGGCTCCTGCAAGGAACGGATCGGCCGTTACATCCAGGGAATGCTGAGCTATCAGGCCGACGTCGATCTCAATAAATACTTCATCCTGGTGATGAACAACGACCAGAGTATCTCGGTCATCGACCCGCTTCTGGGCGTATCGGGGGTGACCCAGCTCTTTACTATGATCATCCTCGAGGACCGGGGCGAAGACTGGACACGCAGCCCCAACGGAAAGCAGCTCTTCGTGAGCATGCCGAGGGCCGATAAGGTTGCGGTGGTGGACCTCGAGAGCTTCGAAGTGCTCGCCTCCATGGAGGCTGGCGTCCGACCTATGCGCGTCGCCTTCCAGCCCGACGGACGCTTTCTCTGGGTGGCGAACGAGGGCGATGAAGAAAACGACGGAGGCGTCACCGTTATCGACCCACGAAGCCACGAGATCGCGGCACAGATCGCCACCGGGGCCGGGCATCACGAGATCGCCTTCTCGGCGGACAGCCTCTTCGCCCTGGTCACGAATCGCGACTCCAAGACGGTCTCGGTGATCGATACGCAGCGCCTGAAGAAGCTCCGCGACCTGCCCACGGGCGAGCGGCCAGTGGCCGTCCAGGTCTCCGCGCTGAGCGAGATGGCCTATGTGGCAGCGGAGGATGGCACTCTCCTTTACATCGACCCGGCGAAGGGAATCGCCGGCGAACGCGTCTCGCTGGACTCCGAGCTTCGTGCGTTCCGCCTCGACCCGAGCGGAAGATGGGGCTTTGCCGCCTACATGAATGAGAACCGTGTAGACGTTCTCGATACCTCGACTGGCAAGATCGTCCATCGGCTGGACGTAGACGCGAGTCCGCACCAGTTCGCCTTCACCGACACCTACGCCTATGTGCGTCACCTCGGAAGCCCGAACATCGTGCTGATCCCCATGGCACAGCTCGGCAGCAAATCGACTCTGGGCGTGCAGAAGATTCCGATCGGAACCCGCTCACCCGGGGAGTACGCCTTCCCGGCGCTCGCCAGCTCGATCTCGCCTACGGGCGAGTGGAGTTCAGTGGTCGCCGCCAACCCCTCCGACAAGATGGTCTTCTACTATATGGAGGGAATGATCGCCCCAATGGGCAGCTATTCCACGTATGGCCGGGTACCGCGGGCGGTGAGCATCGTCGATCGCAGCGTGCGCGAGACGGGCAGGGGCGTGTATGCGGCCCAGTTCCGGGTCCCCCCCAACAGCGGCGAGTACGACGTCGCCTTCCTGCTCGACTCTCCATGGGTGGATCATTGCTTCTCGTTCAGCGCCGAACCCAACCCGACGTTGGCTGCCGCGGGCGATCAACACGGGGTGCGTGTCGACTACCTGAGCGAGGAGCGAGAGGTGGGGGTCGGTGAGGAGTTCGGTTTACGTTTCGCCCTGAGCGATCCCGCAACCCAAGCGCCGCTCTCCGAGCTGAAGAACGTCACCGTTCTCGCCACCCGCCCGCCCGGGGCCTGGCAGCGGCGTCGACCCGCAAGCCCTCTCGAGGACGGGCACTATCAGGTGAGCCTTCCGACCGATCAGGCGGGCTCCTACTACGTGTCCGTCGCTGTCCCATCGCTCGGCGTTGACTTCGGGGACCTTCCCTTCATGACCTTCAAGGCGGTCGCCGACGGCCTGCCCGCGAAGCGCCTAACAGAGAACGATGCCACAGCGGATTCCTCCAAACTCGGATCCCCCAAAGAAGGAAAGTGAACATGCCCCAGAAGAGCCGATGCATACTACTGTGCTGTGCGTTGCTCCTCGCGCTCGCCGTCCAGGTGCAGGCAGCCGAGACCAACATCGTCCATCCCAACATTCCCGACGTCGAACTCGTCGATCAAGCGGGCGCGAAGGGCCGCTTCGTGAGCGACTTCATCGGCGATCGACTGGCGGTCCTGACCTTCACCTTCACCAGCTGCAAGACTGTGTGTCCCGTGCTCGACGGGATCTTCAAGAGCGTGCAGGGCGACCTGGCCGACAGGCTGGGCAACGAGGTGGTCATCCTCACCGTCACGGTCGACCCGGATCGTGACGTCCCGGAGCGTCTCCAGCATCATGCAGAGCGCATCGGCGCGAAGCCGGGTTGGTCCTACTTGACGGGAGAGAAGGAGACGGTGAACACGCTGCTGCGGGGTGTCGAAGCGTACGCTGCGGACATCCTGGACCACAGCCCCACGGTCTTCGTCGTGGACGGTCGGAACGACGTGTGGACTCGCCTCTACGGATTCCCGACGCCGGAGGAGATCTCGAAGGTGTTGGACGGCTACCGCGCGTCGCGCGTGGCGCACTCAAAGCTTTGAGGCGCACGGCGTTGAAGTGCACGGCGGCGGTCTCGACCGTTCTGCTCGCGGTCGTGGCGGCGACTACGCTCGCCGCCGCCGCGGAGCCCTCCTCCCCCGTCCCGACGGCCAAGACCGAGGACGACATTGCCCGTGAATATTTTAGCGATCTCACGCTGACTACCATGCAGGGCGAGTCGGTGCGCTTCTATAGCGACGTCCTGAAGGATCGTGTGGTGTTGATCAACTCCTTCTACACCAGCAGCGATGGCATCACGCCGCGCCAGGGGCAGATCCTCACGAATCTGCAGGGCATGCTTGGAGACAGCCTCGGACGCGACTTCTTCATCGTGTCCATCACCATCGATCCGGAGAATGACACTCCGGAGAAGATCCGGGAGTTCGCCCAGGGCCTCGGCGCGGGGCCGGGCTGGATCTTTCTCACCGGGCCGCCGGAGAACGTGCTCGAGGTCAATCGCAGGCTGGGCCAGCAGCCAGAGCACATCGACGACCACAAGGGCCTCTACCTGCTGGGCAACGTCGCGACCACCCTGTGGGTGAAGCTGCCGGTACACGCTGTGCCGAGTGATCTCAACCGACAGCTACAGCGCTTGCTGGCGGACAAAGGGGAGCCAGGCGATGACTGAGCCCCGGAGCGCGGGGCGCGGGCTGCGTGGAGTTGCGCTCGCCGTCCTGCTACCGATCCTCTTTTGCGGATGCAAATCGACAGAGGTTTCGACCGCCGAGCGGATCGCCTCCGAAAAGCGCGGCAAACAGATCTATCTCGACGGAAAGAGCCCGTCCGACGCGCTGATCTCGGCGCGGCTCGGTCATGAGCAGCTAGTGCTGCCCGGCGCGGCCGCCGCTTGCGGCGGCTGTCACGGCTACGATGGCACGGGGCGGCCCGAGGGTGGATTGGAGCCGGGAAACGTCACGTGGAAGAGCCTCACCCGGACGTACGGCCACCTCCACACCAACGGCCAACTCCAGCACGCAGCCTTCGACGAGCGCAGCCTCGGCGCCTTCCTGCGAACGGGTGCCTTCCCGGGCGGAGGTCGCGCTGATCTCTCGATGCCGGTCTACGAGATTTCGGACAGCGATCTCGCCGACCTCATCGCCTACCTGAAGCGGGTGGGTGAGGTCAGCGACGCTGGGCTCAGCGATTCGGCGATCGAGATGGCGACAATTCTGCCCGCCCAAGGGACGCTAGGCGAAATCGGAACCGTGCTCGGCGACGTCGTGAAGGCCTGCTTCGACGAGAGCAACCGCAACGGAGGCATCTACGGACGACGGCTCGACCTGCGCGTCATCGAGATCCCCGAGGACGCGACGGGTGAGCCGGGTTCGGTCGAACGCTGGCTCGGTGACGAGCCACCCTTCGCACTGATCAGCCCTTTCACGCCCCAGGTCGAGCATGAGCTGCAGGCCGCCATCTCGCGAGAGGGGATCCCGATCGTCGGCCCCTTCACTCTCCACTCGGTTCGGAGCTTCGGATCGAATCGCAACGTCTTCTACCTCTACCCGGACCTCGGCGCACAGGTCTCGGCCCTCGTGGCGTTCATCGGCGCGCGGGAGGACCTCGCGGGTGCAAGCGTGTCGATCCTGCGTCCCGACCTGCCGTCCTTCGCCGAGGTGGCGGAGGTGGGCGAGGCGGCGCTGCGCGAACACGGTTTCACGTCTGTCGGCGAATCGCACTTCCCTCCGGACCGCTTCGACGCGGGTGACGAAGTGCAACGAATACGCGACGCCGGGTCCAAGGTCGTGATCTTCCTGGGCGAGCAGGAGCAATTGGAGGCCCTGATGAGCGAGGCCGACGCACAGAATTGGTCCCCGCACGTGTTAGCTCTCGGTGCCCTCTCGGGGCGCGCACTCCAGACCGCACCGGCTCGCTTCGCAGAACGCCTCTACCTCTCATACCCCACCCTGCCCCAGGATCGGGATCCGGCGACCCTCGATGAGGTTTCACGACTGCTGCAAGGCAACGAGCGCGCAAGCGCTCACGTGCAGGCGGTGAT
>CAXMRN010000206.1:0-4570 GCA_964195565.1 uncultured Polyangiaceae bacterium | reverse complement strand
TCGCGACGAGGGTCGAACCCGGGCCTCCCAAGATCCCGATCAGGGCGAGGTGAAACACGTAGAACCCGATGAATGGCGAGGAGATACCGCCGGCGGCCCACAACACCACTGTGACCTGAGCCGAATCAACCAGCGAATGCGCTCAGCGCCGAAGTCGTCTCGTTCTCGAGAATCGGCGAACACGCTCGAACGACTGGGTTCCTCGGGCATCATGGTTTCCTGGGTTTTGGGGTCGATCGGACCCGCAGGCCAGGGTACAACGAGCCGACCCGGTGATGGCGAACGAATCCAACGATAGAAAGGTGATCATTGCCATCCTCTTGACGTCGACGCTGCTGACGATGCTCGGCATCGCTGGGGTCCTGCGTGGCGCCTACGACCTATCTCTAGCGCCACTCCCCGAAGACGTCCGTGAGCTCTACGAGCCGGAAGACGAAGTCACCGACGCCGAGGTCCAGCTCCTCGAAGCACAGGTTACCAATCCGTACCGCCGGCCCCTAGCCGCGGCCAACGTCGTCGTTTCGGCCCTGGTGCTCATCGGGAGCTTCATGCTCAGCTGGCGCCGCCAGCTTGCGCTGTGGTGGATCAAGCAGGCGGTGGTTGCGAAGCTGCTTTGGATCGCGGTCTACACCGTGTCGCTGGTGTCCCACGTCAAGCTGACCTTTGCGCCGTTGCCTCCCGACCACCCCGGCGGCGCACTCCCGGAGGTCATCGGCGGCGTGATCCTCATCAGCGTCTTCAGCGGCGCCCTGCACGTCGCTGCCGCGTATCGCGCAACCCGCCCCGACATCGGCGAGTTCATCGACACCGCAACTAAAAGTTGATGCGGCGCATGATCGCGCGGGGGAGTGCGCGAATGATCGCCATGATGAGTCGCCACGGCGCCGGCGCGTACACGACGGGCGTGCCTCGGTCGATCGCGCGGAGCACACGTCGGGCCACTTGCTCGGGTTCGCCAGCAAACGGAGGCGGATCGAGGCCCGCAGTCATGGTGGTTTTGACGAAGCCAGGCTTGACGGTGACGACGCGCAAGCCGTCGGCATGGTGTTTGTGGTCTAGCCCCTCGAGGTAGTGGGTGAGGCCGGCTTTGGCCGCGCCGTACATGATCACGGGCTTTCGGCCTCGCTCGCCTGCGACCGAGCTGAACACGCACAAGGCGCCCCCGCCTTCCTCGAGCAGAGCCTTCTTCGCCGCCTCACAAAACATCACGGTGCTGGAGAAATCGACGCGAAGAAGTCGCTCGGCCAGAGCTGGGTCATCTTCGAGCTCCTCTTGCGTGGCGAACACACCCGCCGTCACGACGACGGCGTCTAGGCCGCCGAGCGCCTGCCTGGCCGCAGCGATCGCGGCCGGAAACCCTTCGGGCTGCTCGAGGTCGCAGACCACGGTCGACGCGACATCGGCCCCGGCACGGACGCTCAAGTCCGCTGCGCTGCGCTCTAGGTCCACCGTGTTGCGACCGAGGAGGCAAATCTCGTCGCCGCGTTGCGCCATCAAACGTGCGAGCGCACGCCCCATCCCTTTGGTCGCACCCAGAAACGCCACTCTCATGTCAGTCCCCCAGCAGACGCACCGACTGTGCGCTCCGAAACCTGCGATTCGGATCCCATCGATCGCGAATGGCTTTGAACTCGTCGAGTCGTGGCCCTTCCATCGCTTCGAAGTGCTCTCGCCGCGTGAATGAGTCCTTGGCGAGATAGACACGCCCGCCTTCCTTCAGCACCTGCTCGTTCAGCGCATCGACCGTCGCTTGCGTGTCGTCTCTCACGGCGATGTCGAGCGCCAGCGTGATGCCCGGGCGCGGGAAGGAAAGAACCCCGCACCCCCCTCGCCCGAAATCCTTGATGACGCACAAAAACGATGCGCCCCCGCGTGCGGTGAGGACCTCGAGCACGCGCCGTGCCGAACTGCGCCCGGCTTCGCGCGGCAGCACGCACTGATATTGAGTGAAGCCGCGCCGGCCGTACATGCGGTTCCAGGAGCGGATCGCGTCGAGCGGATAGTAGAAGGGCTCGTGGCTGACGACGCCGCTCGAATGCGCGCGCCATTGCTTGCGATAGAAGAGCTCGTTGAAGGCCCGAATGCTCAGGCCGTTCAGCACCCAAGACGGCCAGTCGAATCGAAGGCTCGGTTGAAAGCCCGGCTTCGGCGCGTGGGCCGGAGCCTCGTCGACTTCCGCCCAACGGCCGGTCGTGAGGATCCCGCGCCCCATGTTCTTGCCGCGGGCGAGGCAGTCGATCCACCCCATGGTGTAAGGCCATTCGGGCGACGCCTCTTCGAGCGCATCTTGAAACTCGTCGATGTTGTGGATCCGCCGGTTCTCCTGCCAGATCCATTGCGAAGGGATCCGCCGCAGCCCGAACTCCACTTCAAGGATATGCCCGGTCAGGCCCATCCCGCCGATCGTGGCGCGAAAGAGGTCCGGGTGTTGCTCGGACGAGCAGTCGAGCACCCGGCCATCGGCGACCCTCATCTTGAGGGAGGTGACGTGGTGGCCGAAGTTGCCGTCTTTGTGCTGGTTCTTTCCGTGGACATCCGCAGCGACCATCCCGCCCAGGGTGACGAACTTCGTGCCAGGAGAGACCGGCGCGAAGTACCCGCGTGGCATCAGCATGCGGTTGAGGTCACTGAGCGCGAGCCCGGATTCGGCGCGGAACCGGCCCGTGCTCTCGTCCAGGCTCAGAACGCGATCGGCTAACGTGGTGTTGAGAACGTCCGGCTGATCGTCGGGCGGAAGAGATGAGTCTCCGTAAGAGCGCCCGAGGCCGCGCGACAGATGAACCTCGGCGCTCATGCGCTCGAGGTCCTCGCCGACGCGCTCGCGTCCCTGAGCCGAATGCCGGCCCCAACCGGAGATCGTCGAAAGCGGTGGCTCACGCATGGCGTAGGTAGTGTAGCGCGATGAGGGGCAGAGCCCTAGCGCTTGGGCATGAGCGCCTTGCGAAGCTCATCCGCTCGGTCGGTGCGCTCCCAGGTGAACGTCTTTTCGGTGCGGCCGAAATGCCCGTAGGCTGCCGTGGGCGCGTAGATCGGCCGGAGAAGGTCCAAGGTGTCGACAATCGCTGCGGGGCGGAAGTCAAAGAGCTTCGAGACGACCTTGCTGATCTTCTCGTCTGGGGCCACGCCCGTGCCGAAGGTGGTCACGTAGACACCCATGGGCCTTGCGACACCAATTGCGTAGGCAACCTGCACCTCGCAGCGCGACGCGACCTTGGCTGCGACGATGTTCTTGGCCACGTAGCGCGCGAAGTACGCGGCGCTGCGATCGACCTTCGATGGGTCCTTGCCGCTGAACGCGCCGCCACCGTGCCGGCCCATGCCGCCGTACGTGTCGACGATGATCTTGCGGCCCGTGAGGCCGGCGTCGCCGAATGGCCCGCCGACGACGAAGCGTCCGGTCGGGTTGATGTGAAACTTGGTCTTCTTGTCGATCATCTTGGCCGGGAGGGTCGGCTTGATGACCTCCTCTATGATCGCCTCGCGGAGCGCGCGCTGCTTGACGCTCGCGGCATGCTGAGTCGAAACCACGATGGCGTCGAAGCGCTTCGGCTTGTCGTTCTCGTACTCGACCGTGACCTGCGTCTTCCCGTCGGGGCGCAGTCCTTCGATGATGTTCTTCTTGCGGACCTGCGTCAGCCGGCGCGCCAGTTTGTGGGATAGGTCGATCGGCATCGGCATGAGCTGCCGCGTCTCGTTGACGGCGTAGCCGAACATGAGCCCCTGGTCGCCGGCCCCCTGCTCCTTCCTGGCGCTCGAGTCGACACCCATCGCAATGTCGGGCGACTGCTGTTCGACCGCTGCCAGCACCCCACAGGTGCCCGCATCGAAGCCCATCGCTGAGTCGGTGTAGCCGATCTCGGTGATCGCCTTGCGCACGACCTTCGGGATCTCGATTACGGCCTTGGTCGTGACCTCACCGGCGCAAACGACGAAGCCGGTCTTGACCATGGTCTCGACCGCCACACGCGATTTCGGGTCCTGGGCAAGGTACGCGTCGAGCAGCGAATCGCTGACTTTGTCACAGATTTTGTCCGGGTGACCTTCGGTCACGGACTCGGAAGTGAACAGATATTGGCTCATACAGGCGAAGCCTCATATACGCGACAGGCCTCCTAGTCAATCCGATGAGGACGGGGCGGTAAGAGCCGGTTGTTCGACTTTTAGAAGGGGACTTCGGGGCCGTAGGTGGCGAAGATGTTGAGGCCGTACGCGTCGCAGTCGCCGCGGTACTCGTTGGACGTGACGCCGACCAGGACCGTGCCGAGGGCAGAGCTCGCCCCATCGTCGCAGCGGCGTTCGATCGCGATCGTGTCACCCTTTTGGACGCAGAATTTGATGCCTTGGACGGAGTCTTCGTAGCCGGAGCAGTCCTCGATGCCCTCAAAGCCATCGGGGCAAAGGTAGGTCAGGTAGAGGATGCGGTCGCTCTTCCCGCCATACGTCTGGGCCATGATGGGCGTGGGTGCGTCCAACACTTCCAAGGCGTAGTAGTCGATGTCTGAGGAGTCGTGGAGGGTGGCTTGGAGGTCGAGGCCCCAAGCATCCTGCATGCAGTTGAGGCCGGTCCCCT
>CAXMRN010000205.1:0-10197 GCA_964195565.1 uncultured Polyangiaceae bacterium | reverse complement strand
GCGCGCTCGCTGGTGTACAACAAGGCTTCGGCCGCATTGCGGAGCTCGGCGAGGTCGCGCCGCTTTTGGTCCGTCGTCTTGTATGCATCGGCCTCGCCGATGATGCGCTCGATGTCGTCCTCGGTGAGGCCACTCGATGCGACGACGACAATGTTCTGTTCCCGGCTCGTGCCCAAGTCCTTGGCACTGACGTTCACGACTCCGTCCGCATCGATGTCGAACGTAACCTCGACCTCGGGGACCCCACGCGGCGCGGGAAGGATGGGTGCGAGTTCGAACTTCGCCAACGACTTGTTGTCCTCGGCCATCTCACGTTCGCCTTGCAGGACGTGGATCGGAACGAAGCTCTGGTTGTCGACGCTGGTCGTGAAGATCTCTTTCGCGCGGGTGGGCACCGTGGTGTTGCGAGGAATCAATTTGTGGAACACGCCGCCGCCGGTTTCGACGCCGAGGCTCAGCGGAGTCACATCGAGAAGTAGAACCTCCTCGACCTCGCCGACCAGCGCCGCGCCCTGCAGTGCCGCGCCCATCGCGACGACCTCGTCCGGGTTGACGCCCTTGTGGGGCGCTTTCCCGAAGAAATCAGCCACTTTGGATTGCACCATCGGCATCCGGCTCTGACCACCCACAAGCAGGATCTCGTCGATGTCTTCCTTCCTGACCCCGGCGTCCTCCAACGCCTGCTGACAGGGCCCTAGCGTCTCGTCGATGATCGCCGAGACCAGGATCTCGAGCTCGCTGCGCTTGAGCTTTGTCTCGAGATGCTTGGGGCCGGAATCATCCGATGCGATGAAGGGAAGGTTGATCTCGGTCTCGAGCGAAGAGGAGAGCTCGTGCTTGGCTTTCTCCGCTTGCTCCTTGAGACGTTGCAGCGCGACGCGGTCCTCGCGCAGGTTGATCCCGGTGTTCTCTTCGAAGCGGCGCGCAAGCTCTTCGACCAGCGCGTTGTCCAAGTCCTCGCCGCCAAGATGCGTATCGCCTGCGGTCGACTTCACGCTGAAGACGCCGTTTGCGATCTCCAGGATCGAGATGTCGAACGTCCCGCCCCCAAGGTCGTAGACGGCGACACGCTTGCCTTCCTTCTCTTCGAACCCGTAGGCGAGCGCTGCCGCAGTGGGCTCGTTGATGATTCGGCGAACGTCGAGGCCGGCGATCTTGCCCGCCGCGATGGTCGCGGAGCGTTGCGCATCGTTGAAATACGCGGGCACCGTCACGATTGCTTCGACAATGTCGTCACCGAGGAAAGACTCGGCGACTTCTCGCATTTTTTCGAGCACCATCGCGGAGATTTCCGGCGGCGAGTACTGATGGTCCTCGATCTGGACCCACGCATCTCCGCGTTCGCTCTCCACCACTCGGTACGGCACCACGCGCATGTGCTTCTGCGCAGGCTCTGCTTCGAAGGGCAGGCCCATCAAGCGCTTGATCGCGAACACCGTGCTCTCCGGGTTGGTGACGCCCTGGCGCTTCGCAACGCTGCCTACACGCCGTTCGCCGTCCTTCGAGAACGACACGACCGACGGTGTGGTACGGCTGCCCTCTGCGTTTGGAATGACCTGCGGCTCTCCGTTGTCGACAAACGCGACACAAGAGTTGGTCGTTCCCAGATCGATCCCGATGATCTTCCCCATCTTCCCCTGGCCTTCTTTATACCCCGAGCTGGTGGGTTGTCGCATCTAAGCGGAGACTATTCGCCGCTGGTTCCGTCCGCGCCGTCCCCGGGTGACTGGCTGTCCTGATCGCCTGTGCCGGTCGGGGGCTTCGCCACCACGACCATCGCTGGCCTCAACAGGCGCTCTCCGAGATAGTATCCGGGTACGACTTCCGCGACGATCATGCCCGGTACGTGCTCGTTGGTTTCCTCCTGCTGCATGGCGTCATGGCAGGCCGGATCGAACATATGTCCGACAGTTGTAACGCGCTTGAGATCCAAGCGGTTCGCGATGTCCTCGAAGCCGCGAAGCACCATGTGCACGCCTTCCGTGACCGCGGAGACCTCGGTTGCGTCGGTCATGGCGCCTGCGGCGCGCTCGAGATTGTCGACGATCGGCAGCACCTCACGAAGGGTGTCCTCGATGGTGCGCCGCCGAACCTCTTCGATCTCTTTGCGCGATCGCTTTCGAAAATTGTCGAAGTCGGCCGCGATGCGCTGCAGCTGTTCACGCATACGATCGCGTTCGGCCCGGGCTTTGTCGAGGTCGGAGGGCTCGTCCGCCGCCTCTTCGCCCGACTCTTCATCCGGGAAGATGATCTCTTCGTCTTCGCTCTCGCCGTTGGCCTGATCGTCCTCCGGCCCCGCTTGTTCGCTCATGTCTCTTTATCCGTCTTCTTGTTAGCGTCTCAGGAGTCTTTGGAGCCGCCAGGGAGGCGTCCGTCCAGGATGTCGCTTAGCACATCGGCTGCGAACCCCACCAAGGGTATGTACTTCTTGTAGTCCATGCGAGTCGGGCCGACGATTCCAAACGACCCAACGCTGGCTCCGTCCCGCCGGTACGGGCTCGAGATGACGCTGATGTCTCCCACGCCATCGAGGGCGGCTTCCGAGCCGATGAAGACCTGGACCCCGTCCGCTAGCAAGGTCTGCTCGAGGAGCTCGAGGAGCTTTTGCTTCTCTTCGAACGCGTTGAGATATTGACGAATCTTCTCAGCGTCCCCGAACTCCGGACGGTCGAAAAGGGCGCCCTGCCCCTCGATGAGGACCCGAGGGCGTTCGACCTGACCTTCCACCGTAGCCTCGACCATTCGTTGCGCCTGCTCCCGCAGAACCTGGTACTGGCCCTGCTCCGTCGCGAGTCGGACGGCGAGCACGTCGCGGACCGATCGAAGCGTCCGGCCTCCGACCAATTCGGCGAGGTAGTTGTTGACCCGCTCGAGGGTGTGGTCGTCCACATCGAGCTCGGTGACGACGACCCGATTTTCGACTCCGCCCGAGCGCGTGACCAAGACCGCGAGTGTCCGCCCGCTCGACAGGCGCATGAACCGAAGCTGGTCGAGGGTCGCCTCGGTAACCGGCGGCCGGGCGATGATCGTAGCCGTGCCGGTGAGGCGGCTCAGGAGCTGACCGGTCTCACGAACGGCGTCGGCACCAGGTTCGAGGTCCTGCAGGCGTCGGATCAACGCGGTCCGATGCGCGTCGGAGATTTCTCCGGCTGTCGCCATCGCGTCGACGAAGGATCGGAAGCCAGCATCGGTCGGAACCCTCCCTGCGCTCGTGTGGGGCTGGTGCAGCAGCTCCGCGTCCTCCAGTTCGACGAGCACGTTTCGAATCGTCGCGGGCGACAGCTTGATCGCGTAGCGCTTCGCGATTCTCCGCGAGCTGACAGCCCTCCCCGAAGCGATGTACTCGGTCACGACCGCGAATAGGATCCGCCGATGGCGTTCGTCCAATGTCACCGTCACGTTCTTGAGAAAGTAGAAGCTAGGGAGTTTCTGTCAAGCCCGCAAAAGCGGACGGAAAATTGCGCTCGGACCCCACCATGCGGCAGGGTCGGCGCTGTGAGACCGAGCGCCGCCCTTCTCCCGTTTTCGCTGATGGTGATGGCCATCATGACGGTTCCGACCTTGGTCCTCGACGAGCAAGGCCTGCCCCGCTACCGCCACCTCAGTGCCGAGCTGCAGGAGCTCGAGGAGTCCAACGAGGAGCTGGTTCGTGAAATCGCCACCCTCAAAGGTGAGATCGAAGCCCTCCGGACCGATCAGACCTACGTGGAGCGGATCGCGCGAGACGAGCTCGGGATGGTCCGGGCCGAGGAATTCGTCTTCCAGTTCCCGCCTCGGTAGCCAGCCGGGGTGGGCGGGCTGCCCACATTTGAGCGGATTTCTTGCTGAACGAATGGCACCGGGCGTAACACCGCTTTCATATGACCGCCCTCGTTCAGGCAGCGCTTCGGGTCAGGCGCACCGCGCGGACGGCATGGGGTTTGGCGGCTGCGTTGCTGCTCGCGTCGTTCCTGCTCGCCGGTTTCTTTCTTCCCGGCACTCGGGCGCTCGGCTGGGGGCATGCGGCGTGGGCCATCGCGTGGGTCGCGCTCTTTGGGTATCGCGCGCACAACGCAGTTCGACAGGGCACCGACCCTAGGTCCGCGTTCGAGCTCGGCGTGCTGCTGCTCGTGGGCGTGCAAGCGCTGGTTCAGTTTCGCGGCGGGGTCGGTAGCGATCTCCAGCCGTTGACGTTTGTGGCGGTCGCCCTCGTCGCGTCGTTCGCCGCCGGACCCGCCGGTATTGGCGTCGTGGTCTTCGCGCTCGCACTCGCTCTGGCCACTGCGGTCTTCGGTGAGCAGATCACCGACCCGGCGCTGCTCGGCTTGAACGCGCTCTTCATCATTTGCTTTGGTGCGCTGAGCTACGTGTTCACCCGCGCGGAGATCGTCCGCGTACGACGCCAGTCGGAGCTCGAGCTTGCGGCGCAAAAAGAAAAGGTACGGGACGACACGAGGCTCTTTCGTTTGGTCGCGCCCTCGTCCGATGGAGTGCGGGACGAGGAGCGGCTTTATCAAACCAGCGTTCAAGAGGTTCGCCAGGCGCTCTATCACGCGCTCCAGCTTCTGCACCAGACGCTGGACTTGCATACATGCGTGCTCTTGATGCCAACCGATTCGTCCGAGCAACTGCGGATCACCGAACTCGTCACCAAGAGCGACGACGTCGCAGACGGCCCGTTCGCTCTCGGAGCGGGGGCGGTCGGCGCCGCGGTCAGACGGAAGCTGACGACGAGCCTGAACCAGATTCGCCCTGGGTATACGGGTATTTGCTATTATAGAGGCCCCGCCACGGTCCGGTCGTTCATCGCCGTCCCCGTCCTCGAGCGGGGTCACCTCCGTGCCGTGCTCTGTGCCGACCGCATCATCGATCGCGCCTTCGGGCCGGAGGAGGAGGAACTGCTCCGCGATAGCACATCGCACGTTCTGCGAGCGTTCGAGAACGAGCGGGTTTTCGTGCAGCTCGAAAGCTCCAAGCGAGAGCAAGAGACTCTCTATCGTGTGTCACAGGCTTTGAGCACGGCCCTGACGCAAGACGTGGTGATGGAGGTCGGGCTGACCGCCGCGAACGAGATCGTGTCGCACGACTTCGCTGCGATCACCGAATACCAGGCCGAGGGGCGACGACATGTCGTCCGGCGCGCGGCCGGCGCGCGCGCGCTCGACTTCCAGGGCCTCCGCTTCCGCGACAACACCTCTCTCACCGCGATGGTGGTCAAGAACCGGCACTATCTCCCGTACCGCGGCGACTTCGATCCGAAGCAGCAGGTGCTGTTCACGAAGAAGGCCAAGCTCAAGGCGATGGAGTCGCTGCTCGTGTTACCGCTCGTCGCGCGTGAGGAGCCGATTGGCACGTTGATCGTCGCGGCGAAGGCGCCGGCCGTATTCGGAACGTCGGTACGCGAAACGCTGCAAGCGCTCGCGAACCAGCTCGCCGTCGCGATGGCGAACGCGCGGGCCGTTCGGCAGCTCGAGGAGATGGCGACGACGGACGGCCTGACCGGCTGCCTCAACAAGCGGGCGCTCCTCGACCAGATGGAGCAGAAGTTGTTGGCTGCCCAGCGATTCGGCCGAAAATTGTCGCTGATTGTGACCGACCTCGACCACTTTAAATCGGTCAACGACACCTACGGTCACGCTGCAGGCGACCGGGTGTTGAAGGAGCTCGGTGGCGTGCTCAGGCGAGTGAAACGAGAGACCGACCTAGTGGCACGCTTCGGCGGAGAAGAGTTCTGTGTGCTCTGTGAGGAAACCGATGCGCGCGGCGCGCGACTGCTTGCGGAGCGCGTGCGCGAGGAACTCGAGAAGACCGAGGTGGCGACGGAGCTCGGTCCTTTGAAGGTCACAGCGTCCCTTGGCGTCGCGACCTTTCCCGATCACGCCTCGACCGCGGCCGATCTATTCGTCCAAGGCGACAAGGCACTCTACGAGGCAAAGAACCGAGGCCGCAACCAAGTCTGCACAGTTTAGGGGCGCTTGAACTCGAGGGTTTGTGGGTCGAGCATCCACTGGAAACGGCCTTTGCCGCCTTCGATTGTCAGCAAGGAAGCGGCGGAGGTTCGGAACGACGGAAACGTGGTGAGCTGGCCGAGATGGCCGGCGAGCACACCGACCTTGGGCATGTGGGTTACCATCACCAGCAAGTCATCATCGGCCGCGTGTGCGAGCGGCTCGAGGGCCTGTGCGGTGCTTCCCGCCTCGCTCGAAAGCGCGGCCTGTACCTCGAGGGGGCCGTGGAAGTCGGGGTGCGTAGCGGCCAAAATCTCGGCCGTTTGAACCGCGCGGACCAACGGGCTGGTGTAGATGCACGAATACCGAAGGTCGAGTCTGGCAAGCGCCTTGCCGACGTTCGTCATCGTCTGCCGGCCGGCGTCGGTCAGCCAGCGGTCGTGGTCGGTCGGGGCCGAACGCATGTCGACCGCCTCCGCATGTCGCATCAACAGAACCTGCATCGGGGGAAGCTTGGCACGCCTGCTAGGGGTCGTCTCCCGAACTGTGAGCCGAAAGCGCGAAAGATTCCTCAGGGGCGAGCACCAAGCGGTGCCGCGCATAGAACGCGAACCACAGGAGCCCGAGCCCGTACCAGACCGCCGCTCCCACCACGACCTTTTGGTAGATCGGGTCGGTGACGAAGAGGGCGACGAGCGTGACCAGCGCGATGAGCAGTGCCACTACTGCCCCTGGCACGCCGAGTGGGCTTCGGTAAGGACGGTCGATGTGCGGCAGCCGAACGCGCAGCAGGATGTAGGACAGCATCTGGAGGGCATAGGCGATCACCGCGCCGAAGACCGCCATGTTGAGCAAGACTGCGCCAACCGGATGCTCCGGCCCAAGCGCATGAATCGCGTATGCGACCACATAGCCGAGCAGCGCTCCGACGAAGAGGGCGACGTGCGGCGTTTGACGGCGAGGATGCGTGCGGGAGAGCCAACGCGGGAAGTATCCGGCGCGCGAGAGTGAAAAAATCTGTCGGCCGTAGGCAAAGATGATGCTGTGGAAGCTGGCGATCAGACCGGTCACGGCGACCAGCGCAAGCACCTTGGCGCCTAGACCCTCGCCGAAGGTCGTCTTGAAACCTTCGAACAATGGCTCGGCGGAAGACCCGAGCACTTGGGACCCCGGTTGGATTCCTGCGTTCAAGAAGAGGGTCAAGAAGGCAGCGATGACGAGGGTGAGCAGGCCGTAGAGCAGCCCTCGCGGAAGATCCCGGGCGGGGGCACGCGCTTCTTCGCCGGCCAGCGGGAGCTGTTCGATCGCGAGGAAGAACCAGATGGCGAATGGCAGTGCCGACAAAATGCCGCCGGCGCCGTGCGGCAGCCAGCGGCTTTGTCCCTGCTCGGGCTCGATGTTGAGGGCCCACCGGAGGTCGAAGTGCGGAATCGCGGAGACCCAAAACACGACCAGCACACAGAGCGCCAGCGCGGTGATCAGGACGGTAAAACGAAACGTCGCCTCGACCCCGGCGACGTTGAGGCCGACGAAGACGGCGTACGCGGCCAGCCACCACAGAGGCTCGGCGCTCGCCGGAGTGCCGAAGATCGCTCCGAGGTATCCGCCGATCCCGACCACGATCACGGCCGGCGTGAGGATGTATTCCATGTTCTCTGCGAGTCCGGTGACGTACGCGCCCCACGGCCCCATCGCCGACCGCGCAAACGAGTACGCACCACCGGTGTGCGGGAGAGCCGCTGCCATTTCCGCGATGCTAAAACACAGCCCGGCGTACATCACGGTGATGATCACGGTCGCGATCAAAAGGCCGCCGAATCCCCCCGCTGCAAGGCCGAAGTTCCATCCGAAGAAGTCCCCTGAAATCACCGCCCCAACCCCGAGAGCCCACAGCGACCATACGCCTGCATACCTGCGCAGACCGCGCTTCTCGAAGTAGTGATCGGCGACCGGGCTGTATTCGACTCCCTGACCCTTCTTCTTCATGGCGCGGAGTGTAGCGGTTTGCTGGGACAGGCGATAAGGTTCCGCGCATGCTGCCGATCGATCTTTCGGGGAAACGGGCATTCGTCGCGGGCGTCGCGGACGATGGCGGGTTTGGGTTTGCGATCGCCAAGTCGCTCGCGATGGCCGGGGCCTCGGTCTGCGTGGGCACCTGGCCCCCGGCGCTCGGGGTCTTCGAGACGCTGTTGCGCCGCGGAAAGCTCGATGCGTCCTTGGCGATGCCCGACGGGAGCAAGTTCGTGCTCGAACGAATCTACGCGCTCGATGCCGAGTACGACACGCTCGAAGATGTGCCGGAGGCGCTACGTAACCAGAAGCGTTATCGCGACCGAGGTGATTTCACCGTCGATGGCGTGGCCCAAAAACTGCGTGAGGACTTCGGCGAGGCCTGCCTCGACATCGTGGTGCACAGCCTCGCGAACGGGCCCGAGGTCACCAAACCGCTGATGGAAACCAGCCGCGGCGGTTATCTCGCAGCGCACGGCGCCAGCGCCTATTCGTTCATCTCCCTCGCACAGCGGCTACAGCCCCTCATGCGCCCGAACGGTGCGCTTTTGGCGCTGTCGTACTTGGCGAGCCAAGGCGTCGTGGCCGACTACGGCGGCGGAATGGCTTCGGCCAAGGCCGCGCTCGAGACCGACGCGCGGATGTTGGCGTTCGAGATGGGCCGGCAAGGCGGGCACCGGGTCAACGTGATCTCGGCGGGGCCGTATGCATCTCGCGCAGCGTCGGCGATCGGGTTCATCCACAAAATGATCAAATACTACGAGATGAACGCCCCTTTGCCCGAAGCACTTCAGGCCGAAGAGGTGGGTAACACGGCCGCTTTCCTTTGCAGCCCGTTGGCGAGTGGCATCACCGGAACGGTCCTCTACGTCGACAAGGGCTATCACGCGATGGCGGCGCCAGCGGATGTGTCTGGTTTGGTCGACTCGCTGACTGGCGACTAGGCGGCCGCCATGTCGTGCTGTGCCGTCGGGCGGACGCTGCTCGTCGCTGGAGCGACCTGCAAAGTGGCTGCGAACGCACGCTCGGTCGCGACGCGCTCGTCGAGCCAAGGGTCGAGGGCCCGCATCAGCGCGCGGGCAGAGGGATGACGGGCGGCGGGACGCCGGCTGAGGAGCTTGGCGATGAGGCCGTCCATCTCGTCGTCGACGGTTGGCGATAGATGCCTGGCACGCGGGGCGTCTTCTCGGATGATCCGGCGGAGGACCGCGGTCACATCGGCGCCGGTAAAAGGAAGCTTACTGGTGAGCGCTTCGAACATCGTGATGCCCACCCCGAAGAGGTCTGCGCGGGCGTCGACGAAGGGGTTTCCGCTCGCCTGTTCGGGCGAGGCGTAGCTCGGGGTGCCATAGACGCGGCCGCGCTCTCGAGCGCGCTCGTCGGCAGGCGCCGTGTCGGCCGCACACACGCCGAAATCGAGAATGTGCACGTCGAGCTCCCCGTGGCCTCCACGGTTGAGCAGAATGTGTTCGGGTTTGATGTCCCGATGGACGTAGCCGTGCCGATGCACGCTGTGCAGGATGGACGCGAGCCTCGCGATGATCACCGAAATCTGCCGCGGATCGAGAGGCCCACACCTTCGCAAGTACGACGAGAGGCTCTCCGACCGCATGTGCTTCATCACGAGGTAGGGCGACTCGTCCGCCAGCTCGCCATGGTCGATGACCGCCACGATGCCCGGATGAAAGACCCGGCGAGCGACTTCGACCTCCCGCCGCACCCGACTCTTCAAGTCAGGGTTCCCCGCGTGGGTCGGCCGAAGCATCTTGATGACGACCCGTTCGAGGGTGGCCAAGCGCTCCGCCTCGAACACGATCCCGGTCCCCCCCATGCCGATTGCGTTCCCAACGCGATAGCGACCGTCCAGAAGCTGCCCCCGAAGCTCGCCACGCTCGTCAGATACCCCCATCCCTCCGACGATCCGCTGCCCCCCCACCCCCCGTCAAAAAACCGGCAAAAAAGGGGACAGTCACCTTTTTCAAAGGGTTAGTTCCGCCAGCGAAGCCCCGTTCTACGGGGTGTCAGCGCCAGTGTCAGCGCCAGCGTCAGCGCCAGCGACGGTGCCAGCGACCGCAGACCGACGGTTAGGCGGTTTAGCGGATCGCGGTTGATAGCTAGATAGCTAGCGGGCGGTGCGGAAGCTGTTGATTGTTTCGCGTTCGTCGTAGGCGTAGGTGTACCGGGTGGCCCTGCGGAAGGCGTCGCTGTCTACGACGATGGGGTATTTGAGGTGGTCGATGGCGCCTGATGGGATGTAGGG
>CAXMRN010000204.1:0-18664 GCA_964195565.1 uncultured Polyangiaceae bacterium | reverse complement strand
GCCGAAGCCCCGCCTGCGCCCGCGCCGAGCGAGGCTCCCGCGGATGCAGCAGCCGCTCCGGCCGATGCCCGGCCCATGGGCGAGGCGGTCGGGCACTACCACCCCAAGGGCAAGCTGCCTTCGAAGCACACGATCGCGGTGATCGAAAAGGCGCGGGCCTCCCTGCCCTTCGCCGACAAGCGGGACTTCGAGGAGCAGAAGAAGGGCTTCATCGCAGCGCCCACGTACATGAAGATCATGGCGGATGCCGGCCACGTAGCCTGGGACATGGACCGCTTCCAGTGGGTGTTGGAGGGCGAGGACTTCGACAGCATCCACCCCTCACTCGAGCGCCAGTCGAAGCTCAACATGAACTATGGGCTCTACGAGGTGATCCCGGGCTTCTACCAGGTGCGCGGCTTCGACCTGGCAAACATCACTTTCGTCAGGGGCAAGACCGGCTGGATCGTCTTCGACCCTCTGACCGCGGCGGAGACCGCCCGGGCGGCGAAGGAGCTCGTCGACGAGCATCTGGGTGAGCTGCCCGTGGTCGCGGTGGTCTACTCGCACTCCCACGGCGACCACTTCGGCGGCGTGCGCGGCCTCGTGGACGAGGCGGACGTGAGAGCGGGCAAGGTGCAGATCATCGCCCCTCGCGACTTCATGCAGTACTCGGTCTCCGAGAACATCTACGCCGGCAACGCCATGAATCGCCGGATGTTCTACCAGTACGGCGTTCTCCTGCCTGCCAGTCCCTACGGACACGCCGGCCAGGGACTGGCCCAGGGCGTCGCCGCTGGCAACCTCGGCCTGATAGCGCCGAACCTTGTCATCGAGAAGGCCATCGAGGTCCACACGGTCGACGGCGTGAAGATGGAGTTCCAGAACGCGCCCTTCACCGAAGCGCCGTCCGAGATGCACACCTGGTTCCCGGAAAAGAAGGTGTTCTGGAGCGGGGAGAACGTCACAGGGACCTTCCACAACATCTACACCCTACGCGGCGCGATGGTGCGCGACGCGCTCGCCTGGTCGAAATACATCAACTCGGCGCTCTACCGCTACGGCAAGGAGGCCGACGTGATGATCGCCTCCCACCACTGGCCGCGCTGGGGCAACGACCGGGTGCAGGAGGTGATGCGCGGACAGCGGGACCTCTACGGCAACATCAACAACCAGGTGCTCCACCTGGCGAATCAGGGCGTCACGATCAACCAGATCCACAATGTCTACGAGACACCGAAGTCGATCGCCGAACAGTGGTACAACCGCGGCTATCACGGCTCTCCTGAACACAACAGCCGCGCGGTGATCAACCGCTACCTCGGCTATTGGGACGCGAACCCGGCCACCCTGATCCCGCTCTCCCCCGCGGACTCTGCGCCGCTCTACGTAGAGATGATGGGCGGTGCGGAGATGATCATGGCCAAAGGGAAGGAGCTGCACGACCAGGGCAAGTACCGTCACGCCCAGGAGATCCTGAACAAACTAGTGCAGGCGGAACCGCAGAATCAGGCGGCCAAGGACCTGCTGGCGGATGTCTTCGAGCAGATCGGCTACCAGCAGGAGAACCCGGGGCTGCGCAACAGCTTCCTCAACGGGGCCTACGAGCTGCGTTCGGGCATCCCCGAGGGCGCCTCGCCGAAGTCCTCCGGCCCGGACATGATTCGCGCGATGTCGACCGAGCTCTTCCTCGACTTCATCGGCATCCGGATGGACAGCCGGAAGGCCGAGGGCATGGAGTTCACCATCAACCTGATAACACCGGACAACGGTGAGAAGTTCGTGATCGAGCTTTCCAACGCCACACTAACCAACATCGAGGGCTTCCAGGCAGAGGACGCGGACCTCACTGTCACCATCGACCGAGCGGACCTCGAAGCCACCATGATGGGCGAGAAGACATTCATGGCCCAGATCGAGGACGGGACGGCAAAGATTCGCGGTGACAAGGGGGTTCTGGAGAAGCTCGCTTCGACGCTCATCGTGTTCGAGATGGGCTTCGAGATCATGCCCGGCACCAAGAGCCCAGTGCCGGAAGAAGATTTAAACCCGTACGAGGTGGGGCCCATCGACATCCACGGCGAGTAGCCGCCCGGCATCGCAGCCAGCCGGGCGGGTGCGTTGACCGCGTCCAAGCGCGCCCGGTGATCGTCCTGCTTGCCAGGAACGAGTGGTCGGTCGGAACGAAGAGCAACCGGGCCGACGTGAACCGGCTCGTCCTCGACTACCTGCTCTTCTGGAAGCCCAACCCGCTGGCCTTCAACATCGATTGATGCAGGGGACCTTGCCCCGGGCGGGACGGGCGCATATCAGTGTGGTCATGCCGCTCCGCGATCGGCCGTTTGACGCCTTCTTGGTGTTCTGGTTCTGCTTGTTTGCGGTCTCGTCGCTCGTCTACGAACCGTTCATCGTGTTTGGAGTGGACCTGGCGGCAACCACCGACGTCTTTGGTCGGTCGTGGTACTGGTACGCGCATTCGTTCGACCCCATTTTTCTCAACACGCCGCTCTGGCTGCGAATCATGTGCACGATCGACGCCTTCGTGTTTGGGCCTTTCTATCTGGTTCTCATCTACGCGCTGACGCGTGCACGGAGCTGGATTCGCGTTCCCGCGCTTCTCTACGGTGCGGCAATCGTCTACTCGACCCTCGTCTATTTTGGCTATGAGTTCCTGGACGCGGCGAATCGAGCGGAAGCAGACCTGCTTGCCGTGTTCCTCGTCAACATCCCCTACACGATCGTTCCGCTACTTCTGATGTGGCGGATGCGAGACGCGGAGCCCTTCGTCCGGGTCTCGCCGAACGTGGGAGGCCTCCGTTAGAGCACTGACCCGCGTCTCCGTCGCCGATACGCTCGCCCTGTTCTCAGCTCCCAGGGTGCGCGGCGTTGGATAGAACTGTGAGTACCACCTGCGCAGCTGGTGCACCGGGCCGTCGCAACGTGAGAGCAAGGGGTTCTTCCGGAAGATCTTGTGTTCCCATATCCGGATGTCCTGTCGCCACTGCGAGACCCAGTTCCCTACGATGAACGCGGCTTGAACCCTGGAGATATCTTGATCGCTGAACCAGCGAAAACGAACTCGCTGGGTGAGTGGGGCGACGGGCGTATGGCTCTGGAACATCACGATCCGGCCTGGTCGCGCGTTGAGGCTGAAGTCGAAGCGGACGATGCCGCCAGGGCCTTCGAGCCGCACGACCGCTACGGCTCCCGAGTTGGGGATCACCTTGCCGCGAAACGAGAGCGCCGCTCGGTTCTCAAACCAGGAGACGTGGCTCTCGCTCTCATCGCGTTTCCACGTGGCTTCGTGTTCGATTCGGATCCCGGGGATGGGGATGCTCGTCCATGGGATCCGCATGCCGCCATGCACCGGTGCAAAGTGCTGGAAGTCGACGCTGTTCTCTACGAACTCCAGGAGGTGCATGTGAACCACGCCCGCGTCGTATTCGCCGCGATAGCGCAGCTCGCCGCTCTCGATCTCAGGGAGCCGCTCGGGTTGGTACCGCGGTTTCGGCGCGGGGCCGGGTGTGAGATCACCATGCCGGTGATAGACGCACGCCCACCCGTGCAGGTCCTCGACCGCCCACGACAAGGTTCGGTGGCGTGGCTCTGGACGCTGACCGTTGAGCATCTTGGTCACCTGCCCGTCGCCGTCGATCTGCCATCGATGGAATGGACACTCGATGCAGCCGTCGCGGACGGCGCCGTCGGCGAGGTTGGCGCCCATGTGTGGGCAATAGGCGCTGACCGCCCGGAGCCGATGACCACCATCTCGAAAAAGCACGAGGTCGTGCCCGGCGACGCGGACCTGCACCGGGTCGTCGTTCACGTCCTTGCTGCGCGCGACGACGTACCAAGCCTCCGGATACGGAGGCGGGTACGTGGCTTCGCGCGCAGACCTGAGCTCGGCCTGCTCGAACGGGTTCATTACGCCTTGCGTCGCGCGAGGAAGAAGTAACTCGGGGTGAAGATTCCCGACTCGCCTCCGGCGATGAGGCCCTCGGCGGCTCGGCCGAGCATTTGGCTGACTTCCTTCGAACCCTTCGGCGCAATGCCGAGAGCTTCGAGGCCGCCGATCGTGCGCCGGGCAACGCGCCGGCCGAGCCGCCCGCGACGAACCCCCAAGAGGCTGGAGGTTTCGCCGACCAACGGGAGGTACCACGGGGTTTCCGGGTCGCTCTTGGCTGCCGCATCGAAGCTTTGGATCACTTCGAAGCCGGCCTTTTCGAGCGCCTGAATCGTTTCGGGGATGCTGGCGATGTCCGGGAGACTGTCGCCGGTCTCGATTTCGAACTTGATTTCTTGGTGGCGCGCGTCGCTGGGGTTGAATTTGTCGGTCATGCACCACTCGTAGCCCGCGAAGAGTGCTCCGGGCTTGAGGACGCGATGGATCTCCGCAAAGGCGCCTGCCTTGTCCGGGGCGTGGCACGTCGCCTCGATCGCGTACGCCGCGTCGTAGGACCGATCGGGCACACCGAGCTTCATGAAGTCGCCCTTGAAGCCGGAGCACTGGTCGCCGAGCCCCGCCTTCTCGTTGTGGTCTCGAACCTTTTCGAGCTGGTAGTCGTTGTTGTTCACGCCGTCGATTGCGGCGCCCGAGAATCGAGCGATCGCCCGCATCGGCCCGCCCACTCCGCAGCCGACATCGAGCACCTTCATCCCGGCCTTCAGCCCCAGCCGAAGGGCCATGTAGTGCTCAGCGCGAGCGAGAGACGCGTCAAACGATTCGCCTCTGGCCCGGGGCGCGAAGTGAAACGACTGACCCCAGCCGTGCTCGTAGAAGTCGGTCACCACATCGTAGTAGTTGTTGATCATCGTGGCGTACTGCGCTTTGCGCGCTTCGACGCCGCCTCCGTTCGACTCGTCGAAGAACCCCATGTACTCGCGAATGGTGTTTCCGACGCGACCGCGTTTCTGAGTGTCGGTGTAGAACGTTTTGAGCGTTTGCGTCTGTGTCATTGCCTCGCACTTAACACGAGGCCGCTCCCGTCCGATCCACTACCGGGTGAGCCGTCGGCATCGATCGGTGACCGGTCGTCGATGGGCAGCGAGCGGTTGATAGTTGCGCGTTACAGATTGTAAACGAGGCTCTAGAAGCGCCGCCCAGTGTGCTATACGCAGCCCGTGGATGACCTGATCCGAAAAGCAGCGACCCTGCAAGAGGCGCTCCCGTACATTCGGGAGTTTCACGGGGACATCTTCGTCATCAAATACGGTGGCAACGCGATGGTCGAGCCCCAGTTGCGAGATAGCTTTGCTCGGGACGTCGTCTTGATGAAGTACGTCGGGCTTCACCCGGTCATCGTGCATGGGGGAGGGCCCCAGATCGACGAGATGCTCAAGTCGCTCGGCGTCGTCTCGGAGCGTTTGGATGGGCTCCGAGTGACCGACGATCACACGATGGACGTCGTCGAGATGGTGCTCGGTGGCAAGATCAACCAAGAGATCGTGTCCCTAATCGCCAGCCACGGCGGCCGTGCGGTGGGGCTTACCGGCAAAGATGATGCCTTCCTTCGCGCGAAGAAGGTCGACCAAATGAAGACCAAGAGCGGCAAATGGGTCGACCCAGGTCGGGTCGGGGCAGTGACGCAGGTCAATCCCGAAATCGTGCGCCGCCTCGTCGATGATGGCTTCATCCCGGTCATCGCGCCGGTGGCGGTCGACGCCCAAGGCAAGTCGCTCAACGTCAATGCAGATACCGTCGCCGGCAAGGTGGCCGAGGCGCTGCCTGCAAGGAAGTTCGTCCTGCTCACCGACATCGAAGGGGTGCGCGGCAGGGACGGCGAGGTTGCGAGCTCGCTCAGCGCCTCGGAGATCGACGCCCTCAAGCTCGACGGGGTGATCCAAGGCGGCATGATTCCCAAAGTGGACTGCGCGCTGAGTGCGCTCGCGGGCGGCGTGCGCAAGGCGCACATCATCGACGGCCGCGTGCTTCACGCGGTGCTGCTCGAGATCTTTACCGACCAAGGCATCGGCACCGAAATCACGCGCTGAACCCGCTGGACCAGGGTCGACGGCCTTGGGCAATGGTGGTATGCCCCGGGCTTCCCAAAAGGCACACCATGACCAGGCAGGATGACATGCTTCGCACGGCGAAAGAGGTTCAGCTCGGCAACTACGCGCCCGCGCCCTTCGTTCTGACGCATGGGCGCGGCCGCCGTGTGACCGACGCCGCGGGCCGCGAGTACCTCGACCTGTCGGGTGGGATCTCCGTGCTTTCGGTAGGGCACTCCCATCCAACGTTGGCCGCAGCCATCGGCGAGCAAGCGGCTCGCCTGATGCACGTGTCGAACATCTTTTACAACGACCGCGCCATCGAATTCGCGGAGGCGATTTGTGCCCGAACCCCGTTCGACAGGGTCTACTTCTGCAACAGCGGCTCCGAGGCCAACGAATCGTTGCTCAAGCTCGCACGGCGCTATCATTACGACCGCGGTGACCAAAAGAGGGTGGAGTTCGTCTCGACGCTCAATAGCTTTCACGGCCGGACGATGGGCTCGTTGTCCCTGACCGGGCAGACCAAGTACCACGCGGGCATGGAACCGCTCGTCCAAGGCGTGAGCTTCGTCAACTTCAACGACCTTGCCGCACTCGACGCCGCCGTCACCGATCAAACCGCAGCGGTGATCTTCGAGCCAGTTCAAGCCGAGGGTGGCATCATCGTCGCGACGGACGAGTTCGTTCAAGGTGCGCGTCGGATTTGCGACGAGCGCGGCGCGCTGCTCTTCTTTGACGAGATCCAAACCGGGTACGGGCGAACGGGTCGCTTCCTCGCCCAAGAGTGGTTCGACGTGGTGCCTGACGCGTGTTCACTCGCCAAGGGCATCGGCGGCGGCTTCCCCCTCGGTGCGATGGCGGTGACCGAGCGCCTAGCGCAGGGCTTGCCTCCCGGGAGCCACGCGAGCACGTTTGGCGGCAATCCGCTTGCCTGTGCGGCGGGTCTCGCCGTGCTGCACATCATCGATGAGGAAGGGCTCATCGAGAACGCCCGTGCCCTTGGCGACTACCTTGCGATCAAGCTCAAAGAGCTCGACGCGCGGCTCCCAAGCACTGCGGGAACCCGTGGCCTCGGCCTGCTGCAAGGGTTGGTCCTGGCCGAATACGTCGACCCCGCCGCGACGATCGCTGCGATTCACGCGGCCGGCTTGCTGCTGACGCTTGCCGGGGGGTACGTGATCCGCGTTTCGCCGTCACTCAACGTCACCCAAGATGAACTCGACGAGGGCCTCTCGATGCTCGAGAAGATTCTCGCTGACGCACCGAGGAAGCCATGACTCGGCACTTCCTGACGATTTCCGACCTCGATCGCGACGAGCTCTTTCACGTGCTCGATCGGGCGGCCGAGCTCAAGGCCCTTCGTGGGACACCCGCACACCCGGAGCCGCTGAAGGGCAAGTCGATCGCGGTGGTGTTCGAAAAGGCATCGACGCGAACGCGCCTCTCCTTCGAGGTCGGTATCCACGAGCTTGGCGCCCAGCCGATGACGCTGAACTCGAAAGACACCCAGCTTGGGCGAGGCGAGCCCATCGAAGACACTGCACGCATGCTGAGCCGCTACGTACACGGCGTCGTCCTTCGAACCTTCGGCCACGAGCGCCTCGAGGCGCTCGCCCGCTACGCAACCATTCCCGTCGTCAACGGGCTTTCCGACAAGTTCCATCCCGTCCAGCTGCTGGCCGACTTGATGACGATTCGCCAGAACTTCGGACCCTCTCTCGAGGGCGTCCGAGTGGCCTGGATCGGTGACGGCAACAACATGGCGCACTCGTGGATCGCGTCTGCCGCAGTCGCCGGCTTCGAGTTGGCGCTCGCTTGTCCGCCCGGATACCAGCCAGATGATCAGGTGTTGGCCGATGCCCTCGTGCAGGGGGCGAAGGTCCGTGTGGTCGAGCGGCCCGGGGATGCCCTCGAGGGTGCTGACGTCGTCACGACGGATGTCTGGGCCAGCATGGGTCAGGAGGGCGAAGCCGCCGCGCGGAAGCAAGTGTTTTCCGGCTTCATCGTCGACGACGACGCCATGACGCGAGCCAGCACGGACGCGGTCTTCCTGCACTGCTTGCCTGCCCATCGGGGCGAAGAAGTGAGCGCATCGGTGATCGACGGCCCGCAGTCCCGGGTTTGGGACGAGGCGGAGAATCGGCTGCACACCCAGAAGGCTCTTCTCGAGTGGCTCCTCGTCTAGCGACCTTGAAGTGGCTGACAAATCAACGGCCGCGCTAGACTGGTCGGGTAGGGGGCAACTGGGCGGTCGATGGCAGAGGAAAAGATCCCGCGACAGGTCGAGGACGCGGATGTGAGGGCACTCGACATCAGCGGGCAGGAGGCGTTTATCCATTCCTGCATCGACGGGGTCCTCAACATCGAAGACATCGCCGACCTGACGGTGTCGGCACCCCAGCAGGTATTCGAGTCGATCGAGCGGCTGGTCTCATTGAACGTCGTCGAGTGGGTCGTTCCGAAGGCTTCGAGCGGACCGCCCGCGAGGGAGCTCGTCGAAGACGTGCAAATCGACGGGGAGCTGCGAGAAACAATCATCAAGGCCTTCCATCGCTCCGATAAGTTGAACCACTACGAGCTCCTCGGAGTCGCGGCGGACGCGGACCGCGCGGAGATTCGCAAAGCGTACTTCGCCCTCTCCAAGACGTTTCACCCTGACGCCTACTACGGAAAACGTCTCGGTTCGTTCAAACCGAAGATGGAGGTCGTGTTCCGAAAGGTGACCGACGCCTATGAGGCAGTCGGCCGTGCAAAGAAGCGCGAGGCCTACGATCGCTACCTCAATCAGAGCATCGTGGTGTCTGCCGCCGAGCAGCAAATGGATCGCGGCGAAGAGCGCGCGCAGGCCATGGCCGACGCACTCAACAGGACGCCCATTGCCGAACGCCAAGCGCAGCCTGTTGCGTCGACCGCCCCTGGCCGGCAATGGAGTCCCAGCAAGGCGCCTGCCAAGTCCGTGCCTTCGCTCGAGCCGGGTACGCCAGAGCACGACCGCATGCAGCGCAAGCGCGAGCTCTTGGAGCGGAAGCTGAGGGGCCGGTCCCCCAGGCGTTCAGTGAAGCCGGTTCGTTCGGTCCCGGTGCCCACCGCGAAGGTTGGACAGAAGACCGCGCTTCGGGACCTGACTCGGTCGCTCAAGCAGACCGCGGTGCTAACTGGCGGTGTCGACCGTGCAGACCGCCACATCGAGAATGCTCGCGTGGCCGAAGCGGACGGCGATCTTGCAGGAGCAGCGAACGCCCTTCGAATGGCGATCGCGCTCGATGCGAGTCGTGCCGAACTCCAGACAGAGTACCAGCGCGTCAACTCCCACCTACGGGTCCAGCTCCTCGATATCCACCGCGAACAGGCGAAGTACGAGGAGGAGAACAACCTGTGGGCAGCCGCCAGTATCTCTTGGGCGAAGGTCGCCGAGGCCGCTCCTGAGGACGCCACAGCACCGGGCCGGGCCGCTAAGGCCCTCATGGCAGCCGGCGGCGACCTGCGAAAAGCACGCGATTTTGCCCTTCGGAGCCTAGAGCTGGCGCCAGATTCTCTCGAGACACGGCTCTTGCTGACCCGCATTTACATCGGGGCCGGAATGGATGCGAGCGCCTCAAATGAGCTCGAGGAGGCTGCAAAGCTGGACCCGGGGCACGAGATGGTGAAAAATCTGAGGAAGCAGCTCGGGGGATGATGTGAACAACGCATCTGAGCGCTTGGAAGTGGGGCATGGAAAGAGTTATCGGGATTGACCTAGGAACCTTCAACTCGTGCGTCGCCGTGGTCGAAAGCGGTACGCCGGTGGTCATCGCAAATCGAGGGGGATACAAGGTCACCCCGTCGATGGTGGCTGTGACTGAAGGCGGCAAGCGTTTGGTGGGCCACATTGCCAAGCGGCAGGCCGTCACCAATGCCGAGAACACGGTGTTCGCCGCGAAGCGCCTCATTGGGCGTAAGTGGGACACGCCTCAGGTCAAGAACGCGATCCAGACGTGCCCGTTCCACATCGTCGAGGGTCCGCACGGGGACTGTCGCATCAAGATGCGCGACAAGGTTTACAGTATCCCCGAAGTCAGCGCGATGGTTCTTCAAGAGATGAAGATGGTCGCCGAAGACTACCTCGGTGAAGAGGTTAACAAGGTCGTCGTGACCGTGCCCGCGTACTTCAACGACAACCAGCGGCAGGCTACCAAGGATGCTGGCGCGATTGCCGGTCTCGACGTGATTCGGATCATCAACGAGCCGACCTCGGCGGCGCTCGCGTACGGTTTTGGGAAGAACCTCGACCGTACCGTCGCCGTGTTCGACCTCGGTGGCGGCACGTTCGACATTTCGATCTTGGAGATCGCGAGCTCCGGCGTGTTCAAGGTTCTCAGCACGGCGGGCGACACCTTCCTCGGCGGCGAAGATTTCGACCAACGTGTCATTGAGTGGCTCGTCGAAGGGTTTCAGCACGAGCACGCGATCGACCTGCGACAAGACCGCATGGCACTTCAGCGCCTCAAAGACGCTGCCGAGAAAGCCAAGTGCGAGCTTTCGGCCGTCACCGAGACCGAAGTGAACCTGCCCTTCATCATTTCGAGCGCGCGCAACGAGGCGCTTCATCTTCAAAGACTCCTCACACGGGCGACGCTCGAAGAGCTGACCGCGGACCTGATCGACCGCACCGTCCAGATTTGTGAGCTCACCCTCGGTGAGGCCGGTCTCGACAAAGACGAGCTCGAAGACATCATTCTGGTTGGCGGCATGACCCGCATGCCGAAGGTTCAAGAGCGGGTTAGCAAATTCTTCCAACGCGATCCCTGTAAGGGCGTCCATCCTGACGAAGTCGTAGGGCTCGGAGCGTCGATTCAGGGCGCGGCGCTCGTCGATGACTCTCCCGAGATGGACATGGTCCTTCTCGACGTCACTCCGCATACCCTCGGCATCATGGTGGTGGGTGGCTACTTCGAAGAACTCATTCCTCAGAACACCACGGTTCCGACGTCTCGGAGCAAGCCGTTCACCACGGTGCGGGACAACCAGACCGCCGTGAAGATTCTGGTCCTGCAAGGCGAGTCCCGCCGGGCGGAAGACAACGAGCTTCTTGGCGAGTTCATTTTGACTGGTCTGCGCCGTGCAGGCGCCGGAGAGGTCGAGGTCGAGGTGACCTTCGAGATCAACGCAGACGGCATCGTCAGCGTCCACGCGAAGGATGTCGAAACAGGCAAGGAACAATCGATCACGGTGACCGCGACTAGTGGCCTGAGCGAGGACGAGATCGATGAGATGATGGTCGACGCGACGGACTTCGCCGTGACGCGGCGGGAGGACGAAGCGACGGAGCAGGTCCGGCAGGAGGCAGAGACCATCATCGCCGAGATCGAGCGACTCTTCCCCGAGGTGGAGTCGATCGTCGCCGGTAGCGACTTTGGGCGTGACGCGATCGACAAAGCCAAGGGCGTGGTAGACAACGCGCGCACCCTGCTCGAGCATGGAGATATCGCCGGGCTCAAGGATGAGCTCGAGTCGCTCGGCCGAACCCAGCGGATGTTCAAGGGCGTCGTCGGCAAGTCGGCCTGATCAATGGCTTCGGGTCAGCCCGGTTCGAGCGATTCGACCTTCCCGAGCGTGCTCGGTGCGGACGGGACCCTCGATCTGACAGGTGGACTCATTCGACAGGGCGCCGATGAGAGACCGACGAGCCGACCTTCGGGAGACGCATGGGTGGCCGATCGGGACCGCAGGAGTCTCTTGCCCCCCGCGCCTGCGGCCGAGACAGTCCCGCCGGCGGAGACCGACGATCCAACTCCCGATGACATCTATCGGGAAATTGCTGACCACTTCGCGCTCGGGGATTACGCAGCCGCGCTGAATTCGGCAGAGCTCCAACTGGGCCTCGACACCACGGACGAAACTGCGCGTCAGTACGCCGACACGAGTCGCGCGCGCCTCGAAACCCGTTACACCACCCGCATCGGCTCGCTCGAGTACGTCTTCAATCTGGCGGTCCCGGCAGCCAAAGTGAAGTGGCTCGGGCTCGATCCCCAGGCTGCCTTTCTCCTGTCGCTCGTCGACGGCCAGACGACCGTCGCGGAGGTCCTCGAGCTCTGCCAGATGGGCCGGTTGGAGGCGCTGCGGGTGTTTACCGAGCTTCTAGATGCCAAAGCCATCCTCCGGGTGGCCTAGCGGCGTGCCCGCTTGCGCCGGGTCGGCGGACCACTACCATCCCGCCCCATGGCTGCGCAGCCCAAGAAGATCGTGCTCGCCTACAGCGGCGGCCTCGACACATCTGTCATTCTGACCTGGCTCAAAGAGACCTATGACGCCGAGGTGATCGCGTTCTGCGCGGACGTCGGTCAAGGCGAGGAGCTCGGCGGCCTCGATGAGAAGGCCCGCGCGAGCGGCGCCTCCAAGTGCATCATCGCGGACCTCAAGGAGGAATTCGCCCGCGACTTCTGTTTTCCGATGCTGCGTGCGAACGCGATCTATGAGGGTGAGTACCTGCTCGGCACCTCCATTGCGCGCCCCGTCATCGCCAAGGCGATGATGGAAGTCGCCAAGCAGGAAGGAGCCGACGCGATTTCGCACGGCGCGACCGGCAAGGGCAACGATCAGGTTCGCTTCGAGCTCGCCGCGCTGGCGATCGACCCCCGTATCCAGGTCATCGCTCCATGGAGGACGTGGTCACTTCGCTCCCGGACCGACTGCATCGAATACTGCAAGGAACGGAAGATCCCAATCGAGGTCACCGCGGAGAAGCTATACTCGATGGACGCCAACCTCTTCCACATCAGCTACGAGGGCGGCGTTCTCGAAGACACGTGGAATGAACCACCCAAGGACATGTTCCGGTGGACGACGGATCCGCAGGACGCGCCCGACACACCCCAATACATCGTCATCGGGTATGAAAAGGGCGACCCCGCCAGCGTGGATGGCGAGAAGCTGTCTCCGGCTAGCCTCATCGAGTGCCTCAACGAGATCGGGTCACGGCACGGTGTCGGCCGCGCCGACATCGTAGAGAACCGCTTCGTCGGAATGAAGTCGCGCGGCGTGTACGAGACGCCGGGCGGGACCATTCTTCAGCGAGCGCACCGGGCGGTGGAGTCGATCACCGTCGATCGAGAGGTGCTGCGGATACGGGACGGCTTGATCCCCGAGTACGCCTCGCTCGTCTACCGCGGCTTCTGGTTCGCGCCAGAGCGCGAAATGCTTCAGGCCCTCATCGACGATGCGCAAAAAGACGTCACCGGAGAGGTCCGTATCAAGCTCTACAAGGGCAACGCGGCCGTCGTCGGCCGCCGGAGCCCCAACACGCTGTACGATCCAGAGTTTGCGACCTTCGAAGAGGATGAAGTCTACGATCAACAAGACGCGACTGGTTTCATCCGACTCAACGCGCTTCGGCTGCGAATTAGGGCCCTTCGGGACCAGCGTGGTGGCGATTAACCCCGACTGTTGCGGCCGATCGCAGTCCTCGGTAATCTAACAGCTCACAAGGTCTTGGACGTTCCAAGTATACAGTTGGCCGCCGCAATCGCGGGCGGCGTTGGTTTGGGTGCGCTGCTTGCGGCTGTTGGCACAGGTTTCCACGCGCTCGGTGACGCCGGCTTGCAGGCGCTCTCGGAAGGCGAGGGCCGCAACGCCAGGGTCGCTCAGCGGGTCCTCCGAGACCTACCTTCCGTTCAGTCGCGCTTGTTGGTGGGGCGGGTGCTCTGCGTTGCGCTGGCGGCAGCCTTCGTAGCGTACCCGTTGCTCCAGTCCTACGGGCCGTCGGTTGCGCTCCTCGGTGTGGTCGGTACCTCTTTGGCCTATGCGATCCTAGCCACGATCGCCGGTGCCGTGGTTCGTCAGCGCTCCGGGCAAGCCACTCTGCGAGTGTGGAAGTGGCTGAGGCCCGTGGACATGTTGCTCACGCCGCTTGCGATGCCGCTGAGCTGGATCAGCGAGCTCGTCGAGAAATTCGTTCCCGAGGTCGAGGTCGAAGACCCGGGCCGTCTGGCAGAGCTGACCGTGGAGCACGTGATCGAGCAGGGCGAGGAGACCGGCACCATTGCGGAGGAGCATGCCCAGATGCTCCGAAGCGTCCTCGAGTTCAAGAATACGGTCGCGCGGGAGATCATGGTCCCGCGCACGCAGGTCGTCGCGTTCGACATCGACACCAGCATCGACGATGTGCTCGCAAGTATCACCGAGTCGGGCCACAGCCGATATCCAGTCTACCGTGGGCAAATCGATCAGGTCGAAGGCATCCTCTACGCGAAGGATCTTTTTCAGGTGATGCGCAGCAGCGCCGAGCCTGCCAGCATCTTGCTCGTCGACGTGCTCAGGAAGCCTGTGTTCTTTGCGGCGGAGAGCCAGAAGATCGGCGTGGCGCTTCGTGAAATGCAGCGTCGACGTTCCCATCTCGCGGTGGTGGTGGACGAGTTTGGCGGAGCCGCCGGTATCGTGACGCTCGAAGACATCGTCGAAGAGATCGTTGGCGAGATTCAGGACGAACACGACGAAGAGGCGCCCCTGGTCTATGAGCGCTCGCCAGGACACTACTTCGTCGACGCGGGCATCTCGGTCTACGACCTCGAGGAGCACCTCGGCGAAGCGATCTGCGAAGACAAGACTGATTTCGATTCCTTGGGCGGCTTGTTGGTTCACCTGGCCGGTGAGGTGCCGGTCATCGGGGAAACACTGGTCGCGGGGTCGTATCGCGTCGTGGTGCTCGACGCCGACGAGCGGCATGTTCGCCGCGTTGAGATGCTTCTCGCAAGCACGGAAGAGCCCGACGAGCCCAAGGCCGCAGCCGGCTAGGAAGCCTCGGGCTCCTCGTAGCTGATCCAGTCTTGAAGGATGTCGGCACTACTCATTCGCGGGGTGAGGACGGTGTAGTGTGCGACCTGTCCCTCCGGCGCAGCGCCCACAGAGCCCACGTTGACGATGTGGTACTCGGCCACGGCGCGCTGGAACGGGACATGCGTGGAGCCGCACACGATGATGTCGGCCGGGTCGTCATTGAGGAGCGCAAGGAGCTCGTCGTCGCTGAGGTCGTGACTGAGTTCTCGGTTGTTGTCCGCCGGAGAGCCATGCACCATCAGCACTTCGCGGCCATCGACCAGCGGTATCCGCTGTTGCTCTGGTAGGCGCCGGAGACGTTCCGCGACGAGGTCGCCAATGGCACCTCGCGTGTCGGCGAACAGGCGGGCCTGGCGGCGTTGCTCCTCGTCGATGGGGAGCAGGCTTCCCGGATCCACCGAGCCGAGAGCGAGGTCCGAGGGGCCACGGGTGCAGATCGCCCCGCGGGCCTGCAAGCGCTGCCAGACCTCGAGCGGTTCGTCACCGCCGAGGAGCAGGTCGCCCGCGACGTATACGCGCTTCACATCGAGTCGCTCGAGCTCCGCCAGCACGACCTCGAGGGCCGTGATATTTCCGTGCACGTCGGAGAGAAATGCGATCGGACCAGCTGCGGGGGGGTGGGCCATGGCCGGAGCCTAGCATCGACCCTTGCGCGAAGGCAGGGTCAGCCTATTCTCATCCGGGGAGAGTGACTTGAACGAAGGTAGTGATCGGGACAACGTGATTCGCGTTGGTTTCGGGGTGGATGGCAAGTTGACCCGGGCGTCGAGCCCGGAGCCGGCCCCGTCGCAGCCCGCCCCTCCGAGGAGTGACCCGCGCGACGGCCTGTACACCGTAGCCGAGGTGGCTCGGCTGTTCGGTTACAAGCCATCCCGGCTCCGATACTGGCACCGGTCCGGTGTGTTGGGCCCCTCGGCCCGTGTCGCTGGCCGCAACTACTACACCTTTCAAGATCTGGTCGGCGTACGCGCCGCGAAAGGGCTCCTCGAGCAGGGCGTGCCCCTTCAACAGGTGCGCCGCTCGGTCGAATCACTCCGCGAAGCGTTCCCCCAGACCGCGCAGCCGCTCTCGGAGCTGCGCGTATTGGCGGACGGGCGGACGGTCGTCGTTCAAGACGACGCCGGCACGTACGAGCCGACGACCGGCCAGGCGGTGCTCGATTTTCGCATCGATGGCCTAGCATCGGACGTCATCCGGTTGCTGCATTTCGACCACGACGACCGCGCGCGCGCGTATGAGCACTACCTCGAGGGATGTCGTTTCGACGAGGACGAGCAGACGTACGACCAAGCCGAACAGGCGTATCAAAAAGCGCTATCCCTCGACCCGACTCTCTCGAACGCGCTAACGAACCTCGGAAACCTGGAGTACCGCCGCGATCAGCTCGAGGCGGCAGAGGGGTACTACCGACGCGCACTCGAATGTGATCCGGAACAGCCCGAAGCCCTGTACAACCTCGGGTTTCTCCACTTCGAGCGGGACGAAGTGGACGAAGCGATTCGCTCGTTTCAGGCGGCGCTCGAGAGCGACCCCTCATTCGCAGACGCCCACTTCAATTTGGCGATGGCGCTCGAAGAACGGGGTGAACGGGCCGAGGCGCGGCCACATTGGCGGCAGTACCTCACGCTCGAGCCCGAGGGTTCCTGGGCAGACATTGCTCAGACCCACTTGCAAAAGGGCCGCTCGTGACGACGGCCGACGATCCCGTTGCGCGTTTTGCCGGCGAATATGAACGCGCTGCCGGGACTGAGCCGTTCGAGGTGAGCCGTTGCGCGTTGGCGACCGCCGATGACCGAGGTCGGCCCTCCGTGCGCTTCGTGCTGCTCAAAGGGTTCGACGACAACGGCTTTGTCTTTTTCACGAATTTCGAAAGTGCGAAGGCCAAGCAGCTTGCCGAGAACCCCCATGCCGAGATCGCGTTTCATTGGCACACCACAGGCGTACAGGTGCGTGTCGGCGGCCCCGTCACGCGGGTGTCCGATGAAGAGGCGGACGCGTATTTCGCGAGCCGTGATCGAGGGAGTCAGCTCGGAGCATGGGCATCGCGGCAAAGCGACGTGCTCGACCGGCCACAATCGCTCGAGGCTGCCGTCTTGGAGACGAGTGAGCGTTTCGCCAATGTTTCGGTGCCGCGGCCTCCGTTCTGGGGCGGCTATCGCGTCACCCCAACCGCGATCGAGTTCTGGCAAAACCGCGATGACCGGCTACACGATCGCTGGCTTTACGAACGAGATGGCGACGCGTGGCGAGTCCAGCGTTTGTACCCGTAGCGCCTCAGGGGCGCACGTATTTTTCGAGCTCGAGCGCCCAACGAACTTCGCTGACAGCATCAGCGATCGCCGCAAGCGGCTTGCGATAGGTGACCTCGTGCCAGACATCGAGGACCCTGGCTTCGTCGACAGGGTCTTTCACCTCGACGATTTCAGCGCTCGACTCTTGATAACCCCTGCTTCCCGCTTGCTCGCCGACCTCTTCGCGAACGCGCCGGAACAGATCTTCGGCATGAGCGGAGGGAGCGTCGGAACGCTGCGTGCGCGCCGTGAACTGGACGACGAGGCCGCCGTTCAGGACTACCCGGACGCCGGAATCCATGATGTGCAGCCGAACGCGCTCCGCGATCTGGAGCTCCTGATCGCCGGTCCGATAGATTTCCACGCCGGCGTCTGCCAGCGCGTGCTGAATGTCCTGAATGATCAGCGTGTCCTCCAACCCACTCACAGAATGCATACGCTTCGGGTCGGGGAACGTACCACCCTCGACACGGGGCGTGCAAATCCGCGGCATTGGTATGCGACCCAACAACTAGGCGGGTTGCGTCCCCCCGAAGGGTAGGCGAGCGATCGCATTAACTGCGAAAGCGAGCAGAAAACGCTGGCCATCAGCACCTCGCTTCGATACATTCCGTAGTGCTTTGACACCCGTTGTTGACAGACTGTCTTCGATCTTACCGAAGGGCGGCGCCGACGCCGCCGTCCATCGTGGGGCGCGCCGGCGGTTCCGTCGGTGGGCTCTCGACGCCGAGATCGAGCTCCTCTCACCCGCGCGAGGTTCGGGCTTGGCCATCAACGCCAGCGTCGGCGGCCTACGCGTTGCCGTCGACAAGGGTGTGCCCGTCGATCACGTTTGCACACTGCGCGTTCGCACTGCTCCCGACCATGCGACGATCGAGCATGCCAAGGTGGTTTGGTCGAAGGCCCGGCCTGACGGATATCTGCTGGGCCTCGAGTTCATCGCAGCCCCTTCCATCTGAAATTGTTGGTTTTTCAGCCCTGGGATCGCGAATGATGCGATTGGTTGCGACCGCGGTCCTCAGGAGCTAGATTCGTGGGGCATCTGAGCGTACCCACGTCGGGACGCTACGGAGGTTCAACATGCGCCGACGAATGTTCCTCGGAAAGATTCACCGAGCTACGATCACCCACGCTGACCTGGACTACGAAGGCAGCGTCACGATCGACGCCAATTTACTCGATGCCGCGGGCATCCTCGAACATGAGGAGGTCCGGATTTGGAACGTGACGCAGGGCACCCGGTTAGCGACGTACGCGCTCGAGGGTCCTCGTGGGTCCGGCGTGATTTGCGTCAATGGCGCCGCTGCTCATCACATGAGCCCGGGCGACCTCGCGATCATCGCGAGCTTCGGGGAGATGAGCGACGAAGAGGCGAGGGCGCACGAACCCAAGGTCGTGTTGGTCGACAGCAAGAACCGAATCGTCGACACCGGCCCCGAACGCCCCGGCCCGCAAATGCCGCGGCGAGTGGACGAGCTGGTTCATTAACGCGATGCTCCCCGCATTGCCGGGGTGGCGGAATGGCAGACGCAGGCGACTTAAAATCGCCCGTGGAAACACGTGCGGGTTCAAGTCCCGCCCCCGGCACC
>CAXMRN010000203.1:0-3138 GCA_964195565.1 uncultured Polyangiaceae bacterium | reverse complement strand
GCGTACCATGGCGGACAAGCACGATGTCCTCTCTTCCAGCGTGCCCGAGCTCATCGACACCTTCATCAATCCCCGCTGTGTCGATCCCGACGGCGTGCCTGCCGAGAGCCAGCCGGCCTCGGCATTCGACATCGCGTTGTGCGTCATCGGGTACGCGACCTCGTCGAACCTGCGGTCGCAGAGGGCTTCGTGACCGTTGCACTTGGGAGTGGTGCCGCCCGTGCTGCCGCAGGACGCGCACAGGCATGTCGCGAGGAGCACCAACGTGGCCCTGCGCACAGATATCGGTCTCATGCTTGTCTCCCAGCTCGCACCAGATGTCCGGGGCGGGCGTCCGTGAGTTTGCCGTCCTTGGCGATTACCTCGCCGTTCACCAAGGTGGCGACATAACCATTCGCGTACTGCATGAGGCGCTGCCCTCCGGCCGGCAAGTCTTTGAGCATGGTCGGGTGCAAGAGCTCGAGATTGTCGAAGTCGATGATGTTGATGTCGGCGCGGCGTCCGGGTTCGAGCAAGCCACGGTCCGTCAATCCGATGAACCGCGAGGTGTCATGCGCCTGCATTTGAATCACCCGTTCAAGCGGAATCCGGCCGTGCTCACGGTCGCGCGCCCAATGCGTCATGAGGAACGTCGTGAAGCTCGCGTCGCAGATCGTGCCGACGTGCGCACCGCCGTCACTCAGGCCGGGGAGAGCGAGCGGATGCGTGAGCATCTCGTGTACCGCATCGAGGTTCATACCCGTGTAGTTGTAGACCGGGAAGTAGAGAAGGGCCTTGCCGTCGTCCTCCAGCATCGCGTCGTAAATTAGACTCAGCACCGGTTCGCCGCGGCTCATCGCCGCCGCGCCGAAGCTCTCGGTCGCCGATGGCTCGTAGTTGGGCTTCTCCCCCAGGTTGAAGAGCCGCATCGCAACCATATCGAGATTGGAAAGAAAGTAGTCAGCCAGTGGAGGCAGCATGCTGCCGTCACCCGCGACCGGGTCGCTCGTCTCTTGGATCATCCGCGCCTTGAGCTCGGGATCGCGCATCGCGTTCACGCGCTCCTCGAACGGCAGGTGGCTGATCGCTTTGTAGCTTGGGAAGCCCATGAAGGGATGGAACGTCGCCTGAAGGCCGAGGATCACGCCGATTCCGCGCGCCCCGACTTGGCAGCGGACATCGAAGCCCTTCGCGGTCGCCTTGGAAGCGCGATCGAAGATCCACTTCCACTGCTCGGGACTGTGGTCGCGCTGCATCGTCGAGACGCTCATCGGCCGACCGCCGGCTGCTCCCAGCATCTGTTCGAGCACGCCCCACTCCGCGTCGAACTGGTCGTCGCCGTGTAGGATATTGAAGTCGCTCACCGCTTGCAGCACCCCGTGGCTCAGGCCCTTGAAGGCTTCTGCGATCCCCGCGAGTTCCTCGCCGGCTGCTTCGGAGGCGGGTGTCCAATCGCCTATCGCGCTTCGGTGGTTGTCACTTCGGCCGGTGCTGAAGCCGATTGCGCCCGCTTCGAGCGCTTCACGCAGTAGTCCGCGCATCGCAACGATGTCCGCCGGCGTCGCGACCTCGTCGTGAGCGGCGCGCTCTCCCATCACGTACACCCGGAGCGCGTCGTGCGGAACGTGGGCGAGAAAGTCGATCGTGTGGGGCATCCGGTCGAGGATGTCCATGTACTCGGGGAAGGTCTCCCACCCCCAGCTGATCCCTTCCGACAGGGCGGTGCCCGGGATGTCCTCGACGCCCTCCATCAGTTCGACCAACTTGTCGTGGTCCGTCGGTCTCACCGGCGCGAAGCCCACCCCGCAGCTGCCCATGGCGCAGGTGGTCACACCGTGGATCGACGAAGGGGCGAGCTCCTCGTCCCAGCTGATCTGCCCATCATAATGCGTGTGGATATCGACAAAACCGGGAGCCACGATTGCCCCGCTCGCATCGATGGTTCGCGCCGCCGGGCCGTCGCACTTGCCGACCTCGACGATCTTGCCGTCCTTGATTCCGACGTCGCCCGTGTACCGGTCTCGGCCTGTCCCGTCTATGAGGGTCCCACCCGCGATTTTCAGGTCATACATGCGCGATCTCCCGGTCAGAGCAGCTGCGCACTATATCTCACGATCAACGAAATTGCAGCCGCGGCCAGGAGCAGCAGCACGGCGATTCTGAAGTGGCGCTCGTCGATCTTGTGGTGCACCCACTCGCCCACGAGGATGCCCAGCGGGACGGTCGGCACCAGCAAGAGCACGTCCAGCACGACCGCCCGGTCATATTCTCCTGCGAGCACGAAGCGGGTGATGAGGATCACGTTGAGCAGGATCCACACCATGCTCAAGGTGCTTCGAAACTGCTTCTTATCGAGCCCCTCACGCCCAACGGCGTACACCAGCAGCGGGCCGCCCGCGGCGTAGATGCCATGAACGACGCCGGCACCCAGCATGGCCGTCGCCGAGGCGGGCTTCGAGATCGGTTTCTCCGGACCGGCGCCCCCGACCCGAAGATGATGAAGGTCTCGGGCTGACAACGCGAGCACCATCAGGCCAAACGCCAACCCCAACCACGGGCCTCCCACCTTGGTGAGAAGGAGGAACCCGGACGCCATCCCCAGGGCCATCAGCGGCACGATCCGCTTGAGCAGCAGGTCCCATTCGATGCCGTCGCGATGACGGATCACGATGTACCCGGTTTGCAGGAACGATAGCGGCACCATCAAGCGAATGACCTGTTCGAGGCCGATGAGCTGGGCGCCAAAGGTCAGGCACACCACCATGGCTCCGAACCCGGTTGCCGTTTGCACTGTGTATGCGGCGACCACGACTAGCGCGAAGAGTAGGAATGCGAGCTCGATCGTCACGGCAGGGCTCCAGGGCTAGGTGGAGAGGTTCCTACAGGGTTTCCCTGCATTCGTACAGGTTGGTATTTCGACCCGGCGTGTGGCACGTCTATCGCCATGGACTTGACGTTCAGCGAAGAAGAAGAGGCCTTTCGGCAAGAGGTCCGCGCGTGGATCCCCGAGGCGATGCCGGCCGACATGCTCGAGCGGGCGCGGGGTGCTGCCGCGTTCACACCAGAAGATTCGGCGACGTGGCATCGCATCCTCTATGAAAAGGGCTGGGTCGCCCCCCACTGGCCGAAGGAGCTTGGCGGCACGGGTTGGGATGCCGC
>CAXMRN010000202.1:0-13133 GCA_964195565.1 uncultured Polyangiaceae bacterium | reverse complement strand
TCTCGGGCTCGTCCAGGCCGGTGAGGTAGAAGAGGTCGCTATCCTGCCGGTAAGGGTGTTCGACGTCGCGGTTGCGGACTGCGAGCGGCGCCGACGCAAACACCGCGACACCGTCTCCCATCGCGTCGAGAAGCTGAGTGCGGCGTGCTTCGAACTCCGACATCAATCCAGCCTAGCAGCTACCTTCGTGGCTGCATCTGGCCACTCTTGTAGCGGCCCCAATAGTCCTTTAGCGCATCGCTGACCTTGCCGCTCAACAACAGCGCACCGAGGATGTTCGGGAACGACATGCCGAGGATCATCAGGTCGGAGAAATCGATCACGTTGCCGAGCTTCAACACCGAGCCGAAGACCACGAAGCCGAGGAACAGCACTTTGTAGACCATCGAAAACTGTGACCCGAAGAGGAAAGTCCAACAGCGTTCGCCGTAGTAGCTCCAAGAAATCATCGTGGAGAACGCGAACAAGAAGACAGCCAGGCTGAGCACCTTTGGGAACCACGGAAGGACGGTTGCGAACGCCTTCGAGGTCATCAGGACACCTTCCTCGCCGCCGCCCTCATGAGCCCCGGTGATCACCACCACCAGGCCCGTCATGGTGCACACCACGATGGTGTCGATGAATGGCTCGAGGAGGGCGACGATTCCTTCCCGGACGGGCTCGTCGGTGGCAGCCGCGGAATGCGCGATCGATGCAGAGCCAACGCCGGCCTCGTTCGAGAATGCGGCGCGACGGAAACCCGTGACGAGCACCCCCAGCATGCCGCCAAAGCCCGCTTCGGGAGAGAAGGCCCCGCCAATGATCTTGCCGAAGGCGGGACCCACTTGGTCGAAGTTGGTGATGATGATGAAAAGGCCCGCGAGCAGATAGATGCCGCACATGACCGGCACGATGAAGCCAGCGACCCGGCCGATTCGGCGAATGCCCCCGATGATCACGATGCCGACCAGGAACGCGAGTAGGACGCCGTATCCGAGCGCGCCCCAGCCACCGGCGAAGATTGGCATGACGTCTGCGACCTGTGCGTAGCTCTGGTTCGCCTGAAACATGTTGCCACCGCCGAAGCTTCCGCCGATGCACATCAGGGCGAACAGGATGGCGAGGAACTTGCCGAAGCGCGGTAGGCCTAGTTGATCGAGGCCACGTTCGAGGTATCGCATCGGCCCACCGAGGATGTGTCCGTCATCCCCGATCTCTCGATACATTTGCCCGAGGGTGCATTCGATGAACTTCGACGACATCCCTAGAAAGCCGGCGACGACCATCCAGAAGATCGCCCCCGGTCCGCCCACGGCGACCGCTACGGCGACCCCCGCGATGTTGCCGAGTCCGACGGTCGCCGACAGGGCGGAGGAGAGCGCTTGGAAGTGGGTCACCTCGCCGGGGTCGTCGGGATTGTCGTAGTGGCCGGTCGTCACGACCCACGCGTGTTTGAACGCGCGAATGTTGATGAAGCCGAAGCGCAGCGTGAAGAAGATGGCGCCCGCGATCAGCCAGAAGACGATGAACGGGAGCGTCAGCTCCCCCTCGGCGCCGTTGTCCCAGAAGATCAGGTCGTAGAAGAGGACCTGCGCGATCGGACCCACCACGTTGGAGCCGAACCCCTGATCGACCGACTTCAGCACTCCGCCGATGCCCGAGTCCTGGGTGGCACCGGCATCCGCGAGCGCCGCCGTTGGGCAGAAACTAGCCCACAAGGCGGCAATTAATCTCAAAGGCTTCCCCATCCCCGAGGCGAACCATGGCACAAGGTCGCGAATCTCTCCAATTTTAGCTGAGCCAGAATTTTCGCACAACAACACATTCCTGCGATACTGGGGAGGTGGGGCTCGTACGCATCATCTCGTTCCTGGCACTAGCCGTCTGGGCTGTTCCGTCGATTGCTGGCGCACAGTGCTCGACCGATGACCTCGACATGAACGGTGTCCCTGACGTGTGTCCGGCGGGCTCCAACTACATCGAGGGGACCGGTGCGGGAGAGACGATACGAGGCACCAACGGTCCAGACTGCATCTTCGGGCTCGGGGGGGACGACCTCATTCGCGGACGCAATGGTGACGACTATATTTGCGCCGGCGACGGCGCCGACGAGGTCGTGGCCGGTGGGGGCAACGACACGATCTTCGGCGAAGGCGGCAACGATGATCTGGACGGTGGCCCTGGAGACGACTTCATCGATGGGGGTGATGGAGTCGACGTTCTGCAGGGCGCTGCCGGCGACGATACCGTCAACGGTGGCGCGGGCAACGACCAGATCTTCGGTGGGGCGGGAGCGGATGCGCTGAGCGGCGAAGACGGGGACGACAGCCTGAGTGGCGGTGGCGGAAACGACGCGCTCAGTGGCGGCAACGGCACGGACACGCTCGACGGCGGTGGGGGGACCGATACCTGCGTGGAAGAGGTTCCGGGAAGCTCAGAGCGGCTCTCCAACTGTGACGTCGTTACCTATGCGGCGGTCCGTGGACTGGAGGTCTTCCGAAGTGAGCGTGGCCGTACGGTCACCTGGGAAACCACCACTGAGGTTGGAGTGGTGACCTTCCGTGTGTGGCGCAGAGAGCAGGACGGGAGCCTACGTTGGGTCGGAGAAGTAGCGGCGGCCCCTGAGGGCACCCCACATGGTGCGAGGTACTTCCTTCGTGACGAGGCGGCACCGCCAGTGGAGCCAAAGGAGCCAGCGGAGTACATCCTCGAAGAACGAACCGTGTCCGGTGGCAGCGTGCAGTATGGGCCCTTCACCGTATCTCCATCGCCGGCCGACCCGCGTGATGTCTTTGTCCAGGCGCGTGGAAGTCAAGGGCGCATGCCACACCAAGTCTCCTTGAAGCGGCTTTCACGGGCTCCTTTTGCGCCGCCGAGCGCCTCATTTCAGCGAAAGAACACAGCCGCGCCCACCGAAGTGGTCATCGTGGTGGACGGGGCTGGCGTGATCGAGGTGGACGCCTCCGTGCTTGCCGAGGCACTCGAGCTCGACGGTGACGCCGTGGCGGAGCTAGTTCGTTCGGCTGGTCTTCACCTTCGGCTCTTGGGTGAGCCGGTGGCCTGGCACGGCGTCGACGATGGCGGGGCACTTCGTTTCGTTGCGCCTGAAGTCCGCTCGCCGTTCGGGCGTCATCATCGCTATTTGTTGTCCGTCGAACCGGGCTCGCTCATGGAGGCCCGCACCGTCGTCGGGGGAGTCCGGGCGGAGCCACACACGTATGACGACACACGGCACTTCGAAGAGAATGTCTTCCCCGGACCCACGGGCGGGCCTGACCCGCGACAGGATCTCTTCTTCTGGCACGCGCTGGGTCCAGATGCCGAAGCGGTCATCCCGGTGGTCCTGCCCGCACTCAGCGAGCCGACTGCAAAGGAGCTGCGCGTGTACGTGCACGGCGCGACCGAGCATCCCGAGCAGCCCCACCGTGTCGAGCTTCTTTGGAATGGGCAGAGTCTCGGTGTCTTCGACCTGTTGGGGAGAGTTAGGCACACGATCACGGTACCGATGGCAGGAGTTCCCGCGGCCGAGGAGAACGAGCTTGTCGTGCAACACCACGTCGCCGGGGAGGCGCCCCCGGCGCTCTACATCGACGCGCTCGAGGTCGACTACGTGCGCGTCGCGGAAGCAGAGGAGAGCGAGTTCGGTTTCGGTGGGGCGGACGACGGCGAGCACTCGGTTGCTGGTCTCAGCTCGCAAACCGCACACCTCTACGACGTCACTGATCCCGCGGCGCCGGTGCACTACGGCAAGGTGCCGATCGACGAATCAGGAGCGCTCCGCTTCACCGCCGCAGGGGAGGGCCTTCGGTTCCTCGCCGCTTCACCCGAGAGCATCACGAGCCCGCTCGAGGTGACGCCACGCTTCGCCACCAATCTGCGAGCCACGGAACACAGTGTGGACTACGTGGTCATCGCCGCGACGCACCTGGTCGCGGATGCCCAAGCGCTGGTCGACCTTCGCGAAGCCGACGGCTACCGCGTGTTGCTAGTCGACGTCGACGACGTGTATTGGGAGTTCGCCGACGGGGAGCCCGACCCGATGGCCATCCAACGCTTCCTTTCCTTCGCGCGGCACCAATGGGAGGTTGGTCCCCGATTCGCCGTGTTGATCGGCAAAGCCAATCTCGACTACCGCGACCTCTTGGGGATGGGTGGCAACTGGGTTCCTTCGACGCTCGCGCTGACCGATGGTGGACTGTTTCCGTCGGACTCCATGTTGGGTGATGTCGTCGGCTTCGACGGTGTGCCGGAGATCGCTGTGGGCCGGCTGCCGATCAGTACGTCGGAGGAACTCGAGCAGATCCTCGAGGCTATCCAATCGTTTGAAGCCAACCACGAGTCGCTCTACGCTTTGTTTGCGGCCGACGACTCCTCGCGCGCCGAGTTTGCCGCCGCGGCACGAACGCTTGCGGAATGGACGACGCCCGATCGCGCGCAGATGCTCGACTTGAACGCCGAATCGCTCGAAGACGCACGACAACGACTGTTTTCGATGTGGGAGGGAACGCTGGGCTGGGTGAGCTACGTCGGGCACGGTGGCCTCGATAGGATGGCGACGGAGGGCTTGCTGACTTCGGAAGACCTCCCTGCGTTCGCGGAGACGCAGAGTGTCCCCGTCGTCCTCGGCTGGAGCTGTAACCTGACCCGTTTCGACATTCCCGGATTCGCGTCGCTCGGCGAGGAGTTGGTGACGGCCGGACATAGCGCGGCGGTCTTCAGCGCTACGGGTTGGTCAAACCACGTCGACACGGACCTCCTTCGAAACGCGTTCACCGAAGCGGCCTTCGCCTCCGACGCCGAGACGATCGGTGACGCGATGCTTCAGGCCCACCAGGCCGCCCGGGGCGCGCCGGTCCAGCTCCACCGGGTGTACACGCTCCTCGGCGATCCGGCGCTCCGGCTCCGTGCGGCCAAGGCAGAGCCGGATCCGGAACCCGACCCGACCCTCAATCCCACCCCCGATCCCGATCCTCCGACCGAGCCCGGGGGAGGGTCGCGGGCAGGGAATGAGGTCGCGTCAGCCGGTTCGGGCTGCGAAATCACGCCTCCTGGCACCGGCGGCGGACCCGTCGGACTCTGGCTCTTGGTCACCTTCCTGGCCTTGGCGATCCGCCATCGGCGCGCATAGCGCCCGGGGCACGCCGACCTTCATTGACACCCCCTGAGGGTGATACTAAGCAACCCTCGACCGGCGCAATCTGCCCCGTCTCGGAGTCCGCCCCTCTATGTTCTCGGCCTATTTACCGGTGTTCCTGATGCTCGGCGTCGCCTTTCTCGTCGCTGTCGGCGTCTTCGCCCTCACGACGGTCCTCGGGCCGAAGAACATGACGGCCGAAAAGGCCATTCCCTACGAGTCAGGGTCCGAAACGACGGGCGCCAGGCATATTCGCCTGAGCGTCAAATTCTACCTTACGGCCATCCTCTTCGTGGTCTTCGATATCGAGGCGGTGTTCCTCTATTCGTGGGCGAGCCTCTTCCGGGAGCTGGGTTGGCTGGGGTTCATCGAGATGGTGCTCTTCCTCGTCGTCCTCGGCATTACGTTGGTCTACGCCTGGAGAAAGGGTGCGCTCGAATGGGACAACTGAAGGTCATCGATGGCGGCGGAGAGGTGGCGGTCACCACGCGCCTGAGCGACCTGCTTCAGTGGGCCCGCAAGTGGTCGCTCTTCCAGTACCCGTTCGTGACGGCGTGCTGCGGCATGGAGTTCATGGCGACCGCCGCGCCCCGATATGACATCGCCCGCTTCGGTGCAGAGGCACCGCGCTTCAGTCCCCGACAATCGGATGTGCTTTGGGTCGTCGGGACGATCAGCCAGCGACAGGGCCCCGCGATACGCCGCATCTGGGAGCAGATGGCCGACCCGAAGTACGTCATCGCATTTGGCACATGCGCCTCGTGTGGCGGGTTCTACGACAACTACGCGACCATCCCGGGCGTCGACAAAGTCATCCCCGTCGACGTGTACATTCCCGGTTGCCCGCCTCGCCCCGAAGCCGTGCTCGACGCGCTGATGCTGCTTCAGGACAAGATTCAGGCGAACGATCGCAAGCCCATCATCGTGCCGCCGAGGCTCGTTCCCGAGCGCGCACCCGGCAGGGCCGGGGAGGGCGACTCATGAGCCAGGCGGTCGTCGACCGGCTCAACACCCAGTTCGCTGAACGAGTGCTCGAGACGAGCGACGCGTTCGGCGATCATGAGATCGTGGTTGCCCTCAAAGACTGGGCCGAGGTCGCTCAGTTCCTCAAGGACGACAGCGAGCTGCAGATGGATCACTTCATCGATTTGACGGCGGTCGACTACCCAGAACGTGAATCGGCTCGATTCGACCTGGTGCTGATGATGCGCTCTTCCGTGAACAACGCGCGTATTCGGGTGCGCACATACGTCAAAGATGGCGAGGAGCCCGCCACGCTGAGCGGCGTCTGGTCGGGTGCGAACTGGGCCGAGCGCGAGGTCTGGGACATGTTCGGGATCAAGTTCAACGGGCATCCCGACATGCGGCGCATCCTTCTCTATGAAGAGTTCGTAGGGCACCCGCTTCGCAAAGACTATCCGATCGACAAGGCGCAGCCGCTGGTCCCTTACCGCGAGGTGGACGACATCGACAAGCTTCCGCCGTTCGGCATCGAAGAAGGCCAACCGTTCGCGCGAATCGATTGGGAGTCCCGCCTTGCCGGCCGCGACAATCAGGTGTCGCCTGCGATCGGCGTGCAGCAGGGGCAGCGGCGAACGCTCAGTGACTCCGAGGCCGCGCAGCAGATTCAGGCGCGCATCGCGGAGCGGATGGCCAAGGAGGCCGAAGCGGCCCAGCCATCGGAAGAAACCTCCGATGAAAGTTCGGGGGAGTAGATGGAGCCCGCTGACGAATTATTGAACGACGAGGCTTCCCTCGAGCTCTCCACCGACCCGATGCGCCTCAACATGGGCCCGTCACACCCCGCGATGCACGGCACCATCCGAATGGTCATCGACCTCGATGGCGAGAACCTGGTCAACTTGGACGTCCAACCCGGTTACTTGCACCGAGGCTTCGAGAAGTCGTGCGAGCGCGGCACCTGGGCCCAGGTCTTCCCGTACGCCGACCGACTCAACTACGTCTCTCCGATGCTCAACAACGTCGGCTGGTCGCTCGCGGTCGAGAAGCTCCTTGGCATCGAGGTGCCCGAACGCTGCCAGTACTACCGCGTCATCCTCGGGGAACTGGCGCGCATCTCCGACCACTTCACCTGCAACGGCGCGTCGGCGATGGAGCTCGGCGCGTTCACGCCGTTCCTTTGGTTGCTCAAGGTTCGCGACTGGGTGTGGGACGTCCTCGAACGCGAGACCGGTGCGCGAATGACGCACAGCTTCGGCCGCATCGGCGGCATGGCGGCTCCTCCCACGACAAACTTCAAAGACGACGTCCTGCGTCTGATCCCCGAAATTCACAAGGTCGTGAAGGAGACGGAGATCATGCTGCTCCGCAACCGAATCTTCCTCGACCGAATGCAGGGAGTCGGCGTGCTCACCAAGGAGCAGGCACTGTCTTACGGAGTCACCGGCCCGATGGCGCGCTCGACGGGCATTGCATACGACGTCCGCAAAGATCACCCCTATCTCGTCTACGACCGCTTCGACTTCGATGTGCCGGTCGGTGAAGACGGCGACAACTGGGATCGCTTCATGGTGCGCCTCGAAGAGATTCGGCAGTCGGTCCGCATCATCGAGCAGGCGATCGAACAGATGCCCGACGATGGTCCGGTCAACGTCGACGACCCTCGCATCGTCTTTCCCGAGAAGGACGACGTCTACACGACGATCGAAGCGACCATCGCTCATTTCAAGCTGGTCATGGAGGGCCTCCGCACCCCCAAGGGAGAGGTCTACAGCTTCACCGAAGGCGGCAACGGCGAGCTTGGGTTCCACATCGTGTCCGACGGCAGCGGCACTCCGTACCGCGTTCGAGTACGGCCGCCGTGTTGGTACAACCTCGCGGCCGCTCGCGAAATGCTTCTGGGCGGCATGATCGCCGACATCATCCCCACGTTTGGGTCTGTCAACATGATCGGCGGGGAGTGCGACAGATGAGCCGGCTTTACCGCACCTGCCGGCTTAGGTCCTCGCTTGCTCCCTGCGAAATAGCCTTCGCTATTCCTCAGTCGCTCGCTGTGGGCGCGCTCGGCATCTGCGGCAAATCCGGCTCATCTGGGAATGTGAGTGCAGCACCAAATGCCTAAATTTACTTTGGATGGGAAAGAGATCGAGTTCGAGGCGGGGGAGACCGTCATGGAGGCGGCGTGGCGTGAGGGGATCGAGATCCCGCACTACTGCTGGCACCCTGGGCTCTCGATCGCGGCCAACTGCCGAATGTGTCTCGTCCATGTGGAGAGCGGCCGCCAAATGGCGATGCCGCAGCTCGCGTTCGACCAAGCCAAGGGCGAGTACGTCCCCGCGACCAAGCCCAAGCTTCAACCGGCATGCCAGCTTGCTGCGGCCGAAGACATGGTCGTCTCCTCCACCAACGAGGAGGTGAAGACGGCACAAGCGTCGGTGCAGGAGTTTTTGCTTCTCAATCACCCGGTCGACTGCCCGATCTGTGACCAGGCTGGCGAGTGCAAGCTCCAGGACTACTACTACGAGCACCAGGGCACGCTGAAGCGCAAGCTCACCGAACCGGTGCACAAGCCCAAGGGCGTTCGCTTCGGCCCGACCATCGTCTACGACGCCGAGCGTTGCATCATGTGCACGCGGTGCATCCGGGTCTGTGACGAGGTCGCGAAGGATCACGTCCTCGACATGCGCGAACGTGGCAACAAGACAGAAATCATACTTGCTCCGGGGCGAGAGCTCGACCACAAGTACACCCTGATGACCGAGCATGTGTGCCCGGTGGGCGCGCTCACGAGTCAGGACTTCCGCTTCAAGGCGCGCGTCTGGTTCCTCAAGTCAGGGCAGGGCGTCTGCACCGGCTGCGCGACGGGCTGCAACACCCACGTCGACTACGACCCGCGCTACGGGAAGGTCTACCGGCTTCGCCCACGCGACAACGCCGACGTCAACGGTTACTGGATGTGCGATGACGGCATGATGACCTACGCGCGCCAGGACACCGACAGGTTGATGATGGCGACTGCGGGCCGCGGTGAGGAACGCACTCCGGTTGCAGAAGACGCGGCGCTCGCACTGGCGGCCGAGATGCTCCAGGCCAAGGACGCGTCGAAGCTCGCGGTGGTCTTGAGCGCACAGCACACCACGGAAGACAACCTCGCGCTCGCCAAGCTCGCAGGCGCCTTGGGCGCCGAACGGCTCTACCTCGCCGCCCTCGGCGGATGGGAGGGCGACGACATCTTGCGGAGCGACGACAACAACCCCAACCGTGCGGGCGCCACACTCGCGGCGAGCGGGGCAGCCTTGAAGTCGGTTGGCGACCTTCTCGCTGACGTGCAGTCCGGAACCGTGCAGGGGGTGATCGCCCTCGGGTGGGCCACAGCGGAGAAGCTCGAAGAGCTCGCGCCGCTGGTCGCGTTGGAGGGGGTCGTTTCGCTCACCAGCCACGTTGGGGCGCTCCCCGCGGCGGCATCAGTGACCATCCCCGTGGCCGACACGTTCGAGGTCGATGGAAGCTTCGTAAACGCGAAGGGCCTGGCGCAGCCGTTCAAGCCCACCCTGTCACCGCCAGACGGCGTCAACCCCGCCTGGAAGACAATTTCGGACCTTGCGGGCAAGCTCGGCAAGGACCTCGGCTTCAAAGACTTGCAGGGGTTGCGGCAGGGACTCCTAGACGCGGTGGAGGCGGCCCAGTGACGACCACGTTCCTCGTCACCTCCGCGCTCGTGAAGGTGTTGGTCGTTCTGCTGATCACAGTGGGCGGCTTTGCCCCCATTCTGATCTGGGCGGAGCGCCGCCAAAGCGCGATGATTCAAGACCGTCTCGGACCGAGTCGCGCTGCCATCGTGCTTCCAGCTTCCGCGGTGACCTTCATCGACCGCGCGCGCTTGCCCATGTGGCGCTTGGCCGCACTCGCCGGCATCGTCGCGATCGTTGCCCTGGTCACCCTGACGTTTGTCGCGTTCAAGGGAAGTAACCCGCTGCCGATTTCGACGTCCTCGCTGACCGCCACCCTGGTGGCGTTTGGCATCGCCTCGGTGGTGCTTCGCGTGGGCTACGGCGTGCTCAGCATGTTCGTCCGCAACGACGGCAAGATCATGCTCCTCGGCCTCCTCCACCCCGTGGCTGACGCCCTCAAGTTCGTCTTCAAGGAAGATTTCGTTCCGCCAAAGGCCGACAAGCTTCTGTTCTCGGCCGGCCCGATCATCGCCCTCATTCCGGCGATTGCCGCGTTCGCGGTCATTCCCTTCGCGAGCTCGCTCCATTGGGACTACCTCAACCAGGTCCTCCCGCGGACGGGTGAAATTGCCGGTCCTGTCGTGCCGCTCCAGGTCGCGAGCATCAACATTGGCATTCTCTTCATCTTCGCCATTGCGAGCACCGGCATCATCGGCGCAGCGATTTCCGGCTACGCCTCGGACAACAAGTACTCTCTGCTCGGCGGCATCCGCGCCGCCAGCCAGATGGTCAGCTACGAGGTCGTCCTCGGCCTGACCCTGGTCCCTGCGTTCATGGTCTACGCATCGCTGCGGCTCGAAGACATGACGATGTGGCAGTACGACCACGTGTGGGGGATCTTCGTTCCGCCGCTGACGCTGGCCGCACTCACCTTCTTCGTCGCAGCGATCGCCGAAACCAAGCGCGTTCCCTTCGACCTCCCGGAAGGCGAGAGCGAGCTCGTCGGCGGCTATCTGACCGAGTACTCCGGGATGAAGTTCGGCATGTTCTTCATGGGCGAGTTCGTCGAGGTGGTGTCGCTGGCAGCGATCGCGTCGGTGATCTTTCTCGGTGGTTGGGATGTGCCCTTTCTCTACCGCGACGGGTTCGAGTTCACCTTACCCTTCGTGGCCGCGAGCTACTCGGTGCCGGTGGTGCACTGGCTCGTCGTCGCGATTCAGTTCGTCGTGTTTCTGCTGAAGATCATCGTGCTGATTTGGTTCCAGCTGATGATTCGCTGGTCGCTACCACGATTCCGGTACGACCAGCTCATGTCGCTGTGCTGGAAGGGCCTGTTGCCCATCTCCTTGCTCAACATTTTGGTCGTGGGCGCGTTCATCCTGTCGGGGTGGCTCGACGGCTGGGTCGCGTTTTTCGAGAAGCTCTTCTGAGGTCGCGCATGGCAGTCGAAGTCAAAGTCATCAAGAAGCCGGGACGAACCATTGCCGAGCAGGCTTACATTCCCGAAATCGCCAAGGGCCTCGGGTTTACGATGGGGCGCTTCTTCAAGAACACCTTCGGGCCGAGCGCCAAGAAGGAAATCGACACGGTCAAATACCCGGAAGAGAAGGTCGAGTACCCGGAGCGCTTCCGAGGCATCCACCGTCTCACCCAGCGCGCGGACGGCTCCCCGAGGTGCGTCGCGTGCCTTTGCTGCAGCACCGCCTGCCCGGCCCAGTGCATCCACATCGAGCCCGCCGAGTACGAAGCGGACGACCCCCGCCACGGCTACGAGCGTTACCCGTCGGTGTTCATGATCGACGAGCTTCGTTGCATCTTCTGCGGCTACTGCGTCGAGGCGTGCCCCTGCGACGCGATTCGAATGGACACAGGCATGCACATGCCGCCATCGACCAACCGCGATCACTTCCTCTACGACAAGGAAACCCTCCTTTCGATCCCAGGGCGGGACGGCACCTATCTCACGGCCAACCCACGCCACGAACCGGGTGACGAGACACATCCCGGCATCGACCGGGAGCGGGGGCACTAAGCGTGACCAAGTCGCGCGCGGCGAGCAGGACGGCAATCATGGTCGCCGCTCATCGCGGCCGCGCCTCGAACGCGCCGGACGCGATTTGCCACGACCCATGGGCGCTCGGACTCGCCGGCCCCGAGGGGGAGGCGCTCTCCCGCCGTTGGGACGAGCACTCACCGGCGATGGTGCTGTGGATGGGCCTGCGGACCCGATACCTCGACGACTGCGTGACCCGGGCCCTCGATGGAGGGATTCGGCAGGTCGTGGTCCTCGGGGCCGGGCTCGATACCCGAGCGGCCCGCCTGGCGCGCGACGGTGTCCGCTTCTTCGAGGTCGACCAGCCGGCCAGCCAGGCCGACAAACGTGAACGGCTTTCGAGGTTTGAGAGCTATCCACTCGATGCCGCAACCTTTGTGCCGTGCGACTTCGAGCAGGACGATTTCGTGGAGCTCCTCGATGCCGCCGGTCTCGACCGCGGTGCTCCGGTCTGTTTCGTATGGGAGGGCGTGATTTACTACCTCCCCGAGGCGGCGGCCCGGTCGACCCTCTCGCGTCTCTCGTCTGAGTTCGACCCGCGATCGCTCGTGCTCTTCGATTACCTCAACAGCAAGATGGCCAAAGCGAGCCCACGCCTTCGGGAGGAGGATCGCGCGATGAAGGGCATCATCGACGAGCTCGGCGAGCCCATGCAGTTCGGCCTGGATGACCCCACGCCTCTGATGCTCGAGTGCGGGTTTCGTTTCCTGCGAACCGTGTCGTTCGACGAGCTCGCCCTGCAGTATACGGGCACCTACGCGAGAGAGCGCTTCTTTCGTTTTCAGGCGATCGCGCTCGCAAGCGCGGGCGATGAGTTGGCGTCGTGGTAGAGACCCGGCAAATCGACGGGCGCTCCGTCACCTTCCGCCGCGAATCGGGCACCGGCCCCGCGCTGGTTTGTCTGCATGGATCGGCCGCCAATCATCACACGTACGACCTGCTAGTCGATGCGCGACCAGGTCGGGCTTGCTACGCGGTCAACCTCCCGGGTCGACTCGGAACCGCTGGCCCGGCGCTCGATACCGTCGCCGAGTTGGAGAGTTTCCTTGCAGCGTTCGTGGAGTCGGAGGTCGAGGGCGACTACGTCGTCGCCGGCCACTCCCTCGGAGGAGGCGTGGCGATCGAGCACGCCCTCGCATCGGCCGGCGATCGGCTCAAGGGGCTTGTCCTCCTCGCGACCGGCGGACGACTGCGTGTCCATCCGATGATCCTCCAGACCATGGAACAAGCCGAGAGCACAGGTGTGCGACCAGGTCTTCCTCCAGGCTTGCACGAACCGGGCACCGACCCTGCCATCATCGAGCAATCCGCGGACGCGCTCGCCCTCACTCCGATC
>CAXMRN010000201.1:0-12515 GCA_964195565.1 uncultured Polyangiaceae bacterium | reverse complement strand
GCGACGTCGAGGAGGGTCGGCATGATGTCTCGAACGTGCACGAACGAGTGGTTCATTGCGCCTGGCTCCACAGGCTTGCCCGGCACCTTGACCAACAACGGTGCTTTGATCCCACCTTCGGTGGTGTAGGCCTTGAACATGCGGCTCGGGGACATGCTCGCCTGCGCCCAGCCCGGACCCATCTCGATGTAGGAGCCCGGAAGACCACGATTGTCGAGGCTGTTGTCGAACGAGCCCAGGTACTCCTCGGTCTGGCCGGGATACGCCGTGGGCAAGGATCCGTTGGCGCCATTGTCCGAGATGAAGAGGATCATCGTGTTGTCGTACTCGCCAATCTCTTTGAGGTAGTCGAACACCCGCTTGATCTGCTCGTCCAGGTAATCGACCATCGCCGCATAGACCTCCATGTCCCGCGCGGCGAGTTCACGCTCCTTCGGCGACAAGTCGTCCCACGCTTTGACGGTCGGCAATCGGGGAAAGGGAACCGCGTCCTTGGGGACCATCCCGAGCTTCTTCAAGCTCTGAAGCCTCTCCTGCCGAAGCGCGTCCCAACCTTGATCGTACTTGCCCTCGTATTTGTCGATGTACTCCTGGGGCGCGTGCAGGGGATCATGCGGCGCGGTGTACGCGAGGTATGCGAAAAACGGCTGCTCATCCGCACGGCCTTGTTCGATCCATTCGAGCATTCGATCCGTGTAGTACCGGGTCGAATAGAAGTCGTCAGGTAACGATTCGACTTCTTTCCCGTTCCGTCGGTAGACCATCGTCTCGGGCGGGCTCACCGGTTTGCGATCGCTCCAGTGACTGCCGCCGCCCGGTAGGAGAGCGAACGTTTCCTCAAAGCCTCGCGCATGGGGGCTCGTGTTCTCGTCGTGGCCGAGGTGCCATTTGCCGGCCATGTACGTGTGGTACCCGGCTCCTTTGAGGACTTCGGGGAGGGTGGCCACCTCGAAGTTCAGATATCCGGCGTACCCGGGGATCCCATCCATTTCGGGCGTGGTTAACTCCCCCATCGTACCGAGGCCCGCACGATGGTTGTCCATGCCGGACAGCAAGACCGAGCGCGTCGGCGAGCAAGTGGGAAGTACGTGGAAGTTGCTGAGCCGCAGGCCTTCCTTCGCCAGTTCGTCGAGAGCCGGTGTCGCAATCTCTCCACCGAACGCGCTGATGTCGGAGTACCCCATGTCATCGGCCACGATGAGCAGGATGTTGGGCTGCTTGGCGACCTCCGTCTTCGAGGTTGGCTTACAGCCCGCCAAGGACCACGTACCCATTGCGATGAGGACGATGGCGGTCACCGACGTCCTGCTTCGTCGTGGGCTCCGGTTGCATCGAGTCATGTCACTGAACCCCTTCAATAAGGGGACTGTCCCCTGTTTCTATTCTGGTCTACCCCAGGTCTTCGGTCCGCCAGACGGTTGCTGCAAATCGTGCTCGAAACTAAGATGCGCCTGTCATAGGAGCATCGCAACAGGTTACATCCCGTCCGCTCCGGCCTAGCTTTGGTTGTCCTTGCGATTTCGTCGGCAGTGGGTTCCTATGCACGCCTCGGAGGTGATTGATGAGTGACGGAATTCAAGAAGTAGATCAGGAAGTACTCGGGACGTTCAAGCAACACGCTGGGTTCGGCATGGCCGCCGGGATCGCCATTGCGATTGCGGGCGTGCTCGCGCTGCTGTCGCCCTTCATTGCGGGACTCTCCGTAGCGATCGCGGTGGGCGTCCTATTGATCGTGTCTGGGGTATCGAGGCTCTTCTTGGCCTTCCGACTCGGGTCCTTCGGTGTGGGTCTCCTGGTTTTTGTCTTGGGGGTGCTCTCGATCGTCATTGGTGGTTATATGGTGTCGCGCCCAGGAATGGCGCTCGCGACACTCACGATCGTCCTCGCCGTGTATTTCTTTGTCTACGGCGTCTTCGAGATCATCTGGGCGTTTCGGCTACGACCGATCAAGGGATGGGGTTGGACCTTGTTCAGCGGCGTTGCCGCGCTCGCGCTCGGCATCATGATTTGGCGCCAGTTCCCGATGTCCGGAATGTGGGCGGTCGGGACCCTTGCTGGGATTCACATGATCTTCGGCGGTTCGTCGGTCACGTCGATCTGCAGCGCTGCCCGTAGCGAGGCGAAGGGCGCGCAGGCCTAGCAGTCGAGTGTCCCGGTTTGACGATGCGATTCGAGGGTTCGATGACGCCAACGCAGAGGACCCGGTTCTCGAACGGGTAGAAGGCGAGGACCTGCCCAAGGAGCTGGTCTACGGCCGACGGATGTCCCGATGGCTCGAACGCCTAGCGCCGGACGCACCAGAATCGGTGAAGCTCGCGGCGCGCGCTCAGCATATCCGGCGATGGGAAGTTCCGCGCGATACGTATCCCGAGGGAAGGGCGGGTTACCTCAAGTGGCGCACCGACCTCCACAAGCGGCACGCCGACATCGCCGCAACGATCTTGCAGGACGCGGGCTACGACGACGAAACGATAGGGCGCGTCCGTACACTGCTACGCAAGCGAGGCCTCAAAACCGACCCTGATGTACAGTTGATGGAAGACGTCATCTGTCTCGTTTTCCTCGAGCACTATTTCCACGATTTCGCGCAGAAGCACGAGGAGGAAAAACTGATTTCCATCGTCCAGAAGACCTGGAAGAAGATGACCGAGAAGGCACACAAGGCTGCGCTACAACTCGACTATGCGCCGGAAGACCTCGCGGTTATTCAGAAGGCGTTGCAGACCGCGTAGCGTCAGGCGGAATGGAGTAGGTGACGGTCGCGTGCGCGACCGGATCGTCGCTGCCGTCGGAGTACAGGGTGACCTGCCCCACCGCGAGCCGTTTGCCGAGCTTGAGCATCTCCGCCTCGGCGATGACGTCGGTGAGGGCTGGGGCGCGAAGGAAGTTGATGTTCAAGTTGGTGGTGAGTGCGAGCGCGACTGGCCCAATCATCCCCAGCACGAGGTAGTACATCGCCGAATCTGCGATGGCCATCAAAGTGGGGCCCGACACCGTGCCGCCAGGACGAAGATTCCTATCCGTCACGCCGACACGTATTCGCAGAAACCCGTCGCGTAGCTCCTCGATCTCGACCGGCAGCCGAGCCTGCGGAAAGAACTTCTTCATGAAGTCCTTGATCTCGTCGCTCGTCATCTTAGGCATCAGAGCTTGATGCGTCCTTCTTTGACGTCGGTCCAACGTTCGCCGGTGAGCTGCTCGTAGCCGCCCTTGGTTCGAACGTACAGCGCATCGTCGACTTTGGAGGGGTCCGCGCCGTCCTTCCGAAGCTCGTTCTTCTGAATCTTGAAGGTTCCAGTCGTGGCGAGACCGCTCATCACGCGTACGAAGCGTGGTTGCGCGTACGCCGGAAGCTCTGACACGGCCCGCCAGAAGCCTTCGGGGTCGAACTCACCTGCGGGAACGACCGCCGCGAGCCCGGCTTGGCCATCCATGCCCGGCACTGGCACCCCGATGACGGTGGCCTCCTCGATGGCTTCGTCGTGTGTGATGACATCGGCGACCTCCGCGGTGGACACGTTCTCGCCTTTCCATCGAAAGGTGTCGCCGATGCGGTCGACGAAGTAGTAGAAGCCGTCCGCGTCGCGGCGAAGGAGGTCACCCGAGCGGAAGTACTGGTCGCCCTTCTTGAACACATCGCGAAGGATCTTCTTCTCGGTAGCCGAGTCGTCCGTGTATCCGCGGTACTCGAGCCCCCCAGCGGACACCTTGGGAACGCGGATCAGTAGCTCGCCGACTTCGTCATCGGCGCAAGGAATGCAGAAGCCGCGCGCGTCGTGAAGATGCTGATCGAGGTCGACGTCGTATTGGACGATGCGCATCCAACCCGCTAGCCCGCCGAGCGGCACGCGGCCGACGGAACCCTCGCGTCCACTGATGTTCGCGATGAAGCCTGGCGCCTCGGTTGCGCCATAGAACTCCCGGATGTTCTCGATGCCGAACCTCGCCTGGAACCTCGGCCAAATGTCCGGGCGGAGCCCATTGCCGACGGCTACGCGGACGGGGTTGGGAAACTCCTTCGGGTGCGGTGGCGAGTTCACCAAGTAGCGGCAGAGTTCGCCGATGTAGAGAATCGCAGTCGCTTTGTATCGGTGAACGTCGTCCCAGAACGCGCTGGCGGAGAACGATCGACGCATCGCCATTGGGACACGCGCGATCATCGCAGCCGACGCACCCAGCAAGAGGCCATTCGCGTGGTAAAGGGGGAGCACACAATACAGCTTGTCTCCGGGCCGGAAGTCGTACATCAGCGGCCCGAACCCGGCGCCGGCGAGAATCGCGCGCGCGTGTGAGACGCGGCAAGGTTTCGGGAGCCCCGTCGTCCCAGACGTGTAGATGTAGATGAAGTCGTCTTCGGCCCGGACTGGCGCTAGCGGGTATGCGGTGGCCGGCGTTTCGGCGAGGAGGCCCGCGTAGGGGTTGTCGTCGAAGACGAGGATGCGGTCGAGCGATTGACAGAGCTCGTCGCACTCGCGAAGGCCCGACTCGAGCGTGTCGCTCACCAGGACGACCTTTGCTTTGGAAACAGCGACGGCGTGTGAAAGCGGCCGGCCACGCAGATTGGTGTTGACCAGCGCCCCTGTCGCGCCGATGCGCGAGATCCCGAGAACCGACGCGATGTAGAACGGCGAGTTCTCTGCGAACAGGGCTACGACGTCCCCGCGTTGGACCCCCGCTGCTGCGAGGACATGTGCGACTCGCGACGTGGCGTTGGCGAGCTCCGACCAAGTCAGATGCTCGTTCTCCATTTCGTACGCGAGGTCATGCGGCGCGTCTTGCGCATTCTTCAGGGCGACGTGCAGAAGGCTGTCGATTGTTCTGAGCCGCGTGCGCAGCAACCAAGGGACCGTCCCGCGCAGCGCTTTCGGCCCAAACCGAAGCTCCGCGATGACCGAAGACCGCCACAACGGCGAAGCAAAGCGCGCGAACATGTCGGTAAGTGTACGCGCTGTGCGCATAGATTCGAGCCCTTTTTTTGGGCCTATATGATACAACCGCCGCCCCGTGCCGACGTGGACCGACATCAAGGATCACGCGAGGTCCAGCTACAAGCTGGCCGAGGAGCACGACCACAGCTTCAAGGTCGTATTCGAATACCCAGGCGGCCGCTTGCAGGCGGTGATCGTGTCTCACTATCAAGCGATGGGGCGCGGATGGGTGGACTTGTCGTCGGCGTGTTGTCGAGCGGACCGCATGGAGGCGCGCTCTGCGCTCCAGCAGAGCTTCAACCTCGCGGTAGGCTCACTGTGCTTGGACGGCGACGTCTACGTCGTTCGCCACACGGTCATGGTCGATCACCTCCAGCTCGCCGACATCGAGGTGCCCATGCATGCCGTTGCGCGCGCGGCAGATCAAATCGAACAGTCGCTTCCAGCGTATGAGCCGGTGTCGGACGTGCTTTCTGAGGCGGATCGGGAGCTGGCCTGAGAAGCCGGGCAGTCCCACTATCGCTAGTAGCCGACTCCGCCGAAGCGATCGCTGTCGCCTCGGTAGATGAAGCCGATGAAGGGCTCAACCCACCATTGCGTGCGATTGAAGAAGTCACCCTTGCCGCTCATCGAGTACTGAAAGCCGACGTCGAGGTACATCGCTTTCTTGAGGTGGATGCCGAGCCCCGCCTTGCCCGAGAAGCCCGGGGCGAACTGTGCGCGGCCGTCGTCGCGGCAGTAGTACCAACCGCATCCAGAACCGAGCGCCTGGAAGCTCCATAGGTTCGCATCGAACGCGCCGGTGACGTACGGCAGCACCGCTTCGATCGTCGGAACTTGGAAGCGCACGCCCGGCGAGAAGTTCCACCGAATGAGCGGCTCGAACCCGGTCGGCGCAGCGACGTTCGGGTCGTTGATGTTGTTGGTGTCGACGCCCGTCCACTGCAACCCGAGGGCGAAGTCGAAGACGACCCAGCCGATGTCGAAGCCACCCCAGCCGGTGAAGCTGAGGCCTGGCTTCACGATGTCGCGGTCGACATTGAGGAAGATCGGCACCCCGAGGTTGGCCCCGCCCTGAAAGCGCAGCTCGACGCGGCGGTCTTGCGCAGATGCGGACGAGGCGAGGAGGGTCAGCGTGAGGGCGAGAAGAAGAGTCGTCAGGCGCTTGTGCACGAGGCGGACCTTACGTCAGCGCCAGTGTCAGTGCCAGTGTCAGTGGTCAGGCGTTCGCCTCGATCCAGCTAGCGAAGTTCTCGTAGCCGACCTCCTGGTGCCGAGCGTCGATCCTGGAGGCGAGTGCCTTCATCGCATCGACCGTCATCGGGTTCCCCGCGGACGCCTGTTCAGCGACTGCTGCGACTTCGGCAGACTCGCCTCTCTGCGTGTCCTCCGGATCTTCGCCCACACCTAAGTACGCGGCGACGACCTTCTCGATGATCTCGATCGCGTTCTTTCTACTGTCCCTGATGTTGCCCTTGCCGGTCAGCACGTTGCCGAGGCCAAACACTCCGGGCAGGCCGTGGACTTCGCCGGTGTCCCAGCTGTCGTAGTGATAGAGTTCGCCTTTGGTTGGGATGCCCTCGATGGGCCTTGGGATGCTGCCAATCGAGCTGATGATCATTGGAGCGTGCACATCGAGCTCGGTGCCCTCCAAGCCGCGTACCCGCCCATCGACGACTTCGGTCTTCTGGAAGCGAATCCCCGCCAGGCGGTCGCCATCGACGATGGTTTCTACCGGCCGCGAGAGCTCCTCGAACTTAACGAAGTACTTACGGATGACGCGGTCCATGATCTTCACGCGCGCCCGCTGGAGCTTCGCGAGCTGCTCGGGGGTCGGGTTGTCGGCGCTTGCAAGCGGCATGTCTTCCTTGCGGCGTCGGTAGTAGAGGGTGCATCCCTTCACGCCGATCTCCTCTGCGGTGACGCCATGCGCCTCGAGAATTCGCGGAATGCCTTTGATCTCCATTTCGACGATGTCGACCTCCTTGCCCCGCGCCCGCAGCGCTCGCGCGTAGAGTTCGAGGTTGACGATCTTCACCACGTCGATCGAGGCAAGCCCGCCGCCGACGACGATCGTCCCGTCCGGAACCTCGAAGGTCGGCCCCTCGTAGCCCTTGTCTTCGTAGTGGTTGAACCAGTAGACGAACTCGTTCTGGTAGACCAGGCCGCGACCGTCGTACGCATCAGCGCCCTCGATCGGCAACCCGCGGTCGCGCCATGCGCCGTTCGCAAGCACGATCGCGCTCAGCCCGACGTCGCCATACAGTTCTGCCCAGAGCAAATCGCTTCCGATCTGAGTCTTCGGGACGAAGATCACTTGATCGTTGCCCAGGTTCTCGTTGATCTTCCCGTACTCTTTGGCGCGCAACTTCTCGTGCCAGCGGGGCAAGCCGTCTTCGATCTTTCCGTACGGCCTTGCGCCCTGCTCAAACACCACCGGGATTGCTCCGCGTGCGGCGCATGCGGCTGCGGCCTCTGACCCTGCGACGGCTCCCCCGATGATCGCCACGACTGGCTTCGGCTCCGTCGCGTCCCTCAAAGCTTGGAGCGCGTTCACGGGCCGTGATCTAGCTCGATTCGCTGCCCCGAACAACCACGGGACTAGACGAATCGCGACGTTCCGCGAACACCTGTGCTCTGCAAGTCATCGCTGAATTGATACTCCGGATCCAGCAGGTCGTTGATACGGTCCATGACGAGGTCTACCGCGCCTTGAAACTTGTCTCGGTGCAGGTGCTCCGCCTCGGCAGAGAAAGGCGCGTAGTCTTCGTCGATGTGGAAGTCGGCCAGATCTTCGTAGGAGATCGGGTCCCCAATCCGGTATTCGATCGTGCCCGACTTCCCGATTGGCAGCGAACCCGTGTACACGTGGTCGCACCCATTGCATCCGATCGGGACGATGGTCTTCTTGTAGCGGAGGGCGACTTCCATCATTCCGATGCGGCCGCGCGGAAGCCTGATCGAGCGCGTCCCCTGGGGGAAGACGAGCAAGTCGAGGCCGAGATCGAAGGAACGTTCGTTGAGGCGGACGAACTCGGCCATCATGGCCGTGAACACGCGGTTGATACCGACCGCGTAAGAGCAGACGCTCGGGTCGAACTCGACGCCGAGAATGTTGCGGGGAGTCTCGAGTAGCTCTCGAGGGAGTGTGGAAAGGTCGACCGTGTTCGCATCCTGATCGGGAGCGGCTTCCTTGTTCACGAGTTCGCGCAGCGTGTCGTACTCGGCCTGCTTCGGCCGCCTTCCCATCGTCAGCGTGAAGTCCTTGGTGATGATGTAGCCTCGCGACACGGTTGGCAGGTTGCTGGTCAGCTCCATGAACGCGCCGACGAGCGGACCTTCGTAGTACTTCCCTTTCACCCAAACGGTGATGTATCGCTCCTTCAGCTTCCACATCCGGTACATGAAGGGGAAGTAGTTGAACCGATCGGTGTGGTTCATAGCGTAGATGACCGGTTCGTTTGGAATCTTCTCGATCCCCTCGACTCGAATGTCGACACCGGGGAGGAAGTTGTAGTTCGGGCCCAGAACCGTATTGCCGAAGAACACCTGCCCGATGGGCCGCTTCATGAGCCTGATGCGTTTGAGTCGTGGGAGGTCGAGCATCGAACGGATACGGTGTGCGCAAAAGGCCGCGGCTTGTCAATGGCGTCTGTACCGCCACGCCTGCGACGAGCACCGCCTTTGCGTGCACGCGACTTCGGTCATGCAGCCTGCTCCGCTCGATCGTACACGGGGCGTGTTCCGGAGGCAGACGAGGGCATGCTGAGCCACGTCTTCGAAAGTGCTCTCGACGCGCGGGCACCGCGGGAGGAGCGCGTCCGCAAGTCGGAGCAAGACCTGACGCGCCCGGTCGTCCACCTCGAGGGGCGCTGCGAGCGTCCACCCGTCGTCGGGGTGTCGCGCGAGCACCAGATTGAGCACCACGATCCGTTCAGCCTGACTTTTCCATGGGGGGTGCTACAAAAAAACCAGAGCGCAGTAGGTATCAAGAAGGATTCCGCCCAAACTGGCGAGGCGGTCCAACCCGACTTACGTTGCGGAGAAGGACAAAGAGGAGACTGAGTGGCGAGACGCAGCCCAAGGGGCAGAAAAAGGAAGTTCGAGCGTAATTTCGAACAGGACGACAAGCGCGATGACCACATCAAGCTTAACGGCGTGGTGAGCCAGGTCTACGCTGGCGGCCAGTTCGAGGTCACGACCGAAGCCGGCGCCCCGGTGCGTGCACAGCTCTGCGGCCGGATGCGTAAATTCAGGATCCGCGTGATCTTGGGTGACCGTGTGACCGTGGCGCTATCGCCGTACGATCTGACACACGGCATGATCGTGTTTCGCGACAAGTAGCCTCAGTGTACGAAGGAGCGTTCCGCATCCTCAGAGCCCTTGGCGATGGTCAGTCGCTCTCCCAGGGCGAGATCGTTCACGCCGCCGGAGAAGCGTCGTCGGTCGTCCGCGACGTCATTCAAAGCTACCCAAAGTGGTTCGACGACGAAGACCGCCGCTTTCGTTGTTCGGACCGCGGGCTCGCGGCGCTAGCGCGTGAGCTGGTGGCGCGACGCGTCGTCGAGGTCGACGCTCCGGAGTGGCGCACCACATACGAAGAGATCGCGGCCGAGCGCAGCACGCCGAAGCGCGAGTTCGACCAGGTCTACGCTACCGTCGAAACGGCCGTACGTCGGGCGCAACTCTTGCTGGAGGCCGGGGAGCATCAACGTGGCCTCGTGTTCTTGGGCGACGACGACCTGACCAGCGCGGCGGTGCAGCTCGCAGGCGCGGGCCGCAAGGTGACCGCGCTCGACACCGACGAAGAGGTGCTTGCAATACTGGCCCGACACGCGGAGCGACACGGCTGGGAGCACGACACAGTGCACCACGATTTGAGGCAACCGATCCCCAAGGCCATGCGCGGTCGATACGGCGCGGTGTTCACGGACCCGCCATACGCGGTGGAGGGCTTTCGGCTTTTCGTCAGCAGGGCCGCGGAGATGCTCAAGCCCGATGGGCGGTTCTACGTTTGCTTCGGCCAAAGCCGCCGCGCGAGCGAACGCGGGCTTCAGAAGCAACGCGTTCTCGGTGAGGCCGGCTTCCTGGTCGAAGCCGTCTTCGAAGATTTCAACCACTACCAGGGCGCAGAGGCGATCGGGTCGCGAAGCGCGCTATGGCGATGCCGGGTTACCCCTGAAACGAAGCCGCTCGTCCGTGGTGAGGTCGAGGGTGAACTCTACACGAGCCGCCCGCCCAACACCTAAGCTTGGGCCGCAACGACCTCGTCGCACCAGGCGATGAAGTCGTCGGTGACTTCCTGGCGGTTGGTCTCGTTGAACATCTCGTGCCGGCCACCGGGGTAGAGCTTGAGCCGAACGTCGAAGATCGCGGCGCGCTTGTACGCGTCGTGAAGACTCTTCATGCCTTTGCCGCTGTCGCCGACTTGGTCCTGGTCACCTGCGAAAAGATAGAGTGGCAGGCCCTTGGGGATCTTGGCCACGTTGCTCGGGTTCGCGATTCGGTTGAGCGAGTTGAGCATATCGAGCCAGGTTTGAGTCGATACCGCAAAACCGAGGAGAGGGTCGGCCACGTACTTGTCGACTTCCTCGCTGTCGCGCGAGAGCCAGTCGAACTCGGTGCGTGACGGCGAGAACGCCTTGTTGTACTCGCCAAAGGTGAGGCGTTGCAGGACAGGGCTCGGACTACCCTTTCCGACCCGCATCCTTTCGATCCGTGCGAGGAGCTTGCCAACGGCTGCAATCGCCGGAGGCTTGCCATTCGATGCGGACAGCGCCGCGGCAACCATGTCGCTCGGATGCTCGAAGAGCAGTTGCTGTAGGACGAAAGAGCCCATCGAGTGTCCGAGCACGATGATCGGAAGGCTGGGGTGACGCTTCGCGATCTCCCGATTGACGCCGTGTGCGTCCTCGACGATTCGATTCCAGCTGTCGTCGTCGGCCATGTGACCGGGCGTGCCCCCGTCGGCCACGCTCTTGCCATGACCGCGATAGTCGTGCGCGTACGTGGTGTACCCGGCGGCGGCCAGTGCCTGCGCAAGGCGCGCGTACCGAGAGCCGTACTCGGCCATCCCATGCAACACCTGAACGATCGCCTTGGGTGATTCCACCACCCATCCGCTCACGTGAAGGGTCGCCCCGTCCACAGTCTGAAACGCAAAATCAGCTGACTTCATATCGGCGCGAGCATACTCGAATTGCGCCACCAACAAAGGGGTCAGACCCCTTTTAGTGCACGCTTTCGGTGGGCTGTGCGTCCCGCGCCACCGCGACCGCACTATCGCCGACTTCTAGGAAGCGGGTCCAGAGGTTGAGGCCTTTGTCGCAGTAGGTCTGCAGGACGTGGACCATTGAGGAGCGCTTGTCTTCGTCGATGAGAGGTTCGGGGAGCAGGGGGTCGAGAACGACGTGGCGAATCCCTTCGCGTCCAAGCAAAAAAGCCTCTCGCACCGAGTCGTTCAAAGACAGCTCTTCCAAGCGGCCCAAGCTCGCGGTCAACTCTGTGTGGAGTTTCGAGTAAGTCTGCTCGAGGCTTGGGCCGTCCCACAGCGCGCGCGCGCGTTGCTCTTCATCCGGGTTGAGCTCCTCTATCCGAAACACCGATGCGCCTGCGTCCAGGCCGAGGGCCGCCAGTTCGTCGCGAATGCCGTCGATGCCGGGCGTCAGGTTGTTCGGGCGCAGGAAAAGACCGGACTTGAGCTCCTCGAACCCGAGGTAGCGAAGCGCACGCAGTCGGCGCCGAAGAGCCGGCCGATCGGTGCGTGACAGGTCGGCCGTAAACACTCCGGCCCACGATCCATCCCAATCGCCCACGCGGGATGCCACGGTCCGCCATCCATGAATCTTGTCGTTGACGACTTGGGCGCTCGGGCCAAGACGATACTCGCCGCGGCCAGGCGACTCGAGCAGTCCTTCGGCTCGCAGGCGGACGATTGCGACGCGCACGCTGTTCTCCGCGATGTCGAAGACCGAGGCAGCCTGCACGAGTGAGCGCACCGGCAGCACTCCTTGGTAAATCGATTCGCCGGCGGATAGGACTTCGAGCACGACGGTCTTGGCGCTGACGTTCATAGGCGTAATATTACACAAAAACAACAATCACTCTACGCGAGGTAATAGAACATGTTCCACTTTTGGTGTAGCGCACCCGCTGGGCGGAGGCCAGTCGATGCTGACAGAAGGAGCGTTGGGAGCTAAGAATGCCCCCGATGGCGCGGCTTAGTGTGAACGTGAACAAAGTGGCGACACTGCGGAATTCCCGCGGTGGGTCGGTGCCAGCTGTCATCGAGGCGGTGCGGGCGTGCGTCGACGCGGGGGCCCCGGGAATTACGGTGCATCCCCGCGCCGATGAGCGGCACATCCGGCCGGGCGACGTCTACGAGATCGCCGCGGCGCTCGAGCCCATGCGGGACCGAGTCGAGTACAACATCGAGGGTGATCCGCGCCCGGAGTTAATAGAGATGGTCGAGAAGGTGCGCCCGGACCAATGCACGCTCGTCCCGGTCCGCCCGGGCGAGCTGACGAGTGAGGCAGGCTGGCCGTCCGACACCCCGAAGTCGGCGCTTGCTGAGATCGTTCAGCGTTT
>CAXMRN010000200.1:0-32081 GCA_964195565.1 uncultured Polyangiaceae bacterium | reverse complement strand
TCGAGACGACGCACGAGGAACCTCTCGGACGCGCCGTAATCGGCCGCGCGATTCTGAACCACATGCAGGTACGCGCGAAGGTAGCGAGGCTTGGAATACTTGTTGCTCCGCACGAGATTGTGCAGGGCCTCGATCGTGTCGGCTGCCATCAGGCGTCCAGAGGCCGTGTGAATCCGGAAGACCCAATCGATCCATTTGGTGTCGCGCAGCCCTTGGGCCAACTGCAACGCGTAGGTGGTAGCCCCTTCGAACAGGGCATCGGGATCGTCCTTGTCAGAGTCACTCAGTGGTCGATGCGCAAGGGCGCGTTCGAGGAGCGTATCGAGGTGCGGCAGCAACATGCGCTCCGCTTCTTCGAAGCGACCCATGGCGATCGCCTTGCTCGCGATGCCTGCGATCACGTCGAGTGCGCGCGCGGTGCGGGTATCCTCTGCACCCCAAGCATGCGACGACGAATCCACACGGCCGTTCGTGCTTGCGATGGTGTCGCCTGCGGTCGAGGACAGGCGCTTTCCGCATTCGCCACAGCGTCGCTTCGCCGCCCCATTGATCGCGCCGCAAGATTCGCAGACGACGTACTCCGCGGTTTCCTTCGCGCCGTCCCTCAACTTGGCCGCGTCGATCAACACGAGCTCTTGGGAGCCGATGTACACACGGTCCATGTGCGAGAGCCGTCGAGGGCTATTGATGCGCACCCCGTTGACCGCTACGCCGTTGCGGCTACCGAGGTCTTCAACCACCACGGCGTCGGGTCCGACGTGCAGTACCGCGTGCTTTCGAGATACGAGTCCGTCCGCCAATGCGAGATTGCATGACGAGCTTCGACCAATGGCAAACTCCCCGAGAGGCATCTCGAGATTGGTCGTCTGATATCGCAGTCTATAGCGCGGCACCCCACGCACTAGGGTAGCAGTTGGAGGGGCCCCGCGTCGAATGAAGCGCGCAGCAAACCCCCCGATACCTCAACGGAAATTCAGGTCAGAAGTTGGCGATCTCTTCGAGGCCGGCCACCGCCCCGAGGCCTCTCTCGAGGCTCCCCTGCGACTCGAGGGTCGAGTCCATGAGCCGCGAAAGCTCCGCGAGGTCCCGCCGGTACGAGGCGAACGCGTTCTTCCGCTGCCCGAGCACCCCCACCGACTGATCCGGATTGGTCAGAATCACGTAGCTGCTGGCGTTCTGGCGCAGGTCCTGGCCTACGTAGAGCTCTTTCTCGAACGGTTTGCTGCCCCGCGTCACACGCACCTTGAGTTTGGTCGAAGCGGCCTCTGGGTCGGGCATATCGACGTACACCAGACCACAGCGGAAGCCCCCTTCGCCTAGTGTTGGTACACAACCCGTAGGGCTGGTGGTGAGCGCTGTCTCGTCCTGCGCGGCTTCATTGAGTTCGGCACGACGCGACTCCGGAAGGACCCGGCCTGCCACGCTGTCAAATCTGTCCCACAGCCCGCCGACCTGGCGCGCGTACAAGAACAGCCCGTTGACGGTCTCTCGGTTGAACTTCGTGTAGTTGAGCCCCGTGAAGTCGGCGGCCGTGAACGGAGTCGGCAGTGCGCGCAACTGTTCGATCGCCTCGTAGTCGACGGACGGTCCTTCTCCCGGCCTCGCCTTTGCTGCGCCCACAGCACGGTCGAGCAGTCGCTTGGCCTCCGTCACCTGGTCCGCCGCAGCGCGAACGCCTTCATAGACCGCCTTGCCGTCGCGGACCGCGACGTTGTACTGGCTGCGCTTGCTCATCACGGTCGAGGAAAGGACACCGAGAAACAGCCCAAGCAGTGCAGCCCCGCCGCCCGTCATCATCATCAACTTGCGCACGCGGCGGCTCTTGCCTTCATGTGCCGTCGCGACTGCCTGCTCGTCGACGACGATCCGCACTTCCTGCTGGGCAGGGCCCCGCGAGGTCGTTCCAGCAAACGGCCCAGACCGCTTGGCGGCTTGGCCCCCCACGAACCCCGGAGGCGGTGCGACACCTCCTAGAGTTGGCGGCGGTGGTGCAACGCCGCCTCCCTCCTCGACGCCGGTGGGCGGCGGTGGAGCAGCGTTTCTGCCGAGTCGTTCGCGGATATCGCGGACCTTCTTGGATTTTTGGAGTTCGTCTGACATTTCAGCTTCCTCAAATTTATCCGTGGAAGGCCGATCTTGTCAAGGCGGGCGTCCACACCCCGCCCCTGATAGGCTTGGCCCTTCGCTATGATGCCACCCCCCGTCGAAGAACGCCGCTTTGTGTCATTCGATGGCACTGAAATCGCCTACCAGGCGCTGGGCCAGGGCCGGCCGATCCTGCTCTGTAACGGTCTCGGAGGCGGCTGGGAGGCCTGGAGCCACCAAATCCAGTACTTTCGGGACCGATACAGGCTTCTGTCCTGGGACTATCGGGGCCTCTACGACTCGTCGCTTCCGGCCGACCCCGACGCCCTCGGCATCGTCGACCATGCCCGAGACGCGTTGCATCTGCTCGAGGAGGAGGGGGCCGACCGCGCTGCTATCCTCGGTTGGTCGATGGGGGCTCAGGTGGGCCTCGAGATGTTTCGTGTGGCGCCGGAGCGGGTGGCGTCGCTGGCCATACTCAATGGCCTACCGGGCAGACCGTGGGACTACGTGTTCAACCTGAGCTTGGTGGGGCGCATGCTGCCGCCGTTCCTTCGGGGCCTCCGCTCGATGCCCCGGGCGATCGAGGCGGTGGTGCGACAGGCCACCCGGCTTCCCGATCCGGGCGATTGGGCGAAGCGGATCGGGCTGACGGCAGGCACGCTCGACGAGCAGGTGGTCGCGGAGCTCGTCGTGAAGCTTCGGTCGCTCGACATGGATACGTTCATCCGTCTGCTCGAGCGTATGGGAGAGCACGACGGTTGGGACCTCCTTCCTCTCATCGATGTGCCTGTCTTGATCATCGCGGGTTCTAGAGACGTCCTCACGCCGAGGTCGGCTGCCGAGCGCATGGCACGCCGGACCCGCGGATCGGAGATCATGGTGCTTCCGGGGGCGACGCACTACGCGGCTCTCGAGTATCCCGAGATGGTCAACTTGAGGCTGGAGAAGTTCTGGAGGGAGCGCGGTTACGAGGCAGCTCAGCCAGGGGCCGGTTGACGGGCTGTGCGCGAGCCGCTAGCGATCGAAACCAATGATTCTGGTGATCGACAACTACGACTCCTTTACCTACAACCTCGTCCAGTACCTGGGTGAGCTCGGGGCGGCGGTCGAGGTCAGGCGCAACGACGCCGTGAGCGTGAAGGACATCCGCGGGATCGCACCCACGGGCGTGTTGATCAGCCCCGGTCCCGGAAGGCCTGAAGAAGCCGGCGTCAGCCTCGATCTCATCGCAAAGCTGGGCGCGACGACCCCAATCTTCGGGGTGTGCCTGGGCCACCAGAGCATCGCTCAGCATTTTGGTGCGTCGGTCGTGCGGGCGGAGCGCCTCATGCACGGTCGAACATCGGAGATCCATCACGAGGGCCGAGGGGTGTTCGAGAGTTTGCCGAGCCCACTGACCGCCACACGCTACCACTCGCTAATCGTCGAGCGCGACACGATTCCCGACGAGATCGAAGTGACCGCGTGGACTGACCGAGGCGAAGTCATGGGGATTCGCCACACTACGCTTCCCATCGAGGGCGTTCAGTTCCACCCTGAGTCGTTTCTGACCGAACACGGTCACGAGCTGATTCGCAATTGGCTTTCCACTCTTCCAGCGAGTCGCGCGTCGTGATTTCGGACGCAGTCAAAGAGCTCGTCGCAGGGCATGATTTGTCCTCCGCGGACGTCGAATCCGCGATGGACGCCATCCTCGGTGGCGATGCGTCCGACGCTCAAATCGCTGCGTTCGTCGTGGCGCTTCGCATGAAGGGCGAATCGGCCAACGAGATCGCAGCGGCGGCGCGAGCGCTTCGAACGCATTGCGAAACGATTCAACCAAAGGTCGACGGTCCGCTGCTCGACACCTGTGGGACAGGCGGCGACGGCCTACATACCTTCAATATTTCGACTGCCGCTGCAGTGGTGGCGGCAGCATGCGGTGTGTCGGTCGCAAAGCACGGCAACCGTGCGGTCTCGTCGCAAGCAGGGAGCGCAGACGTCCTCGAGGCGCTCGGCGTGCGCATCGACCTCACACCCGAGCGCGCCAAGCGATGCATCGAAGAGGTGGGGATCGGGTTCTTGTTCGCTCCGAGCCATCACGCTGCCATGCGGCACGCCGCATCGGTGCGTCGCGATCTCGGCATTCGGACGCTGTTCAACCTGCTCGGACCTCTATCGAATCCGGCGTCGGCGACGCATCAGGTCGTCGGCGTCTACGACGCGGGGCGGGTCGAGCAGCTGGCAGAAGCACTAGGGTCGCTTGGGCTGACGGCGGCTTGGGTCGTTCACGGGCAAGGGGGCCTCGACGAGGTCTCTCCATCGGGGCCCACGACGGTGGCCCAACTGAGGGACGGCGAGGTCAGCACGTTCGAAGTCACTCCGGGGGACTTCGGCCTCTCCGAGGTGCCTATGGATGCACTCAGAGGCGGAGACGCGGCGCGAAATGCCGAAATCATCATTAGCGTGCTTGGCGGCGAACAGGGACCGGCTCGCGTTGCCGTCGTGCTCAACGCGGCCGCGGCGTTGTGCGTCGCGGGGGTGGCGAGCGATCCGACCGCCGCCGCGGAGCGAGCTTCGGAAGCGATCGACAGCGGTAAGGCGACTCAAACTCTCGAGCGCTGGGCGCGATTCACACGAGAGCCATGACCGACTACCTCTCGGCGATTGTCGCTCGCAAGCACCGCGAGAACGCGCGTCGCCGCCGACACGTGGCGGCGATGCGCTCCACCGCGCGGCCGCCGGAGCCAGAACGCGCCAAGCGAGGGGTTCGGGCGTTGCGTCGTGGGGTGGGGCAGCCGCCGGCTGTGATCGCCGAAGTGAAGTTTCGAAGCCCGAGCGCAGGCGAGATACGCTCGTGGAGTCCGGGTGAGGGCGTCCGAGTCGCGCAGGGATACGAACGGGGCGGCGCATCGGCCGTGAGCGTCCTCGCGGACGGACCGGGCTTCGGAGGTTCGCCGCTCCTGGTGCGACGGGTTGCCGAAGCGGTTGGCGTACCCGTGCTTTACAAGGGATTCGTTCTCGATCCCGTCCAAGTCGACTTGGCCTACGACGTGGGTGCCTCACTCGTCCTCCTGTTGGTCCGCGTCCTCGACGATCCCGAGCTCCGTTCGTTGATCCAGCAGATCCGTTCTCTCGGGATGGAGCCCGTCGTGGAGGCGGCCAACGCGAATGAAGTCGATCGTGCCGTTGCGGCGGGGTCTGTCATCGTGGGGGTCAATGCGCGCGACTTGAGCACCTTTCGAGTAGACAACGACGCGGCGCAGGCGTGCGTCCAGCGAATCCCTGCAGAGTGCGTCGCGGTGTTCATGAGCGGCGTTCGCTCGGCGGATGATTTCCGTGACGTCGCTCAGGGGCGTGCGGACGCTCTCCTGATCGGTGAAGGGCTCATGCGGTCCGAGGACCCCGGCGCTCGACTGGCGGAGCTGTTGCGCTCGGTTTGATCGACGCTTTCCCGGGTGGAAGCGTCACTCTGAAGCAAGTGCCCGTGACGTCGCGATCGAGGATCTCGATCCGCCCGCGGTGTTGGTCGACGATCTGCTTGACCAGTGCCAGCCCGAGCCCGACGCCGTGACTTCGACCCGAATAGAACATGTCGAACAGGCGCTCGCGCTGGGCCGCCCCGATTCCGCTTCCCTCGTCCGCGACCTCGAGGAACACATTGCCCCCCCGATCCTTGCCGGTGCGAACCTCGACCCTGCCTCGATGAGGGGAAGCTTGGACCGCATTTCTAACGAGGTTCCACACGACTTGGCGGATTCGGTCCGGGTCGGCGGTCACGAGGACCGGCTCGCTGGGTCCGACCGCGTTGATCTGAAGCCCGTTGCTCTGGGTTGCTTCGCCTCGGGCCACGGTCACCACCTCGCTCGCAATTGCCCGAAGGTCGAGCGGCTCGGTTTTGATCTGACTCGGACGCCCCACCTGCAGCATGGTGGTCACCAACGAGTTCAATCGCTCGACCTCGGAGATCACGATGCCCAGCAGTTGACTGTCCTCTGCTCCCAGCGCGTTGCCCTCGCGAACCATCTCGACGGAGCCTGAGATCGAGCTCAGCGGGTTTCGGATTTCGTGCGCGAGCCCGGTCGCGAGTTGTCCGAGGGCGGCGAGGCGCTGTGCCGCCTCTGCTTGGTCTCGGAGGTTACGGATCTCGGTCAGATCTTGAAATGCGAGAAGCAACCCCGACGGATTCCCGCCCGCATCGAGAAGGGCGCTCAGGGTGTACCCCATCGGAAACTCGGTCCCATCCGCGCGATGCCCAGTCGCGTCGGCGCGCCTCGGGGGCTCGCGGAGCGGCTCGGTGGCGTAGCTTGGCAGTATCTTCGAGAGCGGCTGGCCCAGCAGAGTCCCCGTTTGGTCGCGCAGGATGTCTTGGGCAGAGCGATTGATGCCGAGGATGCGCCCGTCGTCGTCTGAGGTGATGAGACCCGATGCGATCGAGCGAACGATGTCGTCGTTGAGCCGCACCAGTCGAGCCGTGCTCTGTTGAGCTTCGATGAGCCGAGCGCCTGCGATCTGCGCACGCCGCGCGAGATTGGTGGCGAGTAGGGCGACCGCGGAGATCCCCACCATGTTGGAGACCAGGGCCAGTTGGAAATCCCGCGAACTGAGAATGTACTGGCTGAGCGGCTGGTCTGGTGGTGGCGGCAACCAACCGACGTTGAGTGCAAGGCCCTGCAAGAAGTAGCAAGCGAGGCTCGCGGCGGCCGTGTAGTAGGCGGCGTTCGTCCCAAGGGTGAGGGCAGCGGTGAGGATCTGCGCGCCATAGAGGAACGAGAAAATGCTCCCGGCGCCACCGGTGAGATAGACGAGTCCCGTGATCAGCAGCACGTCTAGGGTCGTGATGGCGACCGCGACCGATTTCTCCCGCTGCCCACGGAGCAGCAATACGCCGAACAGGATCGACGAGCCGTAGATGGCGGAGATCAGGATGAGCAGGAATGTGGGTGTGAAGCGGCCGTATCGAATCGCGTCGAGCGCGAGGTACATCGTGGTCCCGAGCAGTACCGTGGCGATGATGAGCCGAGCGCCTAGGACCCACTGTAGCCGTCGATGCGGATTGAGGTCCTCGCGCTGTCCGGTGGGGCTCTCTGCGAGCTGAGTCAATTCGCGTTGACTTTACCTGCGATCGAGAAGATTGGCAGGTACATCGATATGAGGATCACGCCGACGATGCCGCCGATGAAGACCATCATCAACGGTTCGAGCAGGGACGTGAGGGCGGCGACCGCGATATCGACCTCGTCTTCGTAGAAGTCCGCGATCTTGTTGAGCATGGTGTCCAACGCACCGGTCTGCTCGCCGACCCCGATCATCTGGACGACCATCGGGGGGAACACGTTGGTCTCCATGAGAGGCTCGGCCATCGTACGGCCCTCGCGGATCTTGTTCGAGGTTTCCTGAATCGCGTTTTCGACGACCACGTTGCCTGCCGACTTCTTCACAACGTCGAGCGAGTCGAGGATTGGGACGCCAGCGGAAAGGAGGGTGCCGAGCGTTCGCGTGAAGCGCGCGACCGAGATCTTGCGCATCACGGGTCCGAGAATCGGCAGAACCAGCAGCAAGCGATGGAAGAAGTGTTTCCCGGCTGGCTGACGGTAGATCCATCCGACTGCAAACGCGAATGCGCCCACCGTCAAGATGATCCAGTGGACGTTGGTGACGAAACCTTCCGACGCTGAGATCACGAGCTGCGTGAGCGCTGGTAGCCCGTCCTCGGCGCCGAACTCCGCGAACATCCCCTTGAAACTGGGAATGACCCAAGCGAGCATGACCACCACGACGATGACCGCCACGAAGAAAATGGCGACCGGGTAGACCATCGCGCCGCGAACCTGACGTGCAAGCTTGACGCGCTTTTCGATGTAGCCCGCGAGACGATCGAGAATCGTATCGAGGATACCGCCCATATCACCGGCGCGAACCAGGTTGACGAAGAGCTCGTCAAAGAGCTTGGGATGTCGCGCTAGACCCTCGGAGAAGGTGCCACCTTGTTCAACGTAGTCCTTCACGTCCTTCAGGATCGTGTTGAGCGCCTTGTTATCACCCCGACTCGACAGGATGTCGAGACACTGAACGAGAGGCAGACCTGCGTCGATCATCGTCGCGAACTGGCGCGTGAACACGACCAGCTCTTTCGGCGTGACCCCGGTGCCAAAGGACAGCTTGAGGTCTCGTCCCTTCTTCTTGATCTTGACGGGATTGAGCTGCCGCGCGCGCAGCCTCGACTGCACGGCTTGCTTGCTGTCCGCCTCGATGATTCCTGTTTGAACTTCGCCCGCACGAGTGCGCGCTTCGTATACCCACTCGGCCATGAATTCTCCGCCCGATCCCCTCTGGGTCTCTCAAAATCCTAGCCGATCTGGGATCGGGTGGTCAAAAGCGGGGCCTAATTCCGCTGAGGCTGCCACCCGCGGGACTAGTTCCGGTACGGGTTCTGGATGTCGATATCGACCGGATCAGGCCGCGCAGGCGCCGGTTCTCGTTCTGGCGCTGCGGCCTTTTTTTCAGGCTTTCCGGGCTCCGGGGCCGGCTTTACGGCACGCACACTCTTCGGTCGCGCCTTTCGTCGGCGAGGTCGCGACGACGTGGTGCTGCTCTTGCGTTCCGGTGCCTTCCGGACCTCCTTGGTCGGCCGCGCAAGGCTCGTGGCTTCCTCGGTCTCGGCGTCCGCTGGCTCGACGGCCGTGGGCCCAGGTGACGGGATGGGGGACTGTTCCACCTGCATCGTTGGGGCTGGTCCCGGTGGGCTTTGCGCCGCCGGGGGCCTCAAAAGCTGCCACACGAGGACGCCGGCGTACAAGAAGACGACGGACGCCAGGACCATCACGAACCACTTCAGAGTGTTCGAGTCCGGCGCAGTGGTCTGAACCACGACCGGCGTCCCGTCGCTGAGGACTCCGGAGATGCTCCCGTGCACGTACGAGCCTGTCCCCGTGTTGCGATGATATGTCCGGCTCCCAATTGGTACGCCTTCGCGAGGCATCGGAACTTTCGACTCAGCGATTTCGGCGCGACCAAGCACGTCGATGGAATCGCGCACCCGCTGGCGCTCGCCCTGTAGCTTCTCGGCGTCCAGCGAGCGAACCACCTCGGCGACGTCGCGGGTCTTGGCGATGCCTGTGCGTCCCGCCACAGCGTCGATCGCCTCACCAAGATCGTCGGCGCTCTGGAATCGACCGTTGGGATCTCGGCTCAAGGCCTTCATCACTACATCGTCGAACGGTTCGAGGTCCGGCCAGAGTTCCGACGGCCTCACGACGGTGTCGTTGAGCAGCTTGTTGAGAGTGGCTGCGTTGGACTCGCCCTTGAAAAGGCGCCTGCCGGTCAATGATTCCCAGAGGATGATGCCCACGCTGAAGAGATCGGAGCGTTGGTCGGTCTCGTTCGAGGACGCCTGCTCCGGTGCCATGTACGAGAGCTTGCCCTTGAACTGGCCTGCACGGGTCGAGGCCATGCGAACGTCGGCTTTCGCTACGCCGAAGTCGGTGAGCCGAGCGATACCGTCGGTCCCAACGAGGATGTTGTGTGGGGAGACGTCGCGGTGAACCAGTTTGAGGGGCGTCCCATGTTCGTCGCTGAGGCGGTGCGCTGCGGCAAGGCCTTGAAGAGTATCGACGAGCACCCGGCAGACGAACGGCCGTGGCAGCCTCTCACCGTTTTTGGCGGCTCGCCCGAGAAGGGCCCCGAGGTGGTTGCCTTCGATGTACTCCATCACGAGGAAGTACCCGTCGCCGGGGCTGTCGCTGATGTCGAGCGTCGGCACGACGTTCATGTGACGAATCCTGGCGGCGAGACGTGCCTCGTCGAGGAACATGGAGATGAACTCCTGCTCGTAGGCGAGATGAGGATGCAGAACCTTGACGGCCACGAGTCGCTCGAACCCTGCGACCCCCTGAGCACGTGCGATGTACACGGAAGCCATTCCGCCCGAGGCCAACTGCGTTAGGATTTCGTATCGGCCGAGCCGACGACCGGCCATCGGCCGGGACATCCGGTCGCCTCCCGTCACGCCGGCGGGTGCGTTCATCAGAAGCGTCCCTTGATCGTCAGGGCGCCACCCTTGGTGCTCACCCCGATCGAAGGCTCAATTCGCTTGGAAGTGGCGTCGCGAGACTCTCCCTTCCAGTTGGTGAACACGCCCAGAACAGCCGTAGTGGCCGCCATTCCCGCGGTGACACCGATCAAGATGTTCGTCCGACGTTCCTTTTGACGACCCTCTTCGAGCAATGCTTGGGCTTGCTCCTCAGGTGTTGGCGAGCTGCCATTGTTGATGCCCGGTGAGCTCGCGGTTCGCGCTGCTGACTCGTACGCATCCACGCCCTTGTTGGCATCGATACCGGACCACGCCGCGACTGCCCCCAACGCAACCGTAGCTCCGAGTGAAGAGAAGAACGCCCATCGTGGTACCGGGGGAGGCGGAGGTGGCGCAGGCGCTGCCAACGTCACCTCTTTGACCGACCCTGCCGCGCCTTGCACGAAGGTCGAGGTTTCGCCGTTGTCGAACGCAGCCTTGAGCGAGTGCTCCACATCGGGCGTCACGAAGAACACCGGATGCTGGACCAGGGCGCCGTCGAGCTCGAGCGTACATGTCTTCTCGCATTGCCCTTTGACCAGGACGTTGGCCGGCTGCACCGCCCCGATCACCGCGTCGCTGATCTGCTTTGACCTCGCGTCCGAGGGATACTCATCGCGCAGTTGCAGCGCGAGGTTGGCCGCTCGGATTGAGTTGCCTGCCTTGTGGTGGGCTCGGACAGCTTGTAGCAACGCGGTCGATGTGGGCGCCGAGCGATAGGCTCGCTCGAACCAATGAGCCGCGAACTCATATCTTTCAGATAGGTACGCAGAGGTCCCCCGATCATACGCCTCAGCCGCCTTTGCGCGGTCCTCGACCGAGACGCTCGGCTTGGCCGCGTCGGCTGCGGCTACAGCGGAAAATAGTAAGCAAAGTGTGAAAGCGAGCGCTTGTGTCCATCGCTGGCTTTTGGCCGTGGTTCCCATCACCTAAATCCCGCAATTAACAATAGTAAAAATCTGGCGAGAAGCCGAATCAGCCGCCGCCGCGAATGGCCTGTTGATAACCCTTTTGGTCTAAATGGGTCAGCATCTGGCGGAATTCATCCGGCTCCGGCGACCGAATCTCTGCCAGCTCTCGGTCGAGAGCGCCGTGGGCGACGAGGTGCAGAAGAGACTGATTCATGGTTTGCATGCCGGACGTCCCCTGGCCGGTCTGCATGATGCCGTACATCTGATGGATCTTGTCTTCGCGAATGAGGTTTCGAATCGCGGCGTTCGGAACGAGCGCTTCACAGGCCATCGCGCGGCCCGGTCCATCCGCACGAGGCAGCAGCATCTGGCTGAGCACCCCCTGAAGGACGAACGACAACTGGGCGCGGATCTGGCTCTGCTGTCCGGCCGGAAACACGTCGATGATACGGTTGATCGACTGTGCCGCGGTGTTGGTGTGGAGTGTCGCGAACACCAAGTGACCCGTTTCTGAAATAGTCAGTGCCGCTTCAATGGTTTCGAGGTCGCGCATCTCGCCGATGAGGACGACGTCGGGGTCCTGACGTAGGGCGTACTTGAGAGCATCCTTGAAGCTCGACGTATCCGAGCCCACCTCGCGCTGGTTCACGACGCAGAGTTTGTTCGAATGAAGGAACTCGATCGGATCTTCAACCGTCACGATGTGGTGGCGGTTCTCGCTGTTGATCTTGTCGATCATCGAGGCGAGGGTGGTCGATTTACCAGAGCCTGTCGGGCCCGTGACCAACACCAGCCCGCGCGGCCGGTTGCAGAGCTCTTCGACGATAGGAGGCATCCCGAGCTCGCCCAACGGCCGAATCTCGAACGGGATCGCGCGGAAGGCGCCGGAGACCGCACCCCGCTGCAGGAAGACGTTGGACCGGAAGCGCGACAGTGATTTGACGCCGAACGAGAAGTCGATCTCGTGACCCTTTTCGAAGCGCAACCGCTGGTCGTCTGTCATGACCTCGTAGCAGAGCGCCTTGCTTTCCCGCGGTTTGAGTGGCGGTGTACGCAGGGGCACGAGGGAGCCGTCGATGCGCAGCTGTGGCGGAGACCCCGTCGTGATGTGCAGATCGGAAGCGCCGCGTTCGACCATGAGCCGAAGCAACTGTCGCAACGTGAGCTTGGGTGCCTCCTGAGGTGCTGCCATGCGCTAAAGCATACCAGAGCACCACGCGATACGCCCTAAACGCTGCGCCGCGCCCAGGGTCCCCGCCGCAACCAGTCTTGCTTGCGGTACTGCGCCCCGATGATCCTCGCCACCGATGTTGCGGTGAGAAAGGAACCCTCGAACCCGAGGCCCGGCGCCACCTGTTCGTTGCAGAGAAACACTCCCCGCACGGGGGTGCGTGTGGGGAGCGAACATACGCCGAGCGCTCTTCGCGTCGGATACTCGTACACCGCTCTCATCGTGTATGGCCCCCGAGCCCAAGGGTCACTGCACGGAAGTTCGGTATCGCCACGGAAGGCGCGCGGAGGCAGACCATCGTGGGGGCAGTCGATCCAGATCGCGTGATCGTCGAAGAACGGGATGACGCCACGGATCGCGTCGAGCGCTTCCTCACGGACGAAGCGCAGTGGCGACGAGCCGGTGTCGATCAAATGCCCTTCGATGAGCCGGCTCGCCGTGAGCAGGACTCGGTCGTCGTCGACGTCGCGGCTTCGCAGCAGGAATGCGTTGTCATGCGTGGTCGCGCTGGTGCACAGTAGAGCCAGAGGCTCGAGGGCGCTCGGAATGCCACGCCGGTCGACGAGAACGTGAACCGAGCTTTGGTAGGCCCGAGCGCGCGGCTCCCCGACGCGTTCGAACATGGACGCCATCGGTGCGCGTTCCGGGAGCAGCTGGGACAGCTCGCTGATCGGGGTGCCGTGGACGAGTTGAGAGCAGCCAACCTCTTCGTCGGTCCGCGCGAGCCGAATCGTGTGGCCGTTTCGGCGCTCGTGTCGAATCGAGTCGGCGCGGTCCTTCGGCCTGACGTCACTTCCCCACGACCGAATCCGGGCGAAGAGAGCCTCCTGGAACCAAGTCCAGCCGCCTGTGAGCTCGGCGACTCCCGAAAGAATATGGCTGTGCAAGCGAGCCCTGGTCGCATCGGAGTGCTGTGCCGGGAGCAATCCCGAGACATGAGGAAGAGCGGCTTCGAATGCCATGCGCAGCGGGTGCCTCATCGCGAGTTGGTTCCACGACGTCCAGCCTTGTCCTTGCCGGTCGTAGCGTTGCCCCGTGTTCGCGACGGAGAAGCTCTGGCGTTCGAGGAAAGTTTCCGGGGGCCAGGTCAGCCGCCGCCCTAGCACTGAGTCGAGCTCACCGCGTACCTCGAGAAGCGTACGGGTGATGTCCGTTGCTTGGCGTCTTACGGTCGGGAGCTCACGCGCCAGCTCCGCTAACCACTTGTCCACCTCGGGGTGAACGTTGATCCGATGCTCGGGAAGCAGAAGTTGAAACACGTTATGGCGATCGACGATGCGCTGACGGACGTCCTGCCGGAGTGCTAGCTCGTCCAACGTGTTCTGAACGATGGGACTCTGCGCCCCGGTTACCGTCAGCGCTTGCCGCTCGACTTCCACGCCACCGACAGTGTACGAGGGCTCGGCCGCCCCCTGCCCGAGCACCAGCACCCGCAGGCCTTCGCGCGCGAGCAGGGCGGCGCACAAGAGTGGCTCGAGGTGCGTGCCCAGGACGATGACGTCGTAGAAGCTGGTGGGCACCGGCCTACGCGTCCGGCGCGGACAGCGATCGAGATGGGTCCGCGACTGGGGTGTTCACGGCCAACGGATCGAGCGTGATGGTGCCGGTTGCGATCTGCTGAATCACGCGCGGCAGTAGCCGATGCTCTTGAACCTGGATGCGAGCGTGAAGAGTATCCGCGGTATCCTCCGTGAGCACCGGGACCGCGGCCTGTGCGAGAATCGGCCCGGTGTCGACCCCCGCGTCGACGATGTGCACGGTGCACCCGCTGATGCGGACACCCCCATCGAGCGCGTCTTTGGGCCCGTTGTGGCCAGGGAACGAAGGAAGCAGGGCAGGGTGTACGTTGATGATGCGTCCTGGGAAGCGTTCGAGCAGCGGAGCGCCGAGCACTCGCATGAAACCCGCCAGGACCACCAAGTCGGGTTCGAGCGCGGCTACCTCATTGGCAAGCGACTCGTTCCATGCGTTGCGGTCGTCACCCTTGCGCAGCGCCACCGTTCGCGTCGGGATGTTTCGCCCGGCCGCGAACTCCAATGCCGCGGCCTTTGTACGATCGGACACGACGCCCACGATTCTTGCGTCGCAGGCGCCCGCGTCGATCGCCGTGCAGATCGCTCTCAAGTTGGAGCCGCGACCAGAAACGAGAACCACAACGTCCATGACGGGCCCCTACGCGGAGAACGAAACACCCTCGCGGTCGGTGACCTCGCCCATGATGAAGGCGCGTTCGCCACTGGCGTTGAGGGCGTCGACCAGGCTTGCCGCCTGCTCGGGGGCGACGACCATCGTGAAGCCAACGCCCATGTTGAACGTGCGGCGCATTTCCGAGTCCGAGACTCCGCCTCGCTCCTGGATCAGTGCGAAGACCGGGTCAGGGGTCCAAGACCGCGGGTCGATTGCGATGCCGAGACCGTCCGGGGTGACCCTGGGGAGGTTCTCGGGCAGGCCGCCACCGGTGATGTGACACATCGCGTGGACGCCATGCTCGATCGCGATTCGAGCAGCCTTGACGTAGATTCTCGTCGGTCGAAGCAAGGCGTCGCCGAGTGTTCCTCCGGATGCGAACGCGTCGTCGAGTGGGAGCGGAGCGTCTCCGCCGAAGAGTGCGCGTCGGGCCAGAGAGAACCCGTTCGAGTGCAACCCGGAAGACGCGACTCCGATGATCCGATCCCCAGGTCGAACCGCTTTGCCGTCGATGATTTGCTTACGGCCCACGACGCCTACAGCGAATCCGGCCAGGTCGTATTCACCCGTTGCGTAGAAGCCGGGAAGCTCGGCCGTCTCTCCTCCCAGAAGCGCGCACTCCGATTGGCGACACCCTTCGGCGATGCCCTTCACGACGGCCTCTCCCTGATCGACATCGAGCTTCGACGTGGCGAAGTAGTCGAGGAAGAATAGGGGGCGCGCGCCGACAGTGATGATGTCGTTGACGCACATCGCAACGAGGTCGATACCGATGGTGTCATGGCGTTCGAGCTCGAAGGCAAGCTTCAATTTCGTGCCAACGCCGTCGGTTCCTGACACGAGCACGGGGTCCTCGATATCGCTCGGCACCGAACAGAGCCCTGCGAAACCACCGAGCGCCCCAAGGACGTGCTCGGAGCGCGTCGACCGCGCGAGCGGTTTGATCCGCTCGACGAGTTGCTCCCCGGCTTCGATGTCGACGCCGGCTTCGCGATAGGTCAGGCCCGCCATGCCGCGGAAGCTAGGCGATCGGTTGGGGCGGGTCAACGAGCGACGGTCCGTTGACCATTGCCGGCTCGTCGCGTAAACACGCGTGCATTCGGGGGCCGACGAACACAGCGAGACTCTGTCTGTTCGGGCTGCTGCTGTTCGCAGTGGGCTGCCAGGGACACCCGTCCCCTGAGCCCGACGGGGCGCTCCCCGATCCGCTCCCCGAGCTTGCCGAGCGCTCCAAGCCCGCGCGTGACAAAGCGAAGTTGGTTCGCATCGATGTGTACGGCGCCGGAGCCGTCGACGCGGCCGGGACCCGCGTGGTCCTCCTCTTCGAGGGTGCGCCACTGTTTCACCAAGAGAAGCTCCCGGCACAGGGAATCTTACCAGCCCGTATGGCCATCGAGCTCGAGGACGTCGAGTGGGGTGCCTCGGTCCCCGTGTCACAGGCGGTGGGTCGAGGCGGACTGCAGCGGGTGCGGCTGGCCACTCCCAATCCGCGTGTCGTGTTGGACCTGCACCAAGGGGCGAGCGCGCGACTGTTCTATCTGACGGACCCTTACCGCATCGTCATCGACGTGAGCGCTGGGGGGCGGCCGGAGCGCAAGCGAAGACCGCTCGTCGTTCTCGACCCGGGGCATGGCGGCAGTGAGCCGGGCGCGGCAAATGACCGGCATGCGCTCATCGAGTCACAGGTGGCGCTCGACTTGGCGGAGCTTGCGGCGAGTCGCCTACGCGCGATCATGCCTCGAGCGCGCGTGATGCTCACGCGGTCGACCGACGTCGACTTGTCTCTCGAAGAACGCTGCGCGCTGGCAAACTCGATGGAGGCCGACGCATTCGTGTCCATTCACCTGAATGCCAGCTCGGAGCCGGTCCGACGTGGTGGGGTGACGACCTTTGTACTCGACACGACCAACAACCGTCAGGCGCTTCGGCTTGCAGCGCGCGAGAACGGTACGCGTGTGGCGGAGGTGACCGGGATCCAGAGCCTCCTCGCCAAGTATCACCGGCGCGCCCAGGCCGAAGGTTCCCTGACCCTCGCGGGGAAGGTCCAACGCCACACCTTGAGGCGCGGCCGCTCGGTGCTGCCCAAGCTCTCGGACCGTGGTGTGCGGCGTGCCATGTTCTACGTCCTGGTAGGCGCCCGTATGCCTTCGATTCTGGTGGAGGCGTCTTTTCTGACGTACGAGCCCGAGGCGCGCGCGTTGACCCGCAGCAATTATCGGCGGGCTCTTGCAGACGGCATCGCGTCCGGCATTGCTTCGTACCTGTTGGCCCGGTAGGCGGATAGGTTGCCCGGTGCCTGGCGGACGGTCATACTCGCCGACCGTTGTCGGATGGAGCCAGTCCGGTCGTCGATCTAGGTGGGCTCGCACCTTCGCTCGGCAAGACCTGCAGTAGGTACCTCGGTGGATACCGCCGGGCGTTCGAGGACGCGGTGCGCCGTGGAGACCCTGGCGTCATCACGACCCACGCGCACGCGAGAGCGTTCGATGGACTCTTGAGTGCTCTCTATTGCGCTGCGGACGCCGCGAGCCGGGCACTGGGGCGCGAGCCGCAGGGGCGCGTCGCGCTCGTTGCGGTTGGGGGCTACGGCCGACTCACGCTCGGCCTGAATAGCGATGTCGACGTCGTGTTCTTGTGCGACGACTCCGACGACCCTTTCGTTGGAGCACTTGCCGAAGGGCTGCTCTACCCGCTGTGGGATCTCGGGGTCGATATTGGTCATGCCGTTCGAAGCATCGACGAGATGCTGAGCTTGGCGCGTGAAGACATCCGCACCACCACGACGCTCATCGACTTCCGACGGATCGCAGGGAGCGGTGCGTTGCTCGACGATCTCGAGCGGGGGGCGCGCGAGCAGGTTTTCGAACCGTACCTGGTCGATTTCCTAGGCGCGCTAGAGCAAGACACCGGAACCCGCCACCGACGCTTCGGCGGGAGCCTGTATCTTCTCGAGCCCGACGTGAAGCAGGGGCGCGGCGGCTTGCGGGACCTGGACGTCGCGGAATGGGCCGCGCGCGCTCGTTGGGGTGCGTCCGATGAGCAAGACTATGTGCGAACGGGCGCGCTGCTGGCGCGAGAGGTTCGTGAGCTCGAGGCCGCGCGCGAGATGCTGTGGCGCGTCCGCAACCTTCTTCACCTTCGCGCGGGCCGCCAGCAGGACCGGCTGACCTTCGGCGACCAAGAAGACATCGCCCAGGAGCTCGGTTTCGTCGACGGCGTGACGCTTGGGGTCGAGCAGTTCATGCAGGCTTACTACCGCCACGCTCGCATCGTAGCTCTCACCGCGGAGCGCATGCTCGATCGCGCGCGCCCACGCAATCGCGAACGGGCCACCACCTTTCGGAAGCTGGCGCACGGCATCATCTTGGCCGATGGCACCATTGCCTTGGAGAACCCACGGCGGCTCGAAGAGGATCCAGCCCTCGCGTTTCGTTTCTACCGCCAAGCGCTGCGCTATCAGAAGCGGCCCGATCACTCGGCACTGGATGCGATCGCCCGTATCGCACCCGACAAGCGTTGGCGCCTGCGGTTGCAGGACTCGGAAGAGGCCACGCAGATCTTCCTAGGACTCCTGAACAACGTCGATGAGTGTGCATTCCGTAGCGGATCGACCATCGCGGAGTTGCACGAGGTGGGACTGGTCTCCGCGATGATCCCCGAGTTCGCACCGTTGGTCGGGCGCGTTTATCACGACGTGTTTCACGTCTACACCGCCGATATCCACGCCATCAAAGCGTTGGAGCAGCTGCAATCACTGACCCGCGGAGAGAGCCGTGGTCGCCCGCTCTCCGCTCGACTCGCCGTCGAGGCTCCGCGGCGACTTCCTCTGTTCTTGGCCGTGCTCCTGCACTCCCTCGGGCGGACGCGCGGACGCGACCAAGAGGCAGCGGGTGCCCGTCTCGCAGAGAGCGTGGCGCTCCGTCTCGGCCTCACCGCGGTCGATGCGCAACACGTCGGGTGGCTCGTCCGTGAGCAGAAATCGCTCTACCATTGGGCGACTCAACGCGACATTCACGACCCGCAGGGCCTCAACGAAGTCGTGAAGATGGTGGAAACACCGGAGCGCCTTCGCGACTTGTTCCTTTGCACGGTGGCGGTCATCTCGACGGTGAACCCGAAGGCCATGACGTCATGGAAGGCCCGCGCCCTCGAGGATCTCTACCTCGCGACCCTCGCACAGCTCGAGTCCGGAAGCGTTCCAGCGCAGACCGAGAATCGCGTGCTGGAGGTGAAGCTTCAAGCGGTCGTTGGGTTCGCCGGGGATGCGGGCCGGGAAGAGCTCCAGAGCTTCGTCGACGAGATGCCCGATCGCTACTTCCTCGCCAACCCGGTCGACGCCGTACGGCGGCACGCGCGCATCTCGCGCGACCGCGCGGAGGGGATCGCGACCGTTCGGGTGGGCCCGGGTCCGGGCGAAGACGTGGAGGAGGTCGTGGTCCTATCTGCCGATCGGTCGGGCCTGCTGGCAGACCTCACCGCGGTGTTTGCCGCGCACGACCTTTCGGTTCTGGGAGCGCAGCTCTACACACGCCGGCGAAAATCCGAGGACGAGGTGTTCGACGTGTTCTGGGTCAGGGTGGGCGACAACACACCGATGCCCGCTCGGCTCGCCGAGGCGCTCCGCGAGGACATCACCCACCGGCTCACCAACCGCGTTTCGGCTCAGGACTTGCTTGCCCGCCAGAGCACGCCGCCACCATGGTCCGTGCGTCCGGGGCCTGACGTCCCCACCCATATCAGCGTCGATAACAACGCCTCCGCGCGCTACACGGTGGTCGATGTCTTCACCCGCGACCGAGCGGGCCTCCTCCACGAAATCGCTCGCACGCTTCACCAGCTGGACCTCACCATTGCCCTCTCCAAGGTGAACACGGAGGGCGAGAGCGTGGCAGACGTGTTCTACGTCTCGGATGCCGACGGGAAGAAGGTGCAAGACCCCGATCGGATGAAGCGTGTACAGCGCGTGCTGTACGATCGCATCCTTGCTTTGCACGCGCGCGCCGGGGAGCCGTGAGCCGTCTCCAGGCTTGGGGGCCGGTGCTCTTCGCGCTGGCCGTCGGTTGCGGCTCCACGCCGCGAGCGCCGGCGCGGTCCCAACCGGCCGAAGCCGCGAGCCATCCTCCCGCCAGCCCGGACGTGCTGCGCGGAGAACAACTGCTGGCGGAAGGCAAGGTCCGTGAGGCCAAACGCATCTTCGAGCAAGCGGTGCGCGAGGAGCCGACCGACCCGCGGGCGTGGCTCGACCTGGGCCTCGCGCACGAGGCGACTGGAGACTTCGAGGCTGCCGAGAAGGCCTACCGCCGGTCGGCGGAAGTGGACCCCAACTTCGCCGAAGCGTTCAACAACCTCGGCGTGCTTCTCCGCGAGAGCGACAGGCCGGCCGAGGCGACGACCATGCTGGAGGTGGCGGTGGGCTTGGACCCGCGGCTCGCGGCCGCGCGATTCAACTTGGGCCTCGCGTACGAGGAGCAGGGAAAGCTCCCCGAAGCGGAACGCGAGTACCTCGCCACGATCGATCAGCTCCCCAACGATCCGGTCCCCCGAATCAACCTCGCGATGATGCTGCTCCACATGGGCCGGCGTGAGGACGCGGCCGCGCAGCTTCGCGCGGCTCGACCGATGGTTCGCGCCGATGTGTTGCTGTCGATCGCGGTCGGGGAGGGCCTACGGCGATCGGGCTTGCCGGAGGAAGCGATCCCCGTGCTTCGCACCGCGTTGAACCAGGCAGCTGATCCGCCTCCCACGGAGCTTCTCGCCGAGCTCGCGTTGGCCTACTACGCCGTCGGGGATCTCGACGCGGCGGAGAGATCGATGGGGCGCGCGGTGGGTCAAGACGAGCTCGACCCGGGTCTGCAGTATGCGTACGGCGCGATTCTAGCCAAGCAGGGTCAGCTCGGAAAAGCCAGGGCACACCTGAGGCGCGCTGCAAAGCTCGACCCCGACGGGCCGTACGCCGATCGAGCGCGCGCGCGACTCGAAGCGCTCAAGAAGTAACTGGCTCGAAGCCCAGCCCGACCAGGAAGAGCTCGTAGCTCTCGTCTCGGGTCGCTTTGGGTCGGAGGATCCGCACCTTACCGAACACCTCGCGCAGCGAATCGCGCGCGTCTTCGAACTCGGCGCCTTGGAAGATCTTGGCGACGAAGGTGCCGCCGGGTTTGAGTACGTTCTTGGCGAGCGTAAGAGCGCGCATGACGAGCTCGTAGCTCCGGTACTGGTCCGCGTGCCGCTGCCCACTGGTCTTCGGCGCCATGTCGCTGATGACGAGATCGAACGGTCCACCCAACGTCTCTGGATCGACCTCGAAGGCGTCGAGGGTAAGGATCTCGGCTTGTGGCGGCAGGGTCACGTTGGGATCATTGAGGTCGATCCCTAGCACGCGGCCACTCGGGCCGACTTGTTCCGCCGCGTAGAGCGTCCAGGAGCCGGGGCTGGCCCCGAGGTCGAGAACACGTTGGCCCTTCTTGAACAGGCCAACCCGCCGATCGATTTCCTGAAGCTTATAGACCGAGCGAGCCGGATACCCTTCGCGCCGAGCACGGCGTGCGTGGTGGTCCTGCTTGCGGCGATGGGCCAGTTAGCCCTCTTCGGTGGCTTCTGGCGCTGCCTCAGCGGCCTCTTCCTTGGCCGGACGGTCGGGAAGCGGTACGGAGGCCTTCTTGATGGAGCCCTTGACCGTGACGAAGCCGTTGCGAGACCCTGGCACACCACCGTCGACGAGGACGATGTTCTCGTCGGACAGCACCTTGACGATGCGAAGGTTCAGGATGGTGGCCTTCTTGTTGCCGTGCTGGCCCGGCATCTTCATGCCGCGAGGTGTGCGCCCCGGCGTGGTGGCCATGCCGATCGAGCCGCCGTGCCGCTTGGCTTCATGCGTGCCGTGACCGACGGTGCCGGCGCCGGCGAAGTTGTGACGCTTCATGACGCCGGTGAAGCCGCGCCCTTTGCTCGTGCCCGAGACATCGACGAACTGACCGTCTTTGAAGATGTCGGCGACGCCGAGAGTCTGGCCTACCTCGAATCGCTCGAGGAGCGACTCATCGATGCGGAACTCGCGAACGACTCGCGGCGGCTCCACATTGGCCTTCTTGAAGTTGCCTGCTTCGGGCTTGCTCACCAGCTTCTCGCGGCGGCTGCCAAAGCCGAGCTGCAGAGCGGAGTAGCCGTCTTTGTCCGGGGTGCGTTTACCCACCACGGTGCAGGGCCCTGCCTTGATTGCAGTGACGCGTCGAACCTCCCCGTCGTCGAGGAAGATCTGGGTATTGCCAAGCTTGGTGCCGATGAGGCCGGGATTCGTATTCACAAGTCTTCTCCCCTGGAAAAGGGCCGCAAAGATAGTTATGCGCGAGGGGGAGTCAAGGCGGATGCAGCAGGCCGCCGAAACCCTCGATTAGTCTTGGATTCTGAAGATTCGAAGCGCGTTTTCGTACGTGGCCTGGGCGAGAGCTTCGGGGTCCACCCCGCGGATCTCCGCGATTCGGGCTGCCGTATAGGCTACATACGCGGGTTCATTACGCTTTCCCCGCCTCGGTATCGGGGCGAGATAGGGGGCGTCGGTCTCGACGAGGAGGGCGTCGAGGGGCTGTTTGAGGGCGGCCTCTTGCACTGCGATCGCCTTCTTGAAGGTCACGATCCCGCTAAACGACGAGACGAAACCGAGATCGAGCGCCGCTGAGGCGAAAGGGGCGTCCTCGCTGAAGCAGTGAATGATGCCGCCCACGTCCTTGGCCTGCTCTTCACGGAGGATCTGCAGGGTCTGCTTCGGCGCGGACCGCGTGTGGATGACGAGCGGCTTCCCGAGCTCCTTGGCGATAGCGATCTGTTTGCGGAACGCCTCCTCCTGAACGCTGTGCGGGGAGTGGTCGTAGTGGAAGTCGAGGCCGGTCTCCCCAATCGCCACCACGGTCGAGTCAGCGCCGGCGTCGCGGATCGCGTCGCAGAGCGCATCGTCGAGGTCTTTCGCGTCGTGGGGATGTACACCGACCGTCGCCGAGATCCGGCCCGGGTGCTGCCGCGCAATCTCGACTGCCGACATCACGGACGAAGTGTCGCTTGCGCACCCGATCGTCGTGATGCGGCGCACGCCGGCCTCGTTCGCGCGGTCGAGCACGGCGTCGAGCTCTTCGAGGAGGCGCGGGTCGTCGAGGTGGCAATGGGTGTCGAAAAGCATCAGCGGGTTCCGCTACACAGGTTGATTCGCTTGCCGAAGCGAAGCAAGCAAGGCCTTCGCTTCCGGGCTTTTTGGCGCGAGCTGTTCCAGCGTGGCCTCATACACCGGTCGTTCTGCTTCTCGGCTTCTTCGAAACGCGCGGGCCAGGTCAGGCACCAGTGAGGTGAGGCCGAGCTCTCCGACGAGCTGCACGGCGTATTGGCGAGCTTCAATCCGCCAGCTTCGAACGAGCCCCCGAATCACCTCGGCACCTGCAGGGTCACCGAGGCGGACCAATCCGCGCGCCGCGGCTGCTCGCAAGATCGGGGATCGCCATCGATGCTTTGCGAGACGTTGGAGTGCGTCCAGCGAAGCGCGGTCTTCCAAGTCGCCGAGTCCGATCGCGGCCGGGAACGCGCGGTCCGGCCTGCCGAGCGCGGCGCGGAGCGTGGCAGCCCCTAGCGCGTTGCCCAGCGCCGCGAGCGCGGTAGCCGCAGCGAACCGAACCGCTTCCGAGGAGTCCTCGAGCAGCGCGGCGATCTCGTCGACCTGGCCCACCGCGCCAAGCTCCCCCAAGCATTCCGTCGCGAGCACGCGAACCTCTTCATCCGGGTCCCCGAGGCCGTTGGCGATTCGCTCTTCGTGCCCTCCGCCCAGGTGCGACAAGGTCCAGATGGCCGAGAAGCGCATCTCGGGGCGGGGATCGTCGAGCAGAGCGGCGATCGCATCACCGCCTTCTTCGGGCGCGACTCGGCCGGCGGCGAGGACCGCAGCTTGGCGTGCACCCAAGTGTGGGTCGTCGAACGCGCCGAGCAGCGTCTCGATCCCATCCACCGCATCGAGTATGCCGAGCGATTCGTACGCTGCTTCGCGCACCGCGCCCACATCATCTTTCGCCAGGATCAGAAGGCCCTGCACCGCCTCATCTCGTCGTTCGTCCGGCGGTTCGGCCAGCCGAGTGGCGGCCGCGCCGCGAAAACGGGGTTGTTGAGCCCGCACGTCACGGAGCGCTGCCTCGAACGTCGGTGCGAGCGGCGGGATCACTTCGCGGAAGACCCCGGCTCGATGTCTTTGTCGATGCAGAGCACGCTGAGGCCATTGTCGTCGCTGGCCGCGAGGACCATGCCCTGCGACTCCAAGCCCATGAGCTTTCGTGGCTTCAGGTTGGCGACGATCACCACGCGCCGGCCGATCAAGTCCTCGGGAGCGTAGTGCTCCGAAATCCCAGCGAGAATTTGTCGGGGCTCGGCTTCGCCTGCGTCGACGATCAGCCTGAGGAGCTTCTTGCTCTTCTCGACTTTCTCTGCCTCTTTGACCACGGCTACACGGAGGTCGACCTTCATGAAGTCGTCGAACTCGATGAAATCGTCTTTGGTTTGTTCGGGTTCTGTCATCGTCGAGGCCTTCTTCTTCTCGGTCGGCGCAACTCCGACGCCGAGCCGCTCCAGCACCGAGCGTTCCTGGATTTCGTCGAATCGCGGGAAGAGTGGGGTTGCGGTTTGCGTCTGAGTACCCGGTCGCAACCCCCCCCAAGCACTCGGCCAGAGGTCGACCTGCTCCGTGGGCAGCAGCGGAGCCATCCCAATCTGCTCGCGAAGCTCATTGCACTTCTTGGGCATCACCGGGAACAACATGACCGAAAGCCATCGCAGGGTTTCGAGCACCGTATAACAGACCTGCTCGAGCCGGGTCTTGTCGTCTTGCTTGGCGAGCTTCCACGGCTCGGTCGAGTCGACGTACTTGTTGGCCGCCGACACCAGCTCCCAGATCGAGTCTAGCGCGCGGTGAAACGCGAGCGCCTCGATGTGCTTCGCGGCTTCCTTCGAGGACGCGGTAGCCTTCTCGATCAACTTCTTGTCCGCTTCTTCGAGCGCGTCGAGATCGACGTTCGGCACTCGACCATCGAAGCTCTTCTTGACGATGCTGGCGACGATCCTGTTCATCAGGTTGCCGAGCCCGTTGGCGAGCTCGCCGTTGTATCGATTGAGCAGGTTGCGGTGGCTGAAATCGCCGTCCTGGCCAAAGCCAACCTCGCGCATGAAGTAGTACCGAAGCACATCGGCCCCGAACGCATCGACCAGTGGGCCCGGCGGAAGGAAGTTGCCGAGCGACTTGGACATCTTTTCGCCGTTCACCGTGAGCCACCCGTGGGCCCAAATCTGCGTCGGTAGCCGGATGCCCGCGCTCATCAAGAACGCCGGCCAGTAGATGGTATGGAACCGAAGGATGTCCTTGCCGACGATGTGTGTGATCGTTTCAGAAGACTGCCAGAACTCGTCGTAGAGCGGCGCCTCGCCTTCTTCGGCCGGCCCACCGAGGGCACTCACGTAGTTCATCAACGCGTCGAGCCACACGTAGATCACGTGCTCGGGGTCTTCGGGGACAGGGACGCCCCAGCGGAAGCTGGTCCGCGAAATCGACAAATCGCGTAGTCCCTCGTTGACGAACGATTTCACTTCGTTGAAGCGCGCTTCGGGCCGCACGAAGTCAGGATGCGCCGCGTAGTAGTCGAGGAGGGGCTGCGTGTACTTGCTCAGCCGGAAGAAGTAGCTGCGCTCTTTGATGCGCTCGACCGGCTTCTTATGGATAGGGCAGAGCTTGCCTTCGAGCAGCTCCTTCTCGGTTTTGAACGACTCGCACCCGACGCAGTACCAGTCCTCGTAGTCGTCGAGATAGATGTCGCCCTTGTCCTGCATGAGCTTCCAGAGGGCCTGCACGCGGTCGCGATGCTGAGCCGACGTCGTGCGGATGAACCCATCGTGCGCGCACCCGAGCTCCTCCCAAGCAGAACGGAAAGGGGCGGCCATCTGGTCGACGAAGTCCTGCGGCGCGAGACCTTCTTCCTTCGCGCGACGCTCGATCTTCAACCCGTGCTCGTCTAGGCCCGTGAGGAAATACGTCGGCTTCCCGCGAAGGCGGGCGTACCGAGACACCACGTCGGCGGCCACGGTGGAGTATGCGTGTCCGATATGGGGCCGATCGTTGACGTAGTAGATCGGCGTGGTGACGTAGACGGGGCGAGCCATTGCGCGCCCGAGACTAGCCAAAATCGGCAGAGACGCCACCTAGCGCACGTTTCGCAGACCAAACAGCAGGGAGTCCAACGCCACCTGCTTGTTGGCGTTTTGCTGCATCGATCGTACGCACTGGTGAATGAGGGAGACCCGGGCTGCTGCCGCGCTCGACGAGACGGAGCCGATTCGCCCCTGCAGCTCTTCGCCGCGCACCGAGAAGCCGAGCCCCTCCGCCGGGAGCCCAAGCGAGGCCACCGCGACATCCCGATAAAACGCCTGCAGGGTGAGCAGGGCGAGTTCCAAGTCATCGCGCCGTGCCAGTTGCTCGGCGAGCTCGACCAGTGCGCCTGGACCCGAGCCGCGCACGACGTCGTCCACCGAGATCATGAGGTCGGTCAAGGCGTCCACCGCGCCGTCCCTCCCGAGGGCTAGTGCGACGTCCGCGCGCCCGGCGCTCAGCGCGATTGCAGGGGCGATCGATTCTTCGGAGATGCCCTCCAAACTCAGAATGTCGCGCAGAACCGCGTCGGGCAGACGCGCGAATCGGAGTCGCTGGCAGCGAGAACGAATGGTCGGGAGGAGCGACTCAGGACGCTCCGAGGTGAGAATGAAGTGCACGTTCGGGCGTGGTTCCTCCAGAGCCTTGAGCAGAGCGTTGGCAGCTTCCGGCTGAAAGACTGGGAATGAGACGTCCGCCTCGGGGAAAATGAAGAACGTCGAGGCGGCCTCGAAGGGGGCGAACTGGGCGAGCGGTAGGATCTCGTTGCGGAGAACCTCGACCTGGATGTTGCGCTTTCCTTCGTCTCGCGGCCCAAACACGCGCACATCAGGGTGCGCGTCGGCCTCGATCCGGTCGACGATGTGTGGATCCCCTCCTGCGACGACATCGGTCGCGAACGAGACCGCGGCGCGCTCCTTCCCGACGCCGCTGGGACCGTGGAAGAGGTACGCCGACGCGATGCGCCCATGCTCGCGTGCCCGCAAGAGGGCTCGAACCGCGCCGTCCTGAGCGCGTACCGAGTCGAGCGCGCTCATCGGCCGGAGCCCCCGGCGAAGATCGAAATCGCGATCGTCTGTACTGCGTCCACCACCTCGTCCGGAGAGAACGCATCGGGATCGACGAACGCCTGCATCACGAGGCCATCGAGCAGCCCAATGACGATGCGGGGCAAGAGGTTCAGCGAAATCCGTGGCTCGAGTCCGAGGGGCATCAGGTTCTCCTCCAGGTAGTCGCGAATCTGCTGGGCGCCGAGCTCATAGAACTCCGCCAGCTTGGGCCGCAGAGCCTCATCGTACAGGCTCAACGCGATCAGGTCGGCCACGACCAGGGCCTCGTCGGTGCGCTCCGCTCGGGCTGCCCACAGCTCCTCCAGCGATTTCCGAAGCGCTTCAAATGGGTTGTCCGACGGGGACCACGCCTGCATCGTGCGGGCTTGGACGACGTTGCAGGCCGCCTCTAAGACCGCGTGGATCAGAGCCTCTTTGGTCGGGTAGTGGTAGTGCAGGGCGCCCTTGCTCATGCCGGCTTCCTTGGCGATCTCGAGCAAGCTGGTCCTCGCGTACCCTTGGCGCGCGAGGACGCGGATCGCCGCATCGATGATCTGCTGGGAGCTGACTGCGCTCTTCGCGTACGCCATGAACGGGGACAATGACGCCTGGCGCTGGGGCTCGTCAACCGCTTGTGCTAAAGCCGCCCGGTGAGTGAACAAGGTCGGTCGCTGACGCGCCTCGTCGAGTTGATGCAAACGCTGCTCGGGCCGGATGGTTGCCCCTGGGATCGCGAGCAGACGCTCGAGACCTTGCGCCAATACGTCATCGAGGAGGCGCATGAGGTTGTCGACGCGATCGACAACGGAACGCCGGAGATGCTGCGGGAGGAGCTCGGTGACCTGCTGTTGCAGGTCGTCTTCCAGGCGGCCCTGACAGACCAAAAAGGATGGTTCGACATCGATGGTGTCGTCGACGCGATCATCGAGAAGCTCGTCCGGCGCCATCCGTGGGTTTTTGGTGATGAGAAGGTCGATGATGCCAGCGGCGCCATCAACAGATGGGAAGCGATCAAGACCAAGGAGAAGAAGGAGCGTGGCGCGCTCAGTGGAGTGCCCGTCGCCTTGCCAAGCTTGCTGCGTGCGGTGCGGATCGGAGAGAAGGCCAGCGCGGTCGGCTACGACTGGCCCGACGCAGGGGGCCCCCGTGACAAAGTCGACGAGGAGCTGAAAGAGTTGGACGAGGCGGCGCAAAGCAAAGACATGGCCGCCCTCGAACATGAGCTTGGCGACCTGCTGTTCGCGTTGGCAACGTATGGCCGCAAGCAAGGGCTCGACCCAGAAGCTGCGCTCCGGGGTTCGCTCAATCGGTTCTCCACGCGCTTCCGTCACTGCGAGCTGGCGGCGCAGGCCGAGGGCAAGACCCTCCGTGACTACGACGAGCCCCAGTTGGATGAGATGTGGGAGCGCGCCAAAGCCAAAGAGCGGGAGAGCTAGGGCAGGGCCGTCGTACGGCCGAAGGCTTGGCTAGAGTCGCTCTTCGGGGAACGGCATGACGGCTTGAATCGAGTCGGCGCCAACGAGCAGCATCAGCAAGCGGTCGACTCCGAGCGCGTTGCCACCGCTTTCGGGCATGCCTCGCTCCAAGTCCTCGAGAAACCGTTCGTCGATCGGATAGACCGGGGCGCCTGCCGCCTGCCGTTGGGCTTGGTCGTTGGCGAATCGGCGCCGCTGTTCTGCCGCGTCCGTCAACTCCCCGAAACCGTTGCAAAGCTCTACCCCTCGGAAGAACGCCTCGAAACGGTCCGCCATCCCGTTGGGTTTGAGGCGCGCCAACGACGCCATCGACGATGGCCAGTCGGTGACCACTACAGGTCGCTCGGTGCCGAGCCGCGGCTGAACGTCCTCCGCCCACACGCGAAAGAAGCTCTCCTCGTCTCGCACCAGCGGATCGATCTCGACGTTCGCGTGAAACTGTAGCGCTTCTTCGACGGTCAGCCGCTGCCACGGCGGCTGTAGCTCGGGCGCTGGTTGGTCGATGGCCTCGGCCAAGAACGCCACGAGTTCTTCGGTGTCGCGGATGACATCGTCGGATGTAGCGTCGGCACGGTACCATTCGAGCATTGTGAACTCGCGTTCGTGATGCTGGCCGTGCTCCTCGCCCCGGTAGCTTCGGCAGAGTTGAAAGATCCGCTCAGCCCCCGCGCTCAGCAGGCGCTTCATTTGGTATTCGGGGCTCGTTGCGAGCCAGCCGGCCGGCTTCCCTCTTGGCGTCCGCACCTCGAACGCCTCTAGATGCACGTCGAGCCCGGGGGAAGGCACGATCGCGGGGGTCTCTACCTCGACGAAATCCCGTGCCTCGAAGAAGCGCCGAACGGCGCCGAGGACCGCGGCCCGAAGCGCCAAGATCTGCAGCACAGCGGGATCGGCCGGCTCCGCCACTCGACCACTCAGCCTTTGACGCGCTCCACGTAGTCGCCCGTGCGCGTGTCGACCTTCAGCTTGTCGCCGGTGTTGACGAAGAGCGGCACGTTGACCTTCAGCCCTGTCTCACAGGTTGCAGGCTTCGTGGTGTTGCCGCTCGAGTCGCCCTTGAAGCCCGGCTCGGTCTCGGTGACCACGAGCTCGACGAAGGTCGGGGGGGTGACGCCAATGGGGCGGCCCTCGAAGAGCATGATGTCCACCTCGGTACCGTCGAGGAGATAGTAGACATTCTCGCCGAGCTGCTCGTTCGACAGAGAGATCTGCTCGTAACTTCGGGCGTCCATGAACACACGCGAGTCACCCTCGGCGTAGAGATACTGCATCGTGCGCTCTTCGGTGTCGGCCTTCTCGAGCTTTTCACCGCTCTTGAACGTTCGGTCGATGACCGCGCCCGTCATCATGTTCTTGAGGCGGGTTCGGACGAACGCTTGGCCTTTCCCAGGCTTCACGAACTGGTGGCCGACGACGGCGAAGGGCACGCCGTCGATCAGCATCTTGAAGCCCTTTTTGACGTCTGAGGTATCTGCCATTGGATCAGTTCTCGCGGATTTTCTGGGAGGCCATGAGGAGGTCGCTCGGCTGATTGGGTGTTTCGCTGTTTTCGGCGGTCACCTGGAGCTCGAACTCGCGCAGTGATGTGGGGATCGATGCCCGGCCGACCCGAGTCTCCGGATCATACTCGAGCGCCTTCTGATATAGCGGACGGTCGGCGACCGGGACGAACCAAACGATGTAGTGCGTCAGGCCAACCTCGATCTTCTCGGGCGAGACGAGATGGTCGAGCGTCACAGTGAGGAGGATTTGGTCGCCATCGATTTTCTCGACGTCGATTTCCCCATGGGCCGCCGGCACGTAGGCGCTCCCCACCAACGCGTAGTCGGCCGCCGGATTGCAGCTCGCGATCATCGAAACCGCCATGAGTGAGATGAGTCGAAGCGCCACGAAGTCCTCCACGGCTCGGCTTGTAGGCGGCTCGTCTGGCCCCGTCAAGCGGCTGCCCTTGCCTCACGGGTGGGTCGGTTGTACTCCGGGTTTCATGCGAGACGTTGACGACGAGGTGCGCCAGATCAAGAAAGAGATCGTCGAGAGCCGTGGCCTGATCATCAAGACCAACAACTTGGTGAACGCCCTCGGTGCGGACATCAAATCGATCGCCAAGCGCCAGGCCGGGTACGAACGAAGGCTGAACTGGAACGGTGGCGTCGCGATCGCGGTCATCGGCGTCATTTCGTTCGCGGGGCTGAAGCTCTACTTCGACGCCCAGACCGGGGGGATGCGGTCCGAGATGTCCGCCGCCGAGATCACGGTCGAGGAGCTCCGAGGCGACCTGAGAGACGAGGTTCGCCGAGCCTCTGACCGGGCCACGGCCGCGGCCAAGGCTGCCAAGTACTACGACCTGATTCGAGCCCGGAAGCGCGTCGAAGTCGTCCGCGAGTACCCGGCGATGGCCAAGGAGGCACTCTCGCCTGCGGAAGCCGCCGTGTTTCGCGATGTCGAGCAGCAGTTCAGACAAGACCTCTCGCTCGAGGCGTACCAAAAAGGCCTCGCGCTCGTGGATGCAAAGAAGTACGCCGACGCGATCAAGCGCTTCGAAGAGGCGACCGAGCTACATCCGAACGGCTCGCAGATTCCCGCCGTCAAACACAGCCTCGCTCTCGCGCTTCGCAAAGAGAAACGTTCCGCCGAGGCGCTCGTGCTTGCCCAGCAGGTAGCCGACCAAACGACAGACAGCGCGCTGCAGCCAGATGGTTGGTGGCTCGTCGCGCTTTGCGCGCGTGACGTCGACGATCTGGACACCGCGCGCGACGCCCTCAAGATTCTGATCAAGAAGTGGCCGCGGTCCGCGTTGTCTCGGGACGCCCGGCCGCTGCTCCGTGAAGTGACGCGTGAGGCGTACCTCGGAAAAACGGGCACGACGGCGACGCCTGCCAGCGCTCCGTAGTGAGTCTGGGCGCAAGACCTGCGCATCGACGTCCCGCGTAACGTGTGCCACGTTGTCTACTGATGGCTCGGCCCCGTGTTGCATTCGTAGGTTCCGGCGGCGCTGCGAAAGGCGTGGCTCACCTAGGCGTGCTTCGGGCGATGGAAGAGCTCGGTATCGATGCCGATATCTGCGTGGGCGCATCGGCGGGTGCGATTGCAGGCTCGTTCTACGCCCAGGGCTACACGCCGTCGCAGATGATCGACTGGTTCCGCCCGTTCTGGCGCCGCGGTCTCGAGGATCCACCCCTCAAGGCCCGTTTTTTCCTTGGCCTGCCCAATCAGGAGCAGCGGCGGAGCTGGGGCTACCTCACCAGCGGGCTTCTCTCGATCGACCGATTCGAGCGTTTCGTGGCCGAGCAGTTGCCGACGGACGATTTTCGCAGCCTCGACAAGCGACTGTTGATCACCGCCGCCGACATCGACGGTCGAGGCCGTGTCGTGTTCGGCCGCGGCTACCGAGATGAGGTGCCTATCAGCAAGGCGCTGGCGGCATCGACATGTGTACCCGGACTCTTCCGCCCGTACCGCATCGGCGACCGCTTCTACGTCGACGGTGAAGTCGTTCGCACCCTGAGCATCGACTTGGCCGTCGAGGCCGGCGCTGACGTTGTCATCGTCTCCAACGTCTACCGCCCCCACGTCGGCCACGTCGGGAGCCCGTCGCTAGTCCACCAGGGCTTCCTCGCAGTAGCGCGCCAGTCGTTGAACATCATCCTCAACGAAAAGGAAAAGCGCGGTATCGATCTCATTCACAAGATGTACCCCCAGGTCCAGGTCCTCGTCGTGTCTCCGGATCTCGGCCGCCTGCCGTTCACCTCGCGCCTGCGCTCGAGAGCAATACTCCGACGAGGCTACCGGGACGCGCTACGCATCCTTGCAAAAGCAAAGCGCCGCGGCGTATTCGAAGTAGCCCCCAACGTACGCAGCATCGGCGAGGCGTAACGTCAACTGTACGACCGGGGCGCTGCGGACCACGACGCGGGGTTTCGACGGACGGGGCG
>CAXMRN010000199.1:0-6309 GCA_964195565.1 uncultured Polyangiaceae bacterium | reverse complement strand
AAGCTCCTCATTGACGGCCGCGTACCCTTCTACGGGCCTAAGATGATCCAGCGTGTCGCCGAGAGTTTCACAAACCGAGGGCTCTTCGCCGAACAGCTCCGCGCGTACGACATCAACACAGTGGTCATCGACCACACTCGCTCCGATCATATCGTTGCGACCGAGCACTTGAGCCGCCGCGAAGACTGGGTGCTCGCATTCGTCGAGGATGGGCACTCGCTGTTCGTGCGACGGGATGTTGCCCGGGGGGTGCATCCGTTCGAGATCGTCGGACCGGGGTACCGGACCGGGCGCCTGCTCGATGGGCGCCTTCCGGATCTCGAAGTTGGCGCGGAAATCGATCGCCTCGGCTCCCAGCTAAACACGGGCGCTGTGCACGCTTGGCACCGAGGCCTTGCGCTCTTGCGGCCGCTCGCGCGGGATGGCGATCGAGCGGGCGTCCGAATGCACCGCGGCCCGGACGAGCAGGAATTGGCTCGTGCCGCTTATCAGCAGCTGTCTGTCGCCGCGGACAGCTTTCCGGGCTTCACCACGATCGAGCTCTATCGCGTGATGGCGGCGCTCTCGGCCTGTGACGTCGCCGAGGCCCGGGCGGCGCTGGGGCGAGCCCTCTATGGGGGGCAGACGCGTGGCACTTCACTCGCTGCACTCGAGCTCTCGCTCCGCGCTGGCGAGGCCTCCGAGCGGTCCGCGGCCATCGCACACACCGCGCGTCTCGAGGCGCATCCGGACAGCAGCGACGACCCGTGGGTGGCCGCCATCGCCGAGGACATCGATATCCGCTGCCCGGCGCCCTAGGCGACCGCGTCGTGGTCGAGCTCGATCAGCGTGATCTCGGCCGGCGCGGCGATCCGCATCGGCGGGCCCCAGTATCCGGTGCCCGAGCTGACGTAGATCTGCGAGTCCCCTCGTGCATGGAGACCCGACACGAACGGTTGCGCGAGGCGGGTGAGAAGCCCGAAGGGAAAGATTTGGCCCCCGTGCGTGTGACCTGAAATCTGCAGGTCGACGCCATGTGAGCGGGCTTCGCCGAAGTGCACCGGCTGGTGTGCGAGGAGGACGACCGGCTTACTGGCGTCGCGGCCCTCCATCGCACGCGCCATGTCGGCGCCGTGTCCGTGCCCGAACTGGTGCGCGGTCCAATCGTCTACTCCGGCAACGTGGATCACCTCTCCGTTCTTGGTCAGCTCCACCCGCTCGTTGCGCAGGACTCGGATTCCGATACCGCGAAGGAATGTGAGCCACGAATCGGCCCCCGAGTAGTACTCGTGGTTGCCCGTGACGAAGTAGGTGCCAAGCGCCGCCCGAAGGTCTCCCAGTGGCGCCACCGCTTGCCCCAAGTCTTCGACCGAACCGTCGATCAGGTCGCCGGTGATCGCCACGATGTCCGGCTCGAGCGCGTTGACCTTGCGGACGACGTCTTCCACGAAGTCTTTCCCGATTGTCAGGCCTACGTGCATGTCGCTCAGTTGCACCAGGCGAAGGCCGCTCAGGGACGAAGGCAACTTCTTGAGGCGGACTGTCATCCGTTTCACTTCGACGGGCCGAATCGCCGACCAAACGCCCCACCCGGACAACGCCAGACCAAACGCGCCCGCGCCGCCTGCGAGGAGCTGGGCGAGAAACTCCCGCCGTCCGCCGTCGAACGACGCGATGCTCGCGTACTTGATCCAGCCGAATCGCGCGAGCTCGCCGCCCCAAAGCAGCACGAGCAACACGAACATCGAGCCCATCCAAATGTATCCCACCCAGGACACGGGGATGGCGAGGTCCCGAGGCAACATCCGCCAGGCCATCATCGACATCGGGATCGAAAGCGCCAGCACGATCAGTGCGACGGTCGCCACCTGACGCCAAGGGGAGGGCCACATCGGATCGCGAATCAGGCGAGCCCACAGGTAGTAGTGGGTGCCGATCGTGAGGCTGAAAATGACGCCTAGAAAAATGAGGATGCGACCAAGCGACATGGAGGGCTAACTAAGACCGCATAAGGATGGCGCCCAAAGGCGTCAAGTCGCCGCTTGACCTGGCGTCGAGGGATCGGGCGAGTCGTAGCCCTTCTTGCTGTCTTCGAGATGGTCGAGGAGGCGCTGGCGGACTTCGGGGTGGGTCAGCGCGACGATGCGCGCGGCAAGGAATGCGGCATTCTTCGCTCCGTCGATACCGACGGTGGCGACTGGGACCCCCGGGGGCATTTGGACGGTGGCGAGGAGGGCGTCGACGCCCTGCAGCGCGCCCGACGCGATGGGGACGCCGACGACGGGGCGGGTCGTGTGAGCAGCGACAACGCCGGCCAGATGGGCTGCCATGCCGGCGCACGCGATGAAGACCTCGACTCCGAGCTTCTCAGCCGCCGTGATGTATTCGGCGGTCTCGTGGGGGGTACGGTGAGCGGACAGGACCCGCACGTCGCAGGGAATGTCCAGGGCATCGAGAACGTCGCGCCCCTTGAGGACCACCGGAAGGTCGCTCGGACTGCCCGTCAGAATCGCCACAACGGGGGTGCCAGTTTTGGTTAGTTTACTGCTCTTCACATTGCCTCCCGGGAGCCACCGCTTCTAGCGCAAAGCGGGGCGAGCGTCACCCGCACGCACGATTGGGGAGAAATTCGCCCGCCACCCTTTACCGTAGCGCGGAGCCAGCCTATACATCGGCTCACCTATGACGAGAGACCCGGGTAATCTCAGTCGCAGCGTCGTGTGGGCCAGCTTGCTGGCCATCGCGCTGCTCCACGCTCATCCACAGCGCGCGGCGGCCGAAGGGCCTCCCGCCGGCGAGCCGGCTACCACCGACACGCATGTCCCGGAAGTGCCCGCGGAAGCTACTGGTGCCGAGACGGTCGCGAACCTGGTCACTGCGCCAGGCGGTGTACCCGCCAAGCCCACCGATGCCGACTTGGCCGTCGACGCGGTGAAGGCCAGCATGGCGAAGGTGGAGGAGCATGAGGCGGGCGGCATCGGCTCGACCTACATCATCGAGTTCGGCGACACCTTTGATTGGGTGCGGATGGTGTCGGGCGAGTGGCTCAAGGGCGACATGAAGCGCATGCGCGACGACAACCTGGAGTTCGACAGCGATAAGCTCGACATGCAGAACATCGACTTTGCTGATGTCAGCCACGTCCACTCGCCCGTGGTCAACACCTACGTCTTCGACGATCGCATTTCTGCGATCGGCCGCGCCGTCATCACGCCGGAGAAGGTCATCGTCGAGACCATCGACGGCACCCGAACGTTCCCGCGTAGCGAGCTCGAGTCGATCGTGGCTGGCGGCGAGCGCGAAAAGGATTGGTGGTCGATGAAGCTGCGGTTCGGCTTGACGCTCAACAAGGGCAACACGGACCAGCTCACGTACGACATCAAGTTCAATACGCGTCGAGAAGACGAGATGACTCTTCTCGATCTGACCTACAACGCGTCGTTCGGCCAGACCGGAGGCACCCAGAACGTCAACCGGCACCTCGGCGAGGAGGACTTCAAGGTCTTCCTTTCAAGCCGATGGTTCGTGGTGCCGCTGTTCGGTCAGCTCTTCAACGACCGCTTCCAGAACATCCAGTTGCGAGCGACGCCCGCCGCCGGCGCAGGCATCCACATCATCGACAAACCCAATGTGAAGTGGGATTTCCAGACCGGTGTCGGCTACCAGTACCTGAACTACCTGGACACCACGACGCTTGCCGTTGGCAGCCCCAATCCACAGAACGACGCCTTCATTCCGCTCTATACCTACGCGGACTTCGACATCACCGGCGACGTCGACCTAACCGTCAGCTGGCTGACCAACCTGGTCGTGACCACGATCGGCAATACCAACCACACCGGCAAAGCGGACTTGGCGATCGAGTTGACGAGCGTCCTCGACCTCGACATCGCATTCCTCTATCTCCGGACCGAGACGCCCGCGCCACCGCCACCACCCGCCGATCCGTTGGTTACCCCAGATCCAGTCAAGCAAAACGACTACCAGCTCGTTGTCGGTATTAGCCTCGAGCTCGGCTAGCTCTCCTCTTCCTTTTCCTCCGCCTCCTTCTGCGCTTTGTGCTGCTGGACCTCGGCTTCGAGCTGAGCCCGGCGGGCTTCGAGTTCTTGCGCCCGCGCCTTCGACGCGACCTCGTCGTCTTCGCTCTTCTCGAGTTGCTCGATCTCAGCCGCGACGCTCTTCAGCTTCTCCTCCGCCTTGGCTTCCGTCCCGGCAAGCTCGGCTTTGTCGAACATCCGCTCCTCGGGTCGTGATTCGTTGGCGGCCGGCTGCTTCGGCTGCGGCGCCTGAACCTCGGGGATGAAGCGTCGCTCCGTCCCGAGCTGACGCTGATTCATGAAGGTCGGCGACACGATCTCGATGCCCGTTCGGTGAAGCGCATCCAGCATACACTCCCTCAGCTCGGACTCCGCGCTGATGAGGTACTTCACGTCTTCGAGGAAACCCGCGGCTTGATAGATGATCGAGAAGTCACCGAGCTCGAGCACGAACACGAATGGGTCGGTGAGTCCCGCGGTTTCGGCGGCTTCGATCAGGCAGGCCTCGATCCTCTCGCGTGGCACGTCGTACCCGAGGGATACCGTCGCTGCGATGAACGTTCCCGAAGGCCGCACTACCGTGACGGGGTTGTTGACCAGATACAGATTGGGCAGGGTGGTCAGGTTCCGGCGCTCGGTCTGGATTTCGGTTCGCAGTAAGCCCAACGCCGAGACCCGTCCTCGATGGCCGTCGACGACGATGAAGTCGCCGGGCTTGAAGTTTCGGATGGACCGCAGCATCAGCCCCGCCATGGCGTTCCCGAGGAGCGTCGTCGACGACAGCGCGATGGCCGCAGTGACGAGGATCCCGAGCAGGCTCATCAGCTGACCTCGCGGCGCATCTCCGATCGGCAGCTCCAGGACCACCACGATGACGAGGATCCCCGTCAGCGACGCCATGAGGACCTGACGCGTGGCGATACTCCCGGTCGTTAGCGGGGCGCGCTTGATGAGCAACCGATACGCGGCGGTCAGAATGAGGATGCCGATCAAGAGGGTGATCGAAACCGGCAGCCAGTCGAGGAGCAGGTCGGGGATTGACTTCAGCGCTTCCATGGGGTCGCATGATAGTTGCAGAATGCCCAAATCCCTACGTGTTCTCGTGACCGGCGCGACCGGGTTGGCTGGATCTCACACGGTGCGGGCGCTGCTCGACGCCGGTCATCAAGTGAGGGCCCTCGTTCGGAGCCCGGAAAAGGCGCATCGTGTGTTCGCGGGGCAGGCGGGCCCGCTCGAATCGGTGCAGGGAGACATCGGAGATGTGGCGTCCGTCCAGAGCGCACTTCGTGGCTGCGACGGCGTCCTCCACTGTGCGGCGACGGTGGCGGTCGGCCACACGGACAGGCCCGAGGCGCTAGTCGAGAGCAATGTGGCGGGGGCTCGCAACGTCGTCGGATCGGCCGTCGAGGCGGGCATCGAGCGCATCGTCCACGTGTCGTCTCTGGCCACACTGTTCCGCGGGGATGGGACTCCGATCTCCGAGTCCTCCGAGCCTCAGGACTCTCCGCACCCGTACGGCCGATCGAAAACGATCGCAGAGCACTATGTGCGGGACCTGCAAGCGGAGGGGCACCCTGTGAAGATCGTCTACCCAGGGACCATCATCGCCCCGGACGATCCCGGTCTGACTGAGTCGATGGATGCGGTTCGAACATTCATTCAGGACTTCACGCCGCTCACGTCCGGCGGGATCCAGTTCATCGATGCCAGAGACCTCGCCGCGGCCCACGTCCGCATGCTCGAGGCCGAGCCGGGACCGCGCAGATACATCGTGGGCGGCACGTTTCTGCGATGGCCGGAAGTCGCGGCGATCCTCGAAAGGACTACCGGAAAACGCCCACGGACGTTCCGGATTCCTGCTCCCTTGTTGCAGGTGATGGGGCGGACACTCGACCTGCTACGCAAGGTCATCCATGTCGAGCTCCCCCTCAGCGCCGAGGCGGCAACGTACGTCACCAAGTGGCACGCCATCCCTAACTCGCGCGCCCTCGGGGAAATGGGCGTCCACCTTCGAGACATCGACGAAACGATGCAAGACACCGTCGACTGGCTCCGCGAGGCGGGACACCTGCAGGGATAGCCTGAACAGCCCCGGTCGAAGTCGAAGTCGAAACAGAAAAGGCCTTCCCGATGTCGAGGAGGCCTCGAAGTTGGCTCCAGCGATAGGACTCGAACCTATGACCAAGCGATTAACAGTCGCCCGCTCTACCAACTGAGCTACGCTGGAATGGCTGCGAGGAATAGCGTGACTTGCGCAGCTGTCAAGCACCGGATTTCGCTATGAATTCTGGCC
>CAXMRN010000198.1:0-6140 GCA_964195565.1 uncultured Polyangiaceae bacterium | reverse complement strand
AAACTACGGAGAGGGATCTTCTGTTGAAGCCCAGAGGGTTAGGGCGGTGCGGGCTGCTGCTTGTTCCGCTTCTAGTTTGGTGCGGCCCTCCCCGGTCGCGATGTCGTCTTCGTGGAGGGCGAGGGCGACGGTGAACTCCCGATCATGGTCGGGGCCGTCCGTTCCGACGATCCGGTAGATCGGGGTCCCGCCGAGGTGTGCTTGCGCCCACTCTTGCGCGCGTGATTTGGCGTCCCGGTGGCCCGGAGCGCTCGTGTGGAGGCGAGGTTCGAAGATGCGGCGAGCCGCTGCAAAGGCCGCATCCGCGCCGCCGTCGCGGTAGATCGCGCCAACGCACGCTTCGAGAGCGCTCGCCAGCAGCCTCGACTTGGAGCGTCCACCCGACTTCTCCTCGCCTTTGCCGAGGCGCATCGCATCACCGATACCGATCGCCTCCGCTGCTTCAAAAAGCCCTTTCTCGCTCACCAAGTCGGCGCGGCGTCGGGTGAGCTCGCCTTCGTCGGAGTCGGGGAACTGCGCGTAGAGCAACGATGCGACCACGAGCCCGACCACGGCGTCCCCGAGGAACTCGAGGCGTTCGTTGTCGGCCAGCGCAACGTCGGGCCGCTCGTTCTTGAAGGAGCGGTGGGTCAGCGCGTCGAGCAAGAGCCCCCTGTCTGCGAAGGAGTAACCGAGCCGCTCACACAAGCGCAGCACCGCATCATCGAGTGGCTCTGGGCCAGGCATTGGCCGCAACCTAACATCGCCATGCTATACGCGCACCGTGGAGTTCCCACCCGAAGAGTTGGAAACGACGCGGCTCCTGCTGCGGCGCCCGACCGTCGAAGATGCCGAGGCCGCATTCGAGTCCTACGCGAGTGACCCGAAAATCACCCGCTATCTGACCTGGACTGCCCACACGAGCCCTGCGCAGACCCGAGAGTACTTCCAACAGTCGATCGACGCGTGGGACCTGCGCATGGGTCATCGAATGTGGCTGATCGAGCGCAAGGAAGACCGGGTACTCGTGGGGACCCTCGGTTGCACCGTTCACTTTCACCGCGCGGAGATCGGCTTTGCACTCGGCAGCCAGTTCTGGGGCCACGGGTACATGCCCGAAGCGATGGCGAAGGTGTGCGCCGCTGCCTTCGAAGACGACCGAATCGCCCGCGTCCAGGCGCTCTGCGACGAGGAGAACGCGCGTTCTTCCCGAGTCATGGAGAAAGTAGGCATGCAGTACGAGGGACGGCTGCGGCAATACGGGCGCCACCCGAACCGTTCCGACGTTCCGCGCGACTGCGTGATGTACGCCATCGTCCGAGGCGATTGAAACACCGATCGAACCGGCTACACTCCGCCCCGCGATGCGCTTGCTGACGACCATCCCTGACCAGGCCGAGGCCGAGACCCTCGGCGACGCCCTGTATGCGGACGGCGTCGCGACGACGATCAAGGAAACTCGGGACAACGATTTTGCGGTTTGGGTTCATGACGAAGACCAAATCGACCAGGCGCGCGCCTTCTTGAATGGCTTCGACCCCCGTTCGAGCCAAGTGTCCGACATGGCGCGCAAGGCCCGCGCGCAGCGCCGCGAAGAAGCGAAAGCCGACGAGAAACTGCGGGCGAGGAGCGCGAAGGTTCGGGAGCAGATCGAGGCGAAGCAGAACATGCGGATCGGAACTGTGACCGCCGGTCTAATGGTGATCTGCGTCGCGGTGTTCCTTCTGACCGACATGGGCGAGAACACGGACGTCGTTCGCTACCTCACCTTCACGCCTCTCGTTCCCGTGAGAGGCGGCTACGTGTTCGGAGACGTCAGCGCCATCTGGCACGGACAGCCCTGGCGCTTGTTCACCCCGATGTTCATTCACTTCGGCTTCATGCACATTGTCTTCAATCTGTGGTGGCTCAAGGATCTCGGCACGGCGATCGAGCGCGTGTTCTCCGCGCGCTACTTGTTGACCTTCGTATTGGTCACGGCGGCGTTTTCGCACATCCTCGAGTACGCGATCTCGGGACCGACGAAGTTCGGTGGAATGTCGGGTGTGGTCTACGGCCTGTTCGCGTTCATCTGGCTCCGGGGCCGCCTCGACCCAAGCTTCCCCTATCGGATGCCGCAACAGTTGGCGACCTTCATGTTGATCTGGTTGGGCCTCGGTTTCACCGGATGGGTTGGCCACATCGCCAACTGGGTCCACACCGGTGGTCTAATCTCAGGCGCCCTATGGGCCGTAGCCTCATCCGGCTACCTCCAACGCAAATTAAACCGCTAAACCGCCAACCGCGCTCCGCCACCACCCGTCACAGCAACGGCAACAACCGCGCGTAGCTCCGCTCCCGATCCTCCCGGATGTCATCCAAGATCCGCTTGATCTCCACCCTGCCCTCGCGCTCGATCATTCGCTCGTTGTGCGCCACGACAGAAGCAGCGACTTCAGGCGGAGCCTGGCCCGACTCGAGGGCGCGTAGATCCAAATCGAAGATGTCGGTGTAGTGCGGCGGGTCTTGTGCCCGGATCTCCTCGAGGCGACTTCGTCGGACGAGCTGCACCGTGGGGTCGGGGGTTTGGCGGAGGAACTGGATCGACCCTGCGGAGTCGGAAGCATTTGGGTAGAACGGTGCCGTGAGAAAGGCGCCGTCATGCGGCTGTGCGATCGACGCCGCCCACTCCGCAAAACCATCTGCGTCACCCTCGAAACGTGGCGCTATCACAAACGCCACATCGACCGTTTCGTCCTTGGCCCACTCGGCCAAGACCGGCATCAGCTCCTCGGGTCCGCACGACACATCGATGACGACATGCGCTCGAGTGCGACCATCGGCGCGCGCGGGCTTCGCCCAGGGGCAAACGCAAAAGCGTTCGATCAGCTCCCGATGATAACGTTCGTGAAGCCTGAGCGCCTCGCGTGCGAGCGCCTCGCGAGGGTTGCCGGGGCTCAACCCGCCGCCCGCCCGATTCGTCGAGATAGATACTCTTCGAGGTGCGGAACGATTTCCAAACGGAGCGCGTCATCGGGCGTGTGGAACTCGGCCCGCACGACCTCACGATCGTCGACTCGCACGTCCGGCGCGGTCTCGACCTCGAGCTCGTAGATGTCGAGCGTGTCTTTGCGGTTCTCGAACAGATGGGTGCCGTGGTACGCGTGCACCAACCGTTTCGGCTGCACCCGGATGCCGACCTCCTCGCGAAGCTCGCGCGCAGCAGCCGTTCGGCGATCCTCCCGCGGCCTGATGTAGCCCCCGGGCAAGGTGAGCTGCGGCCGGTAGGAGTTCTTCACCAGCAGAACACGGTCGTCATGCCACACGGCCACCAGTGCCCCCGTAGTCTCCGGTCGTCGAATGAACCACAGGAGTCGCAACCCCCAATGCGCCACTCGATACACCACCCTGATCAAGGCGTTGATCATAGGCAGAGGTTACCAAAAGAAAGGCGCTCGGAGAAATCCCTGCCCATGGGTAGCCGATCAGATCGTCGCACCCGCCTGGGCCCAGTCCCCCCGCCGGTAGGCGATGACACCCAGCAACATGCGCACCAGGAACGAAATAGGCACCGCCACCCAGATTCCGAAGGCCCCCCACCCCATGACGAAACCGAGGAACCAACTGAGCGGGACCTGGATGGCCATGGTCCCGACGATGTTGATCAATAGGCTGGTGTTGGTCGCCCCTGCCCCGCGGAGCATTCCGATGAGCGCGATGTGGACGCCGACGATCGGCATGCCGACGCCGAGGATTTGCATCCAGAGGATCGAATAGCGCCCGAGCTCCGTCGTGGGGTCGACATTGAAGATCGACATGATCGGTGCGGCGCCGAGCACGATCGCGAGCCCGATCACCGTGGCGATCCCCGTCGACAGCATCATGCCTCCCCGGACGACCTCGCGGGCCTCGCTCACATTGCCGCCGCCCAACGCGTTTCCGACCATCGCCCCGATGGCCTGCGAGACGCCCAAACTGGGCACGAATGCCAGCGATTGAATTCGGAGGCCGATGCCGTGCGCCGCCACGGCTACCTGCGCCACGCGCCCCAGCATCCCGACCACCGAAAGGAATGCCACGTTGAGAACCAGCATGTCGAGCGCGGCGGGCGCTCCCACCCGAAAGAGGTCGTTCGCCAGCGGACGATCGATCGGTGCCAGGTGAAGGTGCGCTCGCATCCCGTACACGACGTCGCGTCGCAGGAGAAACACCATCAAGAAGACCGACACCGCCTGTGCGATCACAGTTCCCCAAGCCGCCCCGCGAACCCCCATGGCGGGTAGACCGAGCCGCCCGAGAATGAGCCCGTAGTTCAAGACGATGTTGAGGAAGTTGCTGAACAAGGCGATCATGAAGGGCAGCATGGTGTTGCCGACTGCCCTCAGCGCTGCCGCGAACAGTATGTTCAAGTAGAAGAAGACGGTGAGCCCAACGAGGGGACGGAGGTAGTCCACCCCGAGGTCGCGCACCGCCGGCTCTGCCCCGAGCAACTCCATCGCGGCGCCGGCTCCGAGGTTCCCGAAGACCGCCACCCCGATCGAAACCACGTAGGTCAAGAGAATGCTCTGATGGAGGACGTGATTGACGCGGCCGGTCTTCCCAGCGCCGTGGGCGCGGGCGATGAACGCGACGGTGCCCACGGTCAGCCCCAGCATCACAACCATGAGCAAGAAGATCAGCTGGCCAGCGAAGCCAAGCGCGGTAAGCGCCTCCTCGGCGTCGACGAGGCGCCCGCACATCGCCGTGTCGACGGCCAGTGTCAACACGCTCAGCACGTTCAAGCCGACGATCGGCATCGCCAGGTCGAACAGGCGCCGGAAGACGGCGCGATCGACGCCTCTGGTTGGACCTGACGCTGCGTTCATCAGTGGCGCAGGAGCCTGCATCGGCGGCAGTGGGCGCGCCAGTGCTTTTGCAATGATGCTAGTCTTCGAACGAATGGCCGGTGAGCCGCGAGAGTTTGGCCCGTATCACCTGATCCGTCGTCTGGGCGTGGGAGGCATGGCGGAAACCTTCGAAGCGGTGCGCGACGCGGCTGGTGGGTTCGAACAACACGTGTGCCTGAAACGCGTCCTGCCAGCGTTCTGCGATGACCCCGAGTTCGTCGCTCGTTTCGAGCGCGAGGCGAATTTGGCAGCGCGGCTTCGGCATACGAACATCGTCGGGGTGATCGACTTCGGAGAAGTCGGCGGTGTCCACTACATGACTCTCGAGCTCGTCGATGGTGTCGATCTCCGGTCGCTCCTCAAGTCGTCTCCCGGCGAGAAGCTCACACCGGAGACGGTGGCGTTGATCGCGTTGGATCTAGCGTACGCACTCGAACACGCACACGGGAGCTTGGTCCACCGGGACATCTCTCCTTCCAACATCTTGTTGAGCCGCACGGGGGAGGCAAAGCTCGCCGACTTCGGTATCGCGAAGGCGATCGACAACGCCGGAGTGACAGCAAGTCGGAGCGCGAAGGGGAAGATCCCCTACATGTCTCCGGAGCACATGCGAGGCGAAGCCGTCGATGGGAGGGCGGATCTCTTTTCCCTCGGCGTCGTCCTGTTCGAAGCGGCCGCGGGGGTCCGCCCCTTCGATGGGGCACACGATGTCGAAACGATGCAGAAGATCCTGGAGGGCGACCGCCTATCGCTCGCCGACGCCGCGCCGGAGGTGCCCACGCCGTTGATAGAAGTCATCGAGCGGCTGATCGCGACCGATCGGGATGCGCGCACGCCAAGCGCAGCACAACTGCTCGAGGAGCTTGCCACCGTGGCGCCCCCGCCGAGGGTGCGGCGAGAGCTCGCAGCGACGATCGAAGGGCATCGGGGAGGACCTGCTGCGCGGATGCACGTCCGTGCACGTGAAGACGAACGAGACACCGAGCTCAGCCGTCCGCCTCCGCTCGCTACTGCGGCTGCACAGCGGCCCCACGGGCCTGCGGTAAACCGAACCACTGGCAAAAAGGGTCGCGCAGTGCTCGCGGCGGGGGCGCTGGTCGCCCTCCTGATCGCGGCCGTGGCGGTCGCAGTGTCAGAGTCGGTTCCGGGGTCAGTGCCAGGGTCAGTGCCGGCGTCAGTGCCGGCGCCAGTGCCGGAGCCGGCGCCGGCGCCGGCGAAGGTTCGCAGGGGGTCGGTCCATGTTGTGGTTCAACCCTGGGGCGATGTGTGGATCGACGCAAAGCCCTGGGGCAGGGC
>CAXMRN010000197.1:0-16690 GCA_964195565.1 uncultured Polyangiaceae bacterium | reverse complement strand
GAGGCAATCGAAGAGATCCGCGATGGCCTAGATTTGCCCGGCGACGTGCTTGCAGACGGTCGGGTCGGGACACGAGACTTCGCGCTCGACTCCGACGACATGCCTTAGCCGCCCTGCCCCTTCCAGGGGATATCCTCGACGTCCGCGATGTGATTGGCGTAGCGGGCGAGCACGAACAGCAGGTCGCTGAGGCGGTTGATGTATCGAAAAACCTCGCCACGGACGGCCTCCTGTGCGCCGAGCGCGACGAGCGAACGTTCGGCCCGGCGGCAGACACAACGCCCGAGGTGGAAGCGGGACGCGCTCTCGCTGCCACCTGGAAGAACAAACGAAGTGAGCGCAGGGGGCCCTTCCTCGTACTTGTCGATGGCGCGCTCGAGGGCCTCGACTTGGGGCTCGGTGATCAGCGGCATCGCGCTCTTCTGCTTGCGATCTTCGGTCGAGCCAAGTTCCGCGCCTACCTCGAAGAGGTCGTTTTGAATCTGATTGAGGAGGGCGTCGAGATCAAGATCCGAAACCGACACGCGCGCCCAACCAACAGCGCTATTCAGCTCGTCCACCTCACCGTACGCTTCTACGCGAAGCGACGCTTTCGATACTCGCGCCCCACCAAAGAGCCCGGTCTCGCCCTCGTCGCCTGTCTTCGTGTAGATCTTCATGCCTCGACCCCTTCACTCACAAACCGGTCACCGACCGCGACTCCGCGCCCACTCGCAAAGGCGCGCGCGTCGACTCGTTTGCGGCCGCTTTCTTGAAGCTCCTGAATCTCGAGCGTGCCCTCGGTGCACGCGACGAGGATCCCCTCGGGATCGAGCGCTATCACCTGGCCGGGAGCAGCACCTTCGGGATCGAGCGTCGACGCGACGGTACGATGCACTTTGATGCGTCGTTCGCCGAGAAGCGTGTGTGCGCCGGGCCAAGGGTTCATGCCGCGTATCTGATTATGCACCGCCTGAGACGATTTGTTCCAGTCGATGCGACCGTGTTCTTTCTTCAAGAGCGGAGCCATGGTCGCCGCGTCTTCTGCTTGCGGCCGTGGAGTGAGATCACCGGCCACATAACGAGGCAGCTCCTCGCGTAGTAGCTCGGCCCCCATCTTCGAAAGCCGATCACTCAGCGTCGCCGCGTCATCATCGCGTTGGATTGGCGCCGACGCGGCCGCGAGGACCGCGCCGGTGTCCATGCCCTCATCCATCTGCATCAGGGTGACGCCGGTCTCCGCATCTCCGTGAACGATCGACCACTGAATCGGAGCGGCACCGCGCCAGCGTGGAAGCAGGGAAGCGTGCACGTTGACGCACCCCATTCGTGGCGCATCGAGCACCGCGCGAGGCAAGATTCGGCCGTATGCCACGACGACCGCAACGTCGGCCTCGAGGGCTCGCAGCTTCTCCGCGAAGTCAGCCGTTCGAACCTTGGTGGGCTGCCACACCTCGAGTCCCAGCTCGAGGGCGCGCTTCTTCACCGCAGGCGGTCGCATGGCGAGCCCGCGGCCGGCCGGCCGATCCGGCTGCGAGATGACAGCGGCGACGTCGCTAATTTCGTGCAGCGCCTCTAGGCAAGGCACCGCGAACTGGGGGCTACCAAAGAAAATGGTTCGCACAGGCCGTCACTGCGCGGCGTCGGCCGCTGCTCGCTTGCTCATCGCGCGGTGCACCAACCGGCGGCGCAGCACGCTCAGGTGGTCGATCATCAGCTCGCCATCGAGGTGATCATTCTCGTGCTGAATCGCGATTGCTAACAAGCCCTCCGCCTCGAGCTCGAACGGCTTGCCGTCCTTGTCGACCGCCTTGACGGTGACCCGCTCCGCGCGATCGATGTCCTCACGAATCCCCGGAAACGACAGACAGCCTTCGTTGAATACCGTCTCGCCTTCGGTCGCGACGATCTCCGGATTGATGAACACCCGCAGGTCGCTGGGCTCCTCGTCGTCGGTCGCTACGTCCACGATGAACAGACGCTTCGATATGCCGAGCTGCGGAGCCGCCAGTCCAACCCCTGGAGCCGCGTACATCGTCTCCGCCATGTCGTCGATCAACTGATTCAGCTCGGCATCGAAGTCCTCGACCTCTTTGCCGGGCTCGCGAAGACGTTTGTCGGGATAAAACAGAATGGGGCGAATCAACGTCGGACCTCCGAGCGGCTAGCCGCTCAACACCTTGGAAAGGTTTGCTTTTTCTAGCGCTAGGCACCCTCCGCCGCAAGATCCAGAGTGTTTGACAGCGCTGTCTCACTAGAACATGTTCTATTTTTGCGAACCGACCCGTAACAAAGGAGCGCCTCAATGGCGGAGTGGGACCGTACAGTCGATTTACTCGTGATGGGAAGCGGTGCTGCCGGGATGGGGGCGGCCGTACGCGGTCACGACCTTGGGCTGGAGGTCCTCCTCGTCGAGAAGAGTGAGCTCTACGGCGGCAACTCGGCGATGTCGGGAGGCGTTTGCTGGGTCGCGAACAACCCCGGGATGGCGGGCGAAGGCATCCCCGACTCCGATGAGGACGGCTTTACGTACCTGAAGCACATCACCAAGGGTGAGGTGCCCGACGATCGTTTGTGGCTGTACATTCGAGAAAGCAAGCGGGTGCTCGCATACCTGCACGACGAGACGCACGTCCGGTACATCCCACTGGCGAAGTACACGGACTACTACCCCGAAGCACCGGGTGGACGCTCCGGTGGTCGCTCGATGGACCCGCTCCCGTTCGACGGTTCGAAGTTGCGCGAGGACATGATCCGTCTGCGGCGACCTCACCCGCAATCACAGATTCTTGGAAAGTTCGGCATCACCGCGAAGGAAGCACAGGCCGCGATCGGTGTCGGCTTCACGACGATGATGTTCATGGCGTGGCAGATGTTCTTGTACATGTTGCGCCACTTCAAGCGGAAGCGATGGGGGCGCGACACCAAGCTCTGCGCGGGCAACTCGCTGATGGGCCGGCTCCTGTTGTCGCTCAAGGAACGCAAGGTCCCCACGTGGCTCAACACCGGCGTCGAAGAGTTGGTGTTCGAGGACGGCAAGGCCGTGGGCGCCGTGCTCAACAAGGAGGGCAAGACCCTTCGCGTGAAGGCCAACCGCGGCATAGTCCTGGCAGCCGGCGGCTTTTCACGAAACCTCGAAATGCGGCAGAAGTACCAGCGGCACCCGATCACGACCGAGTGGACTGCGGGCACGCCCTCGAACACAGGTGACGCGATTCGAATGGGCCATGAGGCCGGAGGCGCGCTCGGCCTGATGGACGAAGCCTGGTGGACACCGGTGTCCTTGGTGCCGAGATCACCCTTCTCCTGGGTGCTGGTCGTCGAGAAGAGCCTCCCGCACGGGTTGTTCCTCAACCAAGACGGGAAACGATTCACCAACGAGGCGGCGCCGTACATCGACGTCGTCAACGGGATGTACGACGACGTCGCGAAAACCGGCGCGGCTGATCCACGCTGGTTTCACATCTTTGATGCGACCTATCGCAAATCATCGATCGCGGGCCCCGTGGCGCCTGGCAAGGTCATGCCCGACAAGCGGCTCCCTCGCCGCTATCGAGACGGTAACTTCCTCTACAAGGCGGAGACGCTCGACGAACTCTGTGAGCAACTCAAGATTCCGACGGTCACCGCAAAGGCCGCAATCACCCGTTTCAACGACTACGCTCTCAAAGGCGAAGACCCGGACTTCAACCGCGGCTGGAGCGCGCAAGACCGGTACTACGGCGACCCCAACGTGAAGCCGAACTGCTCACTCGGTCCGATCGAAACCGGTCCCTTCTACGCCGTGCAAATCTATCCAGGCGACCTCGGAACCAAAGGGGGCCTGGTTACCGACGAGCACAGCCGCGTGCTGAAAGAAGACGGGCAGTCGATCCCAGGTCTCTACGCGGCTGGCAACTCGGCGGAGTCGATGATGGGGCGAACCTACCCAGGCGCCGGCGGCACGATCGGCCCGGCGCTGACCTTTGGATTCCTCGCGGCCGAAGACGCTGCCCAAGCACCCTCCAGCCAGAAGCAAGAAGCGGCCGAATGAGCGCGCGCGATTGGCGCTCCTTCGGGCAGCTCCACGCCAAACTCTACAAACGCCTGGGAGGCCGCTTTGTCGGCAGCGTCGGCCTGGGGCGAAAAGTCCTGTTGCTCACGACCACCGGCCGCAAGAGCGGCAAGCAGCGAACCACCCCTCTCGTTTACATGCCCCACGGAGACGTCGTCCTCATCTACCCTTCCAACGGCGGCAAGGAAGCCCAGCCCGCTTGGTGGCTCAACCTCCAAGCCAACCCGGCCGCCACGACTCAACTCGGCAAGACCATCCGCCAAGTCCAAGCACGCTCCGCCACTCCGGAGGAGTACGCAGCCATCTGGCCCCAAGCCGAGTCCTACAACCCCCACTGGCGCGACTACGCCAAAACCGTAACCCGCCCCATCCCCCTCGTGATCCTAGAGGGGGTCGATGTCTAGGGTGGCGTGGGTTGGGGGGAGGCCTTGGTCGATTCGGGCCGCTAGGTGGGCGGTGACGTTTCGGAGGAGCTTTCGGTCGGGGGACTTCAGCAAGAGGCGGTAGTGGTAGCGGCCTCGGAGACGGACCAGGGGGGCGGGGGCCGGGCCTAGGACTTGGACTGCGCCGTCTCTGACCGCCGGGTGTTGGCGCGCGGTGTCGGCCAAAACCTGGGTGGCGCCGCGCGCATCGGCTTCGGCGCCGGCGTGGACCCGGACGCCGACGAGACGGGCGAAGGGGGGATACCCGACCTCCTCACGATCTCGGATTTCTGCGGCGTAGAAGCTTTCGTAGTCGTGCTGTGCGGCTAGACGTACGGCGGGATGATCGGGCTGAAAGGTCTGCAGAATGACCTTGCCGGGGGTGTCGGCCCTCCCCGCGCGCCCGGCAACCTGGGCCAGCAACTGAAACGTGCGTTCGGAGGCGCGAAAGTCCGGGAAGGCGAGGCTTTGGTCGGCGAGCGCCACGCCGACTAGAGTCACGCCGGCGATGTCGTGCCCCTTGGTGACCATCTGTGTCCCGACGAGTACATCGACTTCACCGCTGCGCAGCTGATCGAGCACCGCCTCTACCCCGTCCCCAGAAGCCGTGTCGCGATCGAGCCGGGCGACTCGCGCCTTGGGGAAACTCTCTTCGATGGAATTCTCGAGTTGTTCGGTTCCGACCCCGAGCCGTTTGTGCTCGGTGCTCCCGCACGCCGCGCAGGCCATTGCAACGGCTCGATGGAAATCGCAGTAGTGGCATCGAAGCGCGCCCTGCTCTCGATGCTCGGTCAGCGCGACGCTGCACGCGGGGCACTCCGCCACGGTCCCACACGAGGCGCACCGCACACTCGGCGCAAAACCGCGCCGGTTGAGGAAGATAATCGCCTGATGATCGGTCTCCAAGCACTCGCCGATCGCAGAATGAAGCGGGCCCGAAAGAAGCGGGTGGCCTGTCGGGCCTGTTCGGTGGCGGCGGAGATCGACGATCTCGACCTCCGGCATCGTGGCGCCGGTGGCGCGCGTCGGCAGGGAGAGCAACCGGATCCGACCCTCGTTCGCACGGTGATAGGTCTCGACTGAAGGCGTCGCGCTCCCGAGCACACACACCGCACCTGCGTACTGGGCCCGGAGCAGCGCCATGTCGCGCGCGTGATATCGAAAGCCTTCGTCCTGCTTGAACGAGGGGTCATGCTCCTCATCGACGACGATCAACCCCAAATCTGCGACCGGGGCGAACAACGCGGACCTCGCCCCGATCGCGACTTGCACCCGCCCCCGTCGAAGCGATTGCCAGGCATCGTCACGCTGACGCGCGGTGAGACCGCTGTGCAGAACGGCAATGTCATCGCCAAACCGTGCGCGGAAACGCCCAACGAGCTGGGGCGTGAGCGCAATCTCCGGCACGAGCAACACCGCCCCGCCGCCTGCTTTGCGCACGCCATCGATAGCCCGGAGATACACTTCGGTCTTGCCGGAACCGGTGACGCCATGCAGGAGGAATGCCTCTCCCGTGCGGTTTGTAATCGCCTCACCAACGGCGTCGATGGCGAGTTGCTGAGCCGCGGTCGGCGCGTGCGGCGCGTCCCGCTCCACGGGAGAACGAAAGAACGGATCGCGACTCGCTTCAACCTCCTCGTACTCGACGAGCCCCTTGTCCGCGAGCGACCGGATCACCGCGCGCGGGTCGTTGAACTCGCCCCGAAGCTCTTCGAGCACGACCGACTCACGATTGGCGAGGCGCTCCAGGAGCTGCTTCTGCCGCGCGCCGAGGCGAACGCCCTCGGCACTTTTGGCGGTGGCCGTCACCTTCCACGTGGTGTGGTGAGCTACGCGTTGCCCGGGGAGATTCTCGGCAGCATCGAGAAAGCCATCGGCCCGTAGGCGGCGCATGGCTCCCGAAGGCAGCGCGGGGGCAGCGGCGCGCAAGACTTCGCCAAGCGGATGCATGTAGTACTTGGCAGCTTGGTCCAGGAACCGCAGGAGCTCCGGGGTAAACACCGGCTCGGCTTCGAGAAGCCCCGCGACCGGAAGGGCACGCGCCACGCCTTCAGGAAGGTCTTCCCGGCCGTTCACCACGAAACCCGCAAGCTTTCGACGGCTGAACGACACGGCCACGCGGCTGCCGGGCTGTAGAGCACCTTTCAGACCGCTCGGCACGTCGTACGTGAACACCTTGCGAAGCGGAACCGGCAAGGCCACTTCGACGTAGGGTGAGACGATCGACTCAGGGGCAGGCTCCAGCATCGAGCGCCTATGGTGACTTGCGCTCGACGAGGGATCCATCCCGTCGAAACTTGCCGCGGCGCCGGTCCGGAGCGCGTGAATAGACGGCGAACGAGAGATCGTCCTGATCGCCCGCCGCCAAGCGATGCGCCGCAGCCATTGCGATCATCGCGGCGTTGTCGGTGCACGAGATAGGAGGCGGGACGAATAGGCGAATGCCATTGGTGTCGCACACGTCTTTGGCACGAGCGCGCAGCCCGCGGTTCGCTGCCACGCCCCCGGTGATGACCAGCCGATCGAGCTCTTCCTGCTTGCAGGCGAGGATCGACTTCCGGACGAGGCTCTCGACGATGACTCCCTGGAACGACGCACAGAGATCGGCGAGCCCCTGCTCGTCGTCCGGGATGCCCTGCTGTTGAACATGGCGCGCAAGAGCGGTCTTGAGGCCCGAGAAGCTGAAGTCGAGAATTTTCTTCGACGCCATTGGAAGAGGAAACGAAACGGCGGTGGGGTCCCCAGCGGCGGCCAGTCGGTCGATCGCGGGCCCGCCTGGATACCCGAGACCAAGAAGCTTGCCTGCTTTGTCGAACGCCTCACCGGCTGCGTCGTCACGTGTCTGCGCGAGCAGCACGATGTCGTCATGGGCTTCGACTCGGTAGAGCGCGGTATGCCCGCCGCTTACGAGCAGCCCCACATACGGCATCGCCGGCCCATCCTGTGGCTCGTCCTTGCCGGGTCGGCGCAAGTACACCGCGAGAAGATGACCGTCCAAATGATTCACGCCCACGAGCGGCTTTCCGAGGCTCCATGCCAACGCCTTGGCGACTTGCACGCCAACCAAGAGCGAGCCGACCAAGCCGGGCCCCTGGGTAACCGCAATCGCGTCGATGCCGTCGAGCCCACCGGGCGTGCCGGCCAGAGCCTCGCGAATGACGGGAATGATCGCCTGCATGTGCGCCCGCGACGCGAGCTCCGGGACGATGCCGCCATACGGGCCGTGCATCGCGATCTGACTCGCGATGACGTCCGCCAATACCTCCCCGGTATCGGTGACCAACGCTGCAGCCGTTTCGTCGCAGGAGCTCTCGATCCCGAGGACGCGCATCAAAGCGCCTCCCGATGCAAACCGAACACGCCAAAGTAGTCGCACTGGCCTGCATCGATCGAAGCACAGTCCGACGGGTCGCAAATGATCAACCCCGGGCCAGCAACGACTCGCACCTCCACGTTGCCTCCGCGAAGCAGCGACAAGAACACCATCGCATCTCGCCCTGCGAGTGGGCCGGACTCCGGGCGCGCGACGAACATGTAGTTTCGAATCCTGCCGCCGCCTGGAAACTCGTAGAGCCCGAGCTGGTCGTGCGCGAGGGGCGGAATCGGAAGCAAAGGGGTGCCGGTGAAGGTGGGGCCGCAATCCTCGCCGCTGGTCGTGATTGTGCCGGGGTTCTCGTACTGCTGCTCGGGATCGAAGGTGAGGTCCAACGTCACGCTCGATGGAAAGCCTCGGCGAATGAACGAGCAGTCGATGCCGTCCGGACAGTTGAGCGGATCGTAGACCCCGACAATCTCGCCACGGTAGACGTCGCTGTCCCCGGTGCTGAACTCACCGAGCGTATCGCAGCCGAACGCAGCGACCAGAACGCAGATCCACCAGCAGCGCCGCATGCGCCGGAGCATAGCAGAGTGCTAAGTTCCGCAAAGGGGCCGCGTTCGCGCTCTCAGCGGAGGACGCAGCGACGTGCAACCTGCGTGCGCAGGAGGCGCCGCCGTACAGGCAGCACCTCGCTACGCGTTGCATCGGACGGAAGAGCTATCCGCAGTTTTGCCAGGCGTCATCCTCTGCGGCACACCCGAGAGGATCGCAGTCGTCGCCTTCCAAGCAGTCATAAAGGGCGTTCACCTCATTTTCGCAGGGCTCCATGTCGTAGCCATCAGCAGCGCACTCTTGGAGGCAAGTGGGACCAGGGTCCAAGATGCCACTGCAATTGCTGTTGCAGATGCGGGTGCACTGCGCTCCCGCCGTGCCTCCACCGGAACCGCCCGATCCCCCAGTGCCAGCGGAGTCGCGCGCATCATCGCAGGCAGTAAAAGCACTACCCTCAGCTTGGCACGAGCTTGCTGGGTCTACATTGCAGTCACCGCCTTGAGCTTGCTGGGCGCATGCCACGGCTGCTGTCGTCTCGGAGCCACAGCCGACATCCAAGTTGAGCTCCATGCACTCCGACGCGCAGGTGGGGCTAGCGGGGTCTGCGCCGAAAAGATCACAGTCGGCAGCGCAGATCGTCTTGCACGAACCAGTCGCCGTACTGCCACCGGAACCACCCGATCCCCCAGAGCCACCATTTGTCTCTCCGCAGCCGGTGACAGCCAGCATCGAGCTAAACACAATCGCAAACACAACTTGTAGCTTCTTCATTAATTGAACCTTCGCCCTTTCATTTGCGCTTGAGCGCGCGGCCGAACGTATCAGGAAGTGTGGAGTGGAGGCGAGGTATCTGCGCACCTTGGAAGTGCTACGCCCGCCGAACGAGGAGCAGGAGAGGCTAGATGCTGGCCCGGAGGGTTTTGCTGGCGGAAAGCCAACGCCGGTAGCCGGGGGCGTCGCCGGCCTGGGCGGCCAGCGAGGCGGCTTCTTCGTAGCGAACCTGGGCGTCGCGGGCCCTTCCGGCCAGTTCGTCGATCGATCCCAACATGCCCACCGCCCTGGCCACCACGCTGTTGGCACCGTTGGCTCTGCCGTCGCGCTCGACAGCTCCGAGCTCCTCGGCGGCGCCTTCGTGCTCGCCGCCCGCGGTCAACGCGTCTGCGAGCTCGAGCCGGGTTCGCGTCATGGTGTCTGCGGGGGCGCCGATGTCGGCGAAGAGCTCGAGTGCGCGGCGGTATGCGTTGGCTGCGTGCTGCGGGTCGCCTTCGATCCGGCGAATCCGCCCGATGGCGACCTGCAGATGCGACTCGACGGATGGCTCGACGCCCGCCACGAGCTCGAGGGCCTGTCCGAAGTGCCGCATCGCGTCACGTGGGCGGTCACGGCGCGCGGCAATTCGCCCAAGCGACAGGAGCATCTTCGCCCGGTCCGCGCTTCCAGGAACCGTCAGGTCGATCGCTTCTCGAAGCACGCCGTCTGCGCCCGCCGCGTCGCCTGACCGCGCGAGCGCTTCGCCGAGCTTCCGGCTGAACATTGCGATAGCGCCATCGTACACGGTATCTCCGCTCTCCAAAGTCTCACGCCGCGCGAGCTCGAGCGCTCGACGGTACTCGAGAACGGCGCCAGCGTGGTCGCCGCGCGCCATCGCGGCGTCTCCGGCCTTCTCCAACACCACCAAGCTTGTCACGGGCTCGACGCCTCGGAACGCATGGGCCGCCCGCACTTCCTGGGGAGCCCGGAGCTCGCTCAATACTTCGTAGGCGCGGCGGTGAAGCCCGCGACGGGCCTCGGCCGGAATCGATGCCTCGACTAGATCCGCGATGAACGGGTGGACGATGCTTACCCTCGAGCCATCGAGTTGGACGAGCGAGTTCCCAGCTAGCTCGTCGAGGCCGGTCAGCTCAGTGGCGCCAGCCACCGCGCGCAGCGCGTCCAGGTCGCATGTCCGACCGAGCACCGCGGCCGCTTGAAGCAAGCGTTGTGCGTCGACATCGACGCGCTCGATACGTTGCGCGATTGCGTCTGCCATTCGCGGCGGCGGGCCATCGTCCGGAGAAACGCCGAGCGCCTCGAGTTGCTCGAGGTGCAGAGGCAGGACGCTTCCGCCTATCGACTCGGTGAGCTGTTGAAGGCCCGACACCAAGCGAAGATGAAACGAACCCGCCAAGAATCGTTCTGCCTCTTCGGGATGGAGCCCCTCGAGATGCATGGTTTCGTTGGCCAGTATGCCGCGATCGTCGTCGCCCGCTGTCACCAATAGCACCGGCTCGCTGCCCAACACTCGCGCGAGCTCGATGACTGTCCGCTGCGTGAGCCCGTCGCAATGCGAAAGATCATCGACGATCAGCATCACGCGACCGCTCGATGCGCGACCCCGCGCACGGCGCACCGCGCCGGCCAGCGCCTCGGCGACTGCTCCGGTTCGCGAACGACCGTCGCCTCCGATCAAGCCTGCCGGATTCATCACTTCGTCGACGCCTGCGGCGGCCAAATCCGAGCCAAGCTCGTCCCCGCGGTCGGCCATCCTCCCGAGCTCCGAATCGTCGACCTCGAGAAGCTCCGCCAAGATGGTTCGAATCGCGGCGTATGGAACGGGCGCGCCGGTGGCGTGCGCCCCTGCCCCGATCACGAGGTCGCCTTCGGCCGCTGCGACCTCGGCGATCTCGGTGAGGAATCGAGTCTTGCCGACCCCGGGCTCTCCGAAGATGTGGACCCAATGGGCACCCTGCGCGGCTTCGTGTCGATACTCCCGAGTCAGTCGCAGCTCGTCCTCGCGTCCCACGAATGCTCGCTGCGAGCCGAGCGGCGGATAGAACGATGGCCGGAGCGAACGATTGCTTCCAAGTGAGGGTTCGGCTCCCGCGAGCCGCCCACCGCACTCGCCACAGAAGTTCTGCGCGAGAAGCGCAGGGGCCCCACAGTTCGGGCACGGCGTCACCGACGTCCGGCCCACCCGCAGCTCTTCGAGTGCGCCGCGCAATGCCGCCTGCATCTCGCGGGCGACTTGGTAGCGCTCGTTGGCGTCCTTGGCGAGCGCCTTCATCGTCACCTCGGCGAGGTGGTCGGAAATGTTTCGATTCGGGCTCGCCTGGCGTGGGTCGGGCACCGGGTCGTTGAGATGCCTGAGCACGACCCGCGTCGGAGTGTCGTCGATGTACGGCAAATGACCCACTAGGAGCTCGAACAGCACAACCCCGAGCGCGTACAAATCGCCCCGGCCATCGACGCCGTCTCCGCGGCCCTGCTCGGGCGACATGTAATCAGGCGTTCCACATACCAGCCCCGGCTTCGTGATCGAACTCTCCTTGCCTAGGATCGTCGCGAGACCGAAATCGACCACCTTCACCAGGTCATCGCCCGACCGCAATGGGCGCAGGATGATGTTCTCGGGTTTCAGGTCGCGGTGGACGATGCCGAGTTCGTGCGCCTCGCCGAGCGCGTCGAGTGTGTTGGCCAAAATGTTGCACACCCGCTCGATGGGAAGCGGCCCTTCCTCGTGCATCACCAGCGCCAAGTCCTTGCCGCTGAGGAACTCCATCGCCAGATAGAGGATGCCGTCGTCGGTTCGACCGAAGTCGATGATGCTCACGCTGTTCGGGTGATTGAGCCTGCTCGAAGCCCGCGCCTCCTGGTAGAACCGGGCGACGGTCTGCTCATCGCTAAGAAGGTGCGGGTGGATGACTTTGACCGCGACGGTGCGACCAAGGGTCGACTGCTCGGCTTTGTAGACGCGGCCCATCCCGCCGACGCCGACGACCTCCTGCAACAGGTAGGTTCCACCGACGACCCGACCGACGAGCGGGTCCGAAGCACCGCCCGCTTCTTGCTCGTCAGACGAGGCCCCACAAGCCGAACAAAAGCGCGCGTCAGCTTCTACTGACGCGCCACACTGATGACACAAGCGCACCTCTGCAGCATATCCCACGCAGTCGCGGGCTCAAACTAGCGACCCGCTGAACACCTGGCCCGGTGCTACCGCTGCTCTTCGTCGAGCCGGCGCATCGCTTCGAGCAACAGATGGTGTGTTGGAATGCCGACGACGTCCTCCACCGGGGTCGAATCCGGTTCGAACTCGAAATCGCCCTCCATGAGGCGAAGGATTCCGTAGACCGCTTCGGCCCCGCCGAGGTCGCCACACCGGGCGTCATGAATCGACCCGTCCTGGAACATCAGCACGCCCTGCAGTGTTCCGCTGCTCACCTTGAGACGCCCGCTCTTTCGGCCGTTTCCGAGAATCTGAATCACGTCGGGGAGCGACATCTCTTGCAGCGACCCAGACACGCCGCGGCCCCCGGGCTTCTTGGTGCGACTATCGGCGATGGCGCGACTCGCTTTCGCGACGACGACGGCCGCGGAGGCCGGCTTGACCACATAGTCGGCGGCCCCGAGCTCGAGCCCACGGTTGACGGAGGACTGTGCACGCTCCGACGTCACAAACATCAACGGGACCTTCGCGTGCGCGCTTTCGCGAATGCGCCGCAGCAGGTCGAAACCCTGACCGCCAGACAGGTGCACCTCACTCACGACCACATCATACTTCTCGGCGTCCAGGCACCGAATCGCGCCCTCGACGGACCGCTCGATCGCGACCTCGTAGCCTTGGCCGGCAAACTGCACTTCGAGCACGGCCGTCTCCTCGGGGTCCGGGTCGACGATCAGCGCGCGGTTCCGGTCCGACAGAATCTGCGTCTTCATCCCCTCGTCGAGGACGATGTGTCGTAGCCAGTCGACGACCGCCGGGTCAAACGTCGTTCCCTTGTGGGGGTCGAGGGCATCGCAGGCCGCCTCCGCGTCGACGCGCTTTCCAAGGGCGTTCGACTTGCTCTGTGTCAGGTCGATGTAACTCTCGACCACCGCGAGCACGCGGGCGCCGAGCGGAATGTCCTTGCCGCTTAGTCGCTCTGGGAAACCCTTCCCATCGAATCGCTCGTAGCGGTGCCGGAGGGCGGCGACGGCAGTTTCGGGCAGAGCCACCGACTCGAGAAGCCGGGTGGGCGCAGTGTAGATGCGGCGGGCGACATCGCACTTGGACTCATCGAGCGCCACATGAAAAGGCGTGACGTGCGAATCGGCAGAAACGCCGACGTCGTGCAGGTATGCGGCAATCAAAATGCCCTGCACCTGCGGCTTGGTGAGCCGAATCCGCTCACCCACTTGCTGACAGATGCGCGCGACGCGCATCGAGTGTCCGCCACGGTCCTGGTTGAGTTGCTCGATCAGCGTCACCAGCACGCTCAGCGTTTCGAGAAAGACCTCGGGGCCCACGGTGAGATCGTCACCCTGCCCTGGTGCCGCGAGCTGTTCGATGAGCGTTTGACCCGCGGTAACCTTCGATTGCGTCTGAGGCGGCGGCTCTTCGGACTCGGGCTGCAACTGGTCGTTGGCAGGCTCCTCCATCTCGATTGAGGGGGCTCCGGCGCGCTGGGTGAGAAGGCCGTCATTGTCCTCGAAGACCTGACCCCAACCCGGCACCGGGTCCGACTCGCGGGAGGTTTGGACCTTCCGCGAGGACGCGCCGCTGAGCAGCATCTCAAACGAACGGTGGTCTTGGTCGTAGTGCTTGGCGATCAGCGAGCGAATGGCAGCCTCGCGAGCGACGTAGACGTTCACGTCTCGCGCGCCCGTCGCGAACTGCATCTGCTGACGCACGTCATCGTCGGTGACGTCGGCAGCGACGACCGAAAGGGTCCGAGTCCTATTGTCATAGAGAATCGGGAAGGCGGTGAGCCGCTTGGCGAGCTTGCGAGGCACCTTCTTCAAGAGCACCGGGTCGACGCCCGCCTTCGCGAGCCGGTCGGAGCCTACGAACCGAGTCCGGTAGAGGCCCGCGATGTACTTCAAGAGCTCGGTCTCGCTCATGAGCCCGAGCTGCAGGATCGCCTCTTCCGCGGTCGACTGCGTCCGCTGGGCGTGCATCAGCACCTCGTCATAGAGGCTTGGAGACACCTGTCCTTCAGCGACGAGGCGATCCAAAATCGCTACGCCACGGGTCCCTGCCGACTGTTCCTGTGAAGCCCCCCGACTCACAACTACAGTCTAGCGGACGAAATCCGGGCCGGCCCACCAGATGACCGAAAAGCCCAAATCGACAACAAAGCCCGGCCTGCTAGAGTCTGCCCCAGTGAGGCGGAGGCTGGGAACATGGCTCTTATTGAGCCTGACGGCGATGGGTTGTGCCACGACTGGCGCACTCCAAAACAACATCTACCGGGGCGACCAAACGTCCTATCGGATTGGCGTAGTCAGCTCGGACTGGACACCCGTCACGGTGAACCACCAAAACGACCTCGCCTGGCACAGCGAAGCCAAGGGTGCCGTCATGCATGTCGACTCCGATTGCGACCCGGGGCTCGACATTCCACTCACCGCCCTCCGGAGTCACTTGATGATCGGCTTCACAGAGCGCGAGGTCATCGAAGAAGAGGTCGTTCCGATGGACGGACGAGAAGCCCTGCGCACGTGGTTCACCGCGAAGCTCGACGGCGTACCGCGCGACATCGCGCTGCAGATTCTGAAGAAGAACGGCTGTGTCTACGACTTTGGGTTGATCACCCCGGCGGGCACGACCTTCGACGAGGCCCTGCCTGACTTCGACGCTCTGCTCGCCGGCTTCGCTACGATGACAGGTCAGCCGTGACCTCCGCGTCGCCATCGACCCGGCCTCGCAACTTCACCACTTGGGCCGACCTCCAGATTCGACGCATCCGATCCTTCGTCGAGGAGGTGGGTGACGCCACACTCCTCGCGGGCCGCACCTTTCACACGATGTTCACGACGCGGTTCGACACGACCGAGTTCATTTACCAGCTCGAGCAGCTTGGCGTCCGAAGCCTGGCGATCGCCGCCGCGACCGCAGTCTTCGTCGGTATCGTCATGACCATCCAGTTTGCGGTGTCGATGGAGGCGTTCGGCGCCAAGGACACTTTGGGACGCGTCATCGGCGTATCCGAGGCCCGCGAACTCGCGCCTTCGCTCACAGCGTTGGTCGTCGGTAGCCGAATCGCGGCTGGAATTGCCGCGGAGCTCGGCTCGATGACCGTCACCGAACAAGTGGATGCGATCCGCGCGCTCGGCGCGGACCCGATCCGCAAGCTCGTCGTGCCGCGCATGGTCGCCTGCATCGTCATCATGCCGCTCATCACCTGCATCGCTTTCACTTTGGGCATGCTCAGCTCGATGCTGGTCGCCGCCCTGTCTTACGGGATTCCGATGGAGTTCTTCGCTTCGACCGCGCTCGACTCCCTGCGAATCAACGACTTCATCAGCGGCGTCTCGAAAACTCCGTTCTTTGGCTTCCTGATCGCCCTGCTTGGGTGCTATTTCGGCTTGCAGACGCGCGGCGGTACCGAGGGCGTCGGCCGCTCCACCACCCGAGCCGTCGTGGTCGTATCGATCAGCATTCTGATGGCCGACGCGCTCCTCACTCAGATTTTCGTGAGCTTCGGCACGCTCTGAAGAGAATCAGATCCAAATGGGGGCGTCGAACGTCCTATCCGACATGGCTCGCTGGCTTTTCATGGGGTTTGTCTTTGGCGTCGCGGGGTGCTCGTACGGGGCTCCGCAACCTGTCCACTCGACCGGACACGATCTCAGCCCCTCTCTTCTGAACGCGGCGCCGCTCGACGTGTCGCGGCTCGCAAAAACCGAAGACTGCGCCGACTGCCATTCCGACGTTGCCTCGCACTGGATGTACAGCGCGCACGCGAATGCTTCATTCGACAACCCTTGGTACCGCGCCAGCATCGACCAGTTTCGCGCGGAGCGGAGCAATGAGGAGAGTCGCTTCTGTGCGGGGTGCCACGATCCTCTGCTCCTGGTGTCGGGCGACATCGACAGGGAGGTGGAGCCGGACAACGAGCTCGCCTACGCAGGCATCACCTGCCTCGTCTGTCACAGCGTCGAGTCGACGCGCCCCGATGGCAACGCGAGCTTCACCCTCACCAACGCGCCCGTCCTCCTTCCAGACCCCGCCAAGCCTGAAGAGATCGAGGCCCACCGGGCACGCCTCACGATGAAACCCCTTCGAACCGCCGCGCTCTGCGGGTCGTGCCATCGTTCGTTTTCTGGCAAGGCCATCGGCAACGAGAACCACCTGCCCGGCATCACAGATCTCGGGGACTGGGCCTCATCGGGGTTCGCCGGCGCCGTCCAAGACCACCTCACCTCGGTCGAACAGAACAGCTGTCAGGATTGTCACATGCGAACCGTCCCGGCGTCGGACGAGGAGATGGCGGGCGCAATCGATGGCACGATAAGCAGTCATCGCTGGGCCGCCTCCCACACGGCGATGGCGGCGCAGCTGCCAGACACCAAGCACGCGCAGCAAGTGAGAGACTCCCTCGAGGGCGCAGTGGTCGTCGACGT
>CAXMRN010000196.1:0-10967 GCA_964195565.1 uncultured Polyangiaceae bacterium | reverse complement strand
GTCGATCACGACCCGCTGCTCCTCTGGGCGAGCTTGGTTCTCGACAGGAGCTGGGTCCGCTATCGCTTCCGGGACGACGATCGGGTCCTCTGGTTCCTGTCGGGCCTTCCGCTCCTTCTTGCGCATCGTGTAGCCGAGCATTCCGATCAGTCGCCAATCCGGGTTGCCGTAGCCGGAGGTGACTCCGCCGGTGCCGGCGATCCCCACCGCGAAACCCTTGGGATGGAGGTACTTGAACCCCCCGAGCAGCTCGATGGGCGACTCCTGACTCCCCCCGAACCCGGTCCCCGACGCTGCTGCGGTGCGACCGAAAGCTTCCGCCGTGAGCATGAACCGTTCTTGCCCCAGGAGGACTTGAACGGCGCCGCCGAACGTGAGTTGGTTCCCTATGCTCAGTGACGGGATGTCTTGCCTGAAGCTGGTCTTGTAACCGAGGTTGAGCGGGATCCGGACGTACTCACCTGCATTGAACGTCCCCAACACTTCGAACCATCCGCCGATGTTGGGGCTTCTATTCGGTTCGCCGAGGTAGTTTTGCTCTGGCCGCGCGGCCGATGCTGTATTCGCGGTCAAGGTGGCCTGCGCCGCCAGTTGGAAGATGTTCTCCCGCGCGCCGTACAGCACGCCGCGCGCGCCGACATACAAGTCGCCGAGTCCCTGCCCAGCCGCAATGAGCTGGCCTTGCCCGATAGAATCGAGGAACGCGGTGGCTTCGTCTGAAAGGTTGTCGCCGAGAATGAAGCTGTAAGGGACGTCCATGAAGACCACGAGGCGGTCCCACAAACCGAGGCTCCACGTGAGGTGACCGGTGAGCTGCGAGTGAACGAGCCCGAGCCGCTGATTGGGGATCGGTCCGTTGGTCACTTCGAGCTCGAGTGGGTCCCGGGAGAAGTCCAAGTAGACTTGGAAACCGAACCGCAAGTGACCCTGGCCGTCGGCGTTGCTCACCGCGAACCCGTCGGTGGTCAGCTCTGAAGGGCGAAACTGATTGAGATCGAACTGCGGAGGCGTTTGCCCCGCGGCGCTCGACGCGGTGCCAAGGCCAACAAGACCAACCATGATGGTCATCAGGACCACGACCCAGGCCCGGTTGGACCCTGTCGGGCTCGCTCTCACCCCAGCCTCCTTGGCTCACCCCAGCGCCCCCTTGGTACCATTGAGAGCGGTGTTTGCAATAGTTTCGCCCTAACACTACCGTGCTCGCTTCTCGGAGGTAGCAGATTGGACCGTGAAATTCGGGTTGGACTATGTGGGTGTGGAGTCATCGGCGAAGGCCTAGTGTCGGCCTTGCTGCAGCACGCTGACATCATCAGCGCGCGAGCGGGTGCGCCCGTGAAGCTCGTAGCGGTGGCCGACAAAGACCCGGCTCGGCTCGCCGTCGTGCGCACGCAGGACCCCAGTATTGCCTTGATGGACGATGCGTTTGCGCTCGTGACCCGGGACGATGTCGATGTCGTCGTCGAGCTCATCGGAGGGGTCGAAGTCGCCGACCGCCTGGTGCGCGCAGCATTGAACGCGAAGAAGCACGTGGTCACAGCCAACAAGGCTCTCCTTGCGGAGCGAGGCGCGGCTTTGTTTGCCCTAGCCGAGACCCAGGGCTGTGATCTGTATTTCGAGGCTGCGGTGGCTGGCGCCATCCCCGTCATCCGCGTGATTCGGGAGTCGCTCGCCTCCGACCACATCCGTTCCGTCCGAGGCATCATCAACGGAACCAGCAACTACATCTTGTCGAGCATGGCCAACGAAGGCGCCGCCTTCGCGGATGCGCTGAAGGCCGCTCAAGAGGCTGGTTTTGCCGAGGCGGACCCGACGCTCGACATCACCGGCGGCGACGCCGGGCACAAACTAGCGATCATCGCCGGCCTCGCCTTCGGCGCTCGCGTGTTGCCCAGCGAGATCCCGACCGAAGGCGTCGACCAGGTTGATCCGCGCGACATTCAGTATGCGCGAAACTTCGGCTACGTGATCCGGCCTCTCGCCATCGCGGAACAGCTCGAGTCGGGCGCTTTGGATTTGCGGGTCCATCCTGCCCTCGTGCCCGAGGGCGATCCGCTCGCGCATGTCGATGGCGCCCTCAACGCGGTTGCGATTCAGGGCGAGATGGTGGGGCCGAGCTTTCTTTCCGGCCTCGGCGCTGGCGCGGGTCCAACGGCCACCAGCGTTGCCGGCGACATCATCGACATTGCGAAGAACTCGCTTGCCAGCGCGCCCAAGAGGACATGGCACCTCCCGTCCGAGGGTAACCGGAAGGTTCAGTCGATCGCCGACCTCTCGTCTCGCTACTACCTCCGCTTTTCGGTGCAGGACGAGTCAGGCGTGCTTGCCGCGCTATCTGGCAAGTTGGGCGACTCCGGGATCTCGATCGAGCAAATGGTGCAGGACGTCGAATCCGGTGATGAGGGCACCGCCACGATTGCCATGCTGACCCATCACGCCCGCGAAGGGGACGTCCGGGCTTCGCTGCAAGCGATCGACAGCACCCACCTGACCACGGCCCCCACGCACCTCATCCGCATCGTCGAGTAGCAGCCAGGGGCTCTGCGAGATGCTTACGGCCCGGCAGTGAAGTTCTGCTGCACTTCGCCGAGATCTAAGGCGCGATCATAGACAGCGATCAAATGTAGCTCGCCTAGCCAGGCCCTATCGTTGGTTCCTTCGTTCGCAACCACGACCCGATACGTCGCGTCCCACATCGACATGCCACCCGTACGCGTGGAGCTCAGGTTCGCGACCCCGTCGATGTAGACCACCTCGGTTCCGTCGGCTCGGTGCGTATGGACGACGTGGGTCAGCGCCGTCGTCGTCGAACCGGGAGTGGTGAAGAGCGTCGGGCTGCCGTTGTCCCAGTCGGTTTGCCCGTCGGCCCGGAACCGAACCGCGTACGTGTCCTCGTCCTGGCCAAGCATGAAGTTTCGCGCCTGGGTGTCCGGAGACATGCTGATGATCCGTGCGGGACCGAACTGAATCACGTCTGCGGGTTTGACCCATGCTTCGACCGTGAGCTCGCCGCTCGCGGTGGCCCGAGCGTGTACCTTGGTGGCTGCGCCTATCGTGGAAAGAGTGGTGGCCGCGTCGACTGTGAGGTGACCCGCCGACCACGTGACGCTGCCGGGATCGGCGATGGCTAGATCATGCGCGGGGAGGGCGCCCGACTGATCTGCGACCGTCGAACCGCTGCCTTCGTCGAAGGCGTACAGGAGGATGAGTCCAGCGTTGACCCGCGGGGATGGCGTCGCTCCACAGTTGCCGCTCTCCAAGGAACAAACCTGATCGCTCGGACACGCTCCGCCGGCGAGCGCACCCAACGTCACTTCGAGCGTGTCGCTAGCGTTCGTGATCGTGACCGGTGCACATCCCGCTGCGACGACCGCGCAGTTCTCATCCTGAGCGACGCCATAGAGGCCATAGTCGCCGACCTCGAGCGGGTCTCCGAACGCACCTGCTTCGCCGTCCCGAAGCACGTAGGCGCTCGCGATGGCCGGCACCGGGCGAACGCCGATCGCCACGTTCGCGCAAGAGTCGACGAGGTAGACTTCCACCCGCACCGCCTCTTCGCGGCCGGACCTCGGCATCGTCGGGTCGAAAGACACCTCGAAGCTCGGGCCAGCTGGCCCCGAGCCGGCGCACGCCGTGATGGCCATAGCGGCACAAGCGACTAGAAAAAACGCAGGAATTCGGCATATAGTGCGCATGAGATCGACCCATCTCAGGTTACCGACAAATTGATATAAACACAAATATCCGCTTTCACTGGATCGAGGAGCTCTAGAATCCCACGAGCTCGTAGTCGTCGGGGTGCAACTTGCGAGCTCGAAGTACGAAGTCGGCGGCAAAGCCTGGGTAGAGGGAATGATTGCGGCCGTCCGCGTCGAGGTACCAACTGTTGCATCCGCTCCAGACCATCCGCTTCATGCGCTTCTGGATGCCTGCGTAGTACTCGTCTTGCCGGTCCTTACGGACATCCATGTACTTCAGGTTCTCCCCCATGAGCTTCTGGATCGCCTGGACGGTGTGGGAGATTTGCGCCTCCGTGAAGACGAGGACGGAGGTGTGACCGGGCCCGGTGTTCGGGCCCATCAGGATGAACCAGTTGGGGAAGCCGGCGACCGACATACCTTTGTAGGCGATCGCGCCCTTCTCCCACGCGTCCTCAAGCGTGCGCCCTTCGCGGCCGAAGATCGGAAACGGGCCAGTGACGATGCCCAACTTGTAACCCGTTGCGAGCACGATCGCGTCTGCTTCGTGCAGCGTGCCGTCCTTCGTTCGAACCCCGTGGCGCTCGATGCTCTCAATCGAATCCGTGACGAGCTCCACGTTGTCGCGTTCGAACGACGACCAGTAGTCGTCGGAGATCAGGACCCGCTTGCAGCCGAACTGAAAAGTCGGGGTGAGCTTCTTCCGCAGCTCCGGGTCTTTGACTTGCCGCCGCAGATTCCACATCGAGACAAATACGCCGACCCGCGAGAGGATCTTCGAGTCGGAAAAGACGATGGGACCCAGAAGCTCGCTGCCCCAGTATTTCACGAAACGGCTCGCGTGGAGGACGAACGGGACGCGCGTCATGAGCCTTCGAAGCCACTTGGGGTAGAAGCCATTGAACCTAGCTACCACCCAACCCGGCGTGCGTTGGAACACGCTTAACGCCGCGACGGTCGGCGCGACGGCCGGGACGACTTGGACTGCGCTGGCCCCGGTTCCGACGACGGCGACGCGCTTGTCCGTCAGGTCGACATCGTGGTTCCAGCGCGCCGTGTGCATCATTTCGCCCTGGAACTCATCCATCCCGGCGATGTCGGGATAGGACGGATCGACCAGGCCTCCGACTCCGGCGATGATTGCGCGGGCGGTGAATGTTTCGCCGGTCCCAGTCGTGAGCGTCCAGGTTCCGGCATCTTCGTCGAAACGCGCTCCGACGATCGCCGTGTTGAGCCTCATCTGCTCCCGGAGCCTCCACTTGTCGACGACGCTGAGAAGGTAGTCTTGAATTTCCCAACAGCTCGAGTAGCGCCGAGTCCAGTTCGGGTTCTGCTCGAAGGAAAGCGAATAGACGTGTGAAGGCACGTCGCAGGCTGCGCCTGGGTAATTGTTGTCCCGCCAGGTGCCACCGATCTCGTCGGCGCGCTCGAAGATCGTGAACGAGTGGATGCCGGCTTTGATCAGCTGAATCGCAGCGCCGATCCCTGCGAATCCCGCTCCGATGATCGCAATCGGAAAGTCGGTACGCTCTTGCATGCTAGGCCTTCTTCGGCGGCCACGGGACCATGGCGCTGACTTCGTCGGTCACGAGCCCACCCCTCATAGCACGCGGGCTCAGGTGGCCGAAACCGTGCCGAACCAGCGGAAGAAGAAGCTGGGGCGGTGGCGCTTCGTCATGTTTCGGTCCCTTTTCGACCGCTTTGGCAGTGGGTCTGGATTTTCGCAATACTGTGTGGGTGCGCATTTCAGGGGCGGGGGGCCTTGCGCCGACGGCACAGGCGACCCCGGATGCTCAAACACCACAGGTCGGGGATGTTCTCGATTCGCGTTACCGGATTACCGGTGTTCTCGGGTCTGGCGGGATGGGGTGCGTCTATCTCGCGGAGCACATCTCGATCCAGCGACCTCTGGCACTGAAGCTCCTGCATCCCGAGGTGGGTGAGATCGAAGAAGTCACCAAACGGTTCGAGCGCGAGGCGTTTGCGATTGGTCGTGTCGACCACCCCAACTGCGTGAAGGTTTCGGACTTTGGCAAGCTCAGCGACGGCACCTTCTACATGGTGCTCGAGTTGCTCGACGGGCTCTTGCTGTTCGACTTGCTCGACCAAGAAGAACGCGTCGAGTGGAGACGTGCTCTGCACATCGGGCGTCACGTGCTCAGCGCGCTCGCGTACGCGCATGACGCCGGCATTACTCACCGCGATATCAAGCCCGAAAACGTCATTTTGGTCGACGAGGAAGGCGATTCGGATTTTGCCAAGATCCTCGACTTCGGAATCGCGAAACTGCACGACGACGCGAAGGCCGATCAAGACACCGGGCTCATGACGAACGACGCCAAGCTCACCCAGCACGGCGTCACCATCGGCACCCCGACGTACATCGCACCGGAGCAGGCGTATGGGCTCCCGATCGACGGGCGTGCCGACCTCTACTCGCTGTCCGTCATGTTGTACGAGATGATCACGGGCGCGCCTCCGTTCGACGCAGACGAAGTGGGTTCCCTCTTGCGCATGCACGTTTCGGCCGATGTTCCGGGCTTCGGCGAAGTTGCGCCGGCTTTGACGGTCCCCGACGAAGTAGAGACGATGATCCGGCATGGGCTCGAGAAGAAGGCCGACGATCGAATCGGGAGCGCGCAGGCGTACATCGACCGGATCGACGAGATCCTCGAGTCCGAGGGCCACCGAGCCTCCGGGTTGCGGGAGATCCCTCTTCGCGTCGCCGGAAGAATGCGTCGCACGCTGACTCCCGTGGTCGCGCGTGTGATCCCGAACCCGGGATCTCCTTCGAAGCTCCTGGTCGCCGCCCTTGCCATCGTCTCGCTGGTGGGGATCTTCGCGTTGGCTTTTACCGGAGGAGAGTCCGTCGAGGAGGCCCTTCTCCCGCAAGGGGACGCCTATGTGCAGCTGCTTCGCGGTCATGACCTGGCTGACGAGCAGCGAGGCATCGAGGCGCTGGGCGCCTACGAAACGGCCGTGTCCCTCGATGACGAGGTCGCGACGAACAGGCGGATGCGCGGCAACGTCGAGCGGATGTTGGCCAAAAAAGAGCCCCGCATCGTCGATGCTGCCCTCGAGTTTCTCGGCAGCCTGGTGGCCGAGACCCACGACTGGGCGGCTGCCGATCAGCTCGTTGACCTGGCCTCTTCGTCCAAGTCGCAGCAGAAGCGACACAAAGCCATGAGCGTAGCGAACGAGGTGGGCCTTGGTGACCAAGTCGACCAGCTCGGCTCCTACCTGATCGATCTCCAGCGCGGGGACAGCTGCCTCACGCGCAAGGATGCGGTGGCGAAGCTCCGGGCCCTAGGAGACAAGAGGGCCGTTCCGGCGCTCCGCAAGGCCAGAAAGCGCATTCGGTCGGAGGGCGGCGTCGTGAAACAGAAGGTCAACACCAACGCTTGCCTCCGCGCGGACGCGACGGAAGCCATTCGGCATCTGCAGGGCGTCTAGCGCGCTCCTTCCGAAACTCGCAACCCCTGCAAATTGCAGCCGCTAGAGACGCAGCGCGTGCGGAGTCCGTTCGACCGGGACGCTGGGTTGCGGCCAAGGTGACTTTGCGCGAAACCGCGAGTCGATGACTCAAAAGCCAACCATCCTCTACACGAAGACCGACGAAGCGCCTCTGCTCGCCACTTACTCCCTCCTGCCCATCCTCCGGGCATTCACTGCGCCGGCGGATGTCACCCTAGAGTTCCCGGACATTTCGCTCGCGGGCCGAATCTTGGCGAACTTCCCTGAGGCGCTCACCGAGGATCAGCGGGTCGACGACGCGCTGGCGGAGCTTGGCCGCTTGGCGAAGACGCCAGAGGCTAACATCATCAAGCTCCCGAACATCAGCGCATCGGTGCCTCAGATGAAAGCGGCGGTCGCCGAGCTGCAGTCGAAGGGCTTCGCTGTGCCGGACTACCCCGAAGAGCCGAAGACCGACGAGGAGCGAGCGATCGCCCGGCGCTACGGCAAGGTCAAGGGGAGCGCCGTCAATCCGGTTCTTCGCGAGGGAAATTCGGACCGACGTGCGCCACACGCCGTGAAGGAATATGCCCGCGCCAACCCGCATCCCATGGGGGCTTGGACGAGCGAGTCGAAGACGCACGTGTCGACGATGAGCGCGGGGGATTTCTTCCACAACGAGGAGTCGATCACGCTGCCGGCCGCGACGACCGTGCGCATCGAGCACGTTGCCGCGGATGGAGCCACCACCGTGTTGAAAGACGGGCTCGCTCTGCTCGAAGGGGAGATCTTCGACGGCACGTACATGAGCAAGGAGGCGCTGCTGGCGTTTCTCCTAGAGCAGGTGGGCGATGCCAAGGCGCTCGGCGTCCTGTTCTCACTCCACATGAAGGCGACGATGATGAAGGTCAGTGATCCGATCATCTTCGGGCACGCGGTTCGTGTCTTTTACGCCGATGTCTTCGAGAAGCACGGCGCGATCCTCGAGGAGCTCGGAGCCAACCCGAACGATGGCTTCGGCGAGATCGCTGCGCGCATCGAAAGCCTTCCGGCGGACAAGCGGAGCGAGATCGAGGCCGACATTCAGGCTGCGTACGACAACGGCCCCGCGCTCGCGATGGTCAACTCGGACAAGGGCATCACCAATTTGCATGTCCCGAGCGACATCATCATCGACGCATCGATGCCGGCCATGATCCGTACCTCCGGGCAGATGTGGACCGCCGAGGGCGATCAGCAGGACGCCAAGGCGGTCATTCCCGACAGCAGTTATGCCGCGGTCTACCAGGAGGTCATCGACTTCTGTCGAGAGCACGGAGCGTTCGACCCGACGACGATGGGCAGCGTGCCGAACGTTGGCCTGATGGCGCAGAAGGCGGAGGAATACGGCTCGCACGACAAGACCTTCGAGGTCCCCGCGGACGGCGCAGTGCGAGTCGTCGACGCGGACGGCAAGGTACTGATGGAGCACACGGTGGGTGCTGGAGACATCTGGCGCGCTTGCCAAACCAAGGATGCGCCAGTGCGCGACTGGGTCGGCCTCGCGGTTCGCCGCGCGCGCGCCACCGGAGTGCCGGCGGTCTTCTGGCTCGACGAGGCGCGCGCCCACGACGCGCAGCTCATCGCGAAGGTGAACGCTTACCTACGCGATCACGACACCGACGGCCTCGACATCCGCATCATGGCGCCGGCTGATGCCACGCGCTTCTCGCTCGGACGGATTGCCGAAGGCAAGGATACGATTTCGGTTACGGGCAACGTCTTGCGCGACTACCTGACGGACCTCTTCCCGATCCTCGAGGTTGGCACGAGCGCCAAGATGCTCTCGATCGTGCCCCTGATGAATGGCGGCGGTCTCTTCGAGACCGGGGCGGGTGGTTCCGCACCGAAGCACGTTCAACAGTTCGAGAAAGAGAATCACCTGCGTTGGGACTCCCTCGGCGAGTTCTTGGCCCTCGCGGCATCGCTCGACTTCTTCGCGGAACGTCACGACGACCCCAAGGTGAAGATCCTCGCCGACACCTTGGACGGCGCAGCGACCAAGTACCTGCTCGAGAACAAATCGCCTTCTCGCAAAGTGAATCAACTCGATAACCGCGGCAGCCACTTCTACCTCGCCCTCTACTGGGCACAGGCGCTGGCGGAGTCCGACGACGCCGAGTTGCGAGCGTATTTCGCGCCTGTGGCGAAGTCGTTGGCGGCGAACGAGGCGAAGATTGTCGACGAGCTCATCGCCGTGCAGGGCGAGCCGATGGATGTTGGCGGCTACTTCCTCCCCGACGAGGATCTCGCGATCAAGGCCATGCGCCCGAGCGCTACAATGAACGCGATCATCGACGCGCTTTGATCGCCACTGGGCACCTCCTCGGAGGTGTCACCGTGGTTTTCTCAGCTCACGCTACTGCGCGACGAAACTGATGGCCGGCTCGTTCGTGTCCGCGTAAATTCATGAGCGCTCTCCTTCTCTCTACTGGCGGCTAGCGAGGAGGTCTTCCATCGACGCGGTCACGCCGATACTCTCTTCGCTGAATCGTTGCCGCAACCACGGTGCAGCATCGGCTATGGAGCCAAACGCCTTGACCGGTGCGGGCGGCGTCTTGATCCAGTTCACAGCGGTGAGCGCGCCCCGGATCAGTGCGCTTCGGAACAGGACCGCAATGGCGCTTGCGTGAGGCGACAATCGCTCTAGCTCAGGCTCCGCCAGCCATTCGGCAATGCGCCGGCGCTGGTTCGCTGTGTGCGCCATCGTCATGCCGCGACAGTCGATCAGGCAGGCAAACTTCTCTCGCCGCCGCAAATACGACAGGATCCGTTCGAGGAACACCTCGAGGCCCTCGTCGTTGAGGCCGTTCGATGGGTAGCGAACGTAGACGAGTGGCCATGCCGCCTCGTCGAAGATCAGGCCCCCGTCTTCTCTACCTACTGCTGGTGGACGCCTCGTGTGCATTCGACTCTCATATGAAGTAACAAGCCATCGCCCGCGGCCTCCGAAGAACGCAGGGTCGCGGGACGCTATCACCGAAGGGCCAACACCACCAGATCCGACCGGTAGGTCGGCCGGGTACGGCTGCTCAGAACAATGCTATAAGCGAGGCCGCTTCAGAGGAGACGAGATGGCGGCTTCGAGTGATGGTTTACCGTTGAGTATGCGGAAGAAGGACATCTTCTTCGTCGCCTGCTTCTCGTTCTTTGCGTTCTCGTCCTTCTTTTCGGACTCGTGGCATGCGCTTGGGCTTCTCGAGGGGGATGGGTTTTGGCCGACTGCCAACCGCTGGTACGGCGAGATCGCGCAGGATCACTTCTTCTTGGCCGACCACCAATACGTCCGGGTCAACACGGGCATCTCGGGAATGGTCTTCGGGCCCTTCTATCTGGTGTTGGTCTATGCGTTCATCAAAGGGAAGAACTGGATTCGGCCGATGGCGCTCGTCTATGTCGGCGCGATGCTGCACGGCTGCACGGTGTTCTTGATCCAGGAGTACTGGATTGGGCCCCCGCCCGGCAACACGTTGGTCTTCTGGGCCTTCAACGGCCCCTACTGGGTGATCCCCTTCATGCTCGGCGTCCGCATGTGGAAGCCAGAGCCGTTCGGCGTTGCGCCGGCCTGACTACTCTTCGAAGCTGAGAGGCCGAGCCCAGGCTTTGCGCAGGACCGCCTTGGCGTCCGCTTCGATGTTATCACCGTGCGACAGGACGATGCGGTCGAAATCCCACTCGAGGATACGCTCGAGAGAACGCTTCGCTGCGCGCTTGTTCTTCCACCCCATCTGGTACTCAGGGGCAGGCTTTGGGTTGTCCCACATACGAAAGACGACCTTC
>CAXMRN010000195.1:0-14895 GCA_964195565.1 uncultured Polyangiaceae bacterium | reverse complement strand
TTGGAGGAGTGACTCGGCTTTGGCGGCGATCCGCCACTGTCGGCAACCCTCGGCGAGCACGACGCCCCGAAGCTCGGTGAGGGCGCGCTGGAGCTCGTCGTTCACGACCATGTAGTCGAAGAACGGGTAGTGCCCGATCTCCTCGCGTGCCTTGTCGAAACGGCGTCGGCGCGAGTTTTCGTCATCCGAGCCACGGCCATCGAGTCGGTTTCGAAGCTCATCCATCGAAGGAGGCAATATGAAGACGCCGACGGCGTGCGGGAACTTTTCTTTGATCTGGCGAGCGCCTTGGTAGTCCACGTCGAACAGGACGCCGCTCTTGCCGGCTTCTCGCGCGAGATCGATCTCGGTGACGCTCGTGCCGTAGAGGTTGCCGTGCACCTCGGCCCACTCGGCGAAGGCGTTATCATCCACCATGCGATTAAACGCGTTCTCATCGATGAAGTGATAGTCCTGCCCGTCCACCTCATTTGCGCGTGGCTGCCGAGTCGTGTGCGACACGCTGAAACGGAACTCGGAGAACTCTTCCAGCAGTCGGCGAGTGAGCGTGGTCTTTCCCGCGCCCGAGGGCGAGCTGATGATCAACAGAATGAGATCTGAATCCGGCGGCGCCGTGGCGCTCATTCGACTACCCCTCCGATGCGACCAGTACCGCGTGGGTCCGGTCGGTTACAGCACATTCTGGGCTTGTTCCCTCATTTGTTCGATGCAGGCCTTCAACGCGATGACGTGCCTCGTCATCTCACTGTCCTGCACCTTAGAGCCGATGGTGTTGGCCTCCCGGGCCATCTCTTGGAGTAGGAAGTCGATGCGCTTCCCGACCGGTGCAGACGAATTCTCGATGAGTTCGAGCATTTGGCGACGGTGGCTATCGAGGCGAACGAGCTCCTCGGCGACGTCCGAGCGGTCCGCTAGAACCGCGATCTCTTGCTCGAGCCGCGACGGCTCTAATCCGCCGTCAGCGCCGGCGAGGAGCACGTCTAGGCGATCGCGAAGCCGCTTCCTGCGGCCCTCGACCATCTCCGGGACGGCGACTTTCAGTGAGCCCACGCTGATGCCAAGCTCGGAGAGCCGGCTGCCGAGCTCGGTCGCCAGCGCGGCGCCTTCGTTGTCTCTCATCGCTATCACCGCGGTGCAGGCCGCTTCCGCCGCTTGTTCGAGGGAGCGGTCGAGGGCCTCCTCATCAACGTCGCGATTGACCACGAAGAGGTCGGGGACCGAAGAGAGGAGGGCGAGGGGCACCGGCTCATCGGGGTTCAGCGTGTCGCGCAACGCAGAAAGCTCTTCGTACACCGCGCGCGCGCGATCGACGTCCAACGTGGGCTGCGGAAGTGTCTGTCCCTCGAAACGCGCCGTCACGTCGACACGCCCTCGTTCGAGGCGTGCACGGATCACGCGTTCCACCGTCGGCGTGCGACCCTGAATGCGAGATGGCAGGCGGACGCGTACGTCGAGGAAGCGATGGTTGACCGTGCGGAGGTCGAGCACGACATGTCCGTCGCCGAGCGCTGCTCGCCCGCTTCCGTATCCGGTCATGCTCTTCATGGGGGAGGCCTACTCGAGCCCGCGCTTGTGCTTGATCTGATCCATCACCTTGGCGTACTCGACCTCGAACGCGCTGGTCCCCTCTTGGAGGTTCTTGATCTTCGAACGCACTTCAGCGTCGAGCCCAGTTTCGACTTCCATGTGGCGTCGCAGAATCGGGGTCATCTTCTTTCGCAGCGTGACGTCGTCCGCGTAAATCTCGATGACGTTGCTGCTGTGGAACAGCATGTTGACAAGCTGGTCGATCAGGTAGGGGAGAACTTCGTCCTGCTGCGGGAAGCCCATTTCCTTGGCCAAGCGCTGGCGCATCCGGCCGAGCTTGGAGTAGCCAAGCCCCTCCCGCTCCATGCGGTCTTTCGCCTCGTCGATCATCTGCCGTTCCCGGCGAACGTACTCTTTGAGGACAGCCTCGAGATCGAGCCGGACCTCCGCGACTTCCTCGACCTCGATGTCTTCTTGAGCGGTGAGCTCACGCACCAGGTCATCGACGATTGGGCCAATTTTTCCTGAATAAAGTCGCATATTTAGTATGTCGGCCCGCGACCCGGAGCGACGCCCTTCTGAATGCCGCGACACTAGCTAAGGCGGTCCTTTTGGTCAATACGAAGGAAAAAATGTCCATTCGCGTGATTTTGTGAAAATGCGTCTTGACGGTAATCCTGTATTCATGCACCATGCCGTTAAGGCTGTAAGTATGGATTCTAACGCTCCTGCACTGCAAAACGGCTCCGGCGCACGAAGACTGCGCACTACGGAAGAACGCCGCTCAAGAATTCTGACTCGCTGCAGAGTCTTCGAGGCTCTGACGCCGGAGGTCAGAGAACAAGTCCTGAACGGAAGCGCGCTGATCGATGCCGATCGTCGCGAGTCCCTTTGCATGCCTAGCGACCCCGCCGTCTTCGTGATTGGAAGTGGTCGCGTTCGGCGGGTACGCCGCACACCGGAACGAGAACTGACGCTCGGCTACTACGGCCCGGGCGATCTGATCGGCGAGATGTCGCTGGTCGACGCGGAAACGCGCCTCGAAACGGTGGTTTTGGATTACGTGGAAGCACTACGCATTCCGCCTCGTCTCATCAAAATGGTGATGAGTCAGGACCTGGAATTCGCTTCCGCTATGCATCGGTTAATGGGGGAACGCCGCCTGCTCGCAGAACGGCGGATCGATGCACTGCTCACGCGAAGCGTAGAATCGCGTGTTGCAGAATTTCTACTCGATGCGTCCTCGAGGCACGGGATTCCTGATTCAAGGGGGATCTTGGTGGGTGTGAAGTTCACTCACCAAGAAATAGCGAGCTACGTAGGCTCGACTCGGGAAACCGTCACATTGGTGCTCGGCGCCTTCAAAAGGGCAGGCGTGGTCGTTACGGATCACCGCCGCGTCGTCATCAAAGACATCGCAGGATTGCGCAAGAGGGTCTAACGGGAACGGGGAGCGTTCGCACGGCACGGCCTGGGGGGGCCGGCCGGGCGGACGGTTTTATCTGGTGTCAGTGACAGCGCCAGTGCCAGTGCCAGTGCCAGTGCCAGTGCCAAAATTAGCCCGTCTAAAAAGGGGAGTGTCCCCTTTTTTAGAGGAGGTCGTCTTCGGCGTTTAGTTTCTTTTCCATCCGCCCGATCAGCCCGTTCCAGCCCTCTTCCTTGATCACCCGTCGGAACTGTCGCTTGTAGTTCTTCACTAGGCTCACCTCGTCGGTGAAGATGTCGAAGACCTTCCACTCGCCGTCGGCGGGGCTCATGCTGTAGTCGATGGTGACGGGGGGCTGGCGCTTCTTTTTGACGGACTTGGCCAAGGAGTTCACTTTGACGCCCGTTTCGATTGGCTCGGTACCGACCCACTTCACCCTGTACTCGAGCGTCGACTCCATGTTGCGTTGATACTGGCGCTCCACGAGTTGGCGGAGGAGGCTCACGAACTTCTTTCGCTCGGCGGGAGAGCGCTTGTTCCACTCTTTGTCGAGGGAGAGTTTGGTGAGGCGGTCGTAGTCTAGGAATTCGCCCAGCAGGACGGTGAGCTCCTCGGCGCGCTTAGGTGTGTCTGGCTTGCGCAACACGGCCCGCACCTTGTTGTGTTTGGTACGTATGAATTGCTCGGCCCTTTTTGCCTGGGCCTCGTCGACGTCGCTGCCGGCCGCGACCACCGCCGTTCCGGTGGCCGTTTCCTCCGCGAATGCGGCACCGGGGAACGCTACGGACGCCCACAAGAGGCACGAAATGAACAGTAGTCGAGTCATAGGTTCCTTGTAGACGATGCGCAGGGGAGGTTTATTCCTCGCAGTCTACGGGGCGCCAGCCCTTTTGCGAGACGAGCGGCATGTTGGTGGCTTTTTCGAGGCCTGCGATGGCGAGGTTGTATTCCGCGGTGGCCATGAGACGTTTGGATCGAGCGCTGAAGTACGCTTCGATGGCGTCGACGAGCTGCCTCGCCGTGGTGGTCCCGACCTCGTAGCCCTGGCCCGCGGACACGAACCACTTCCGGGTTTCCTTCTCCGAACGGGTCCAGCTCTCGAGTCGTCGCTTGGCGTCCTGTAGCTGTTCGTACAGATCCGTCACTTCGATCTCGATGCCTTGCTCGGCCTCTTCGGTCTTCGCCTTCAACGACTGAATCTCGGCCTTGGCCGCCTTGACGCGCGCGTGGCTCCCGCCGAAGTCGAGCTTCCATTGGGCGAGCAGGCCCACATACGCGCCAGCAAAGTTGCCGCGATCGATCACGAATGGGTTCTGAATATCGGTGATGCCTGGCGTCCGCGCAAAGCTCGCGCGTAAGGCAAGGATGATGTCCGGGAAGTAGCCCGCGCGCTTGACCGTTAGGTTGGCGTTCCGGGCGACCTGCGCCGCTTCGAGCTGGAAGAGCTCCGGGCGATTCGAGATCGCACGTTCGACGTGCTCGCCGAGTTCGATGACCTCGCTCTGCACCGGTTCGAGTGGACACTCGGGCACGATGGCGGGTTTGAGGCCCGAGAGGATCGACAAGGCTGCCCGTGCCGAAGCTTCCAGGCGCAGGGCTTCGGACTCGAGCGATTCGATCTGGGAGAGCGCGGAGACCAGGCGCCAATAGTCGGTTTGCTTCACCCGCGGGTCGTCCGCCTTCAATCGCGTGTCGAGCTTGTCGACGGCGGCGCGGAGCTTGTCCTTGCCCTCGGAGATGGTCGCTTGCAGATCGAGCGCGAGCTGCGTGCCGAAGTAGGCACGGCGCACGTCGAACACCACGCGCGCCAGGGTGCGGTCTTTCTCGAGTTCGGAGCCGCGGATTCCGGCGCTCGCGGCCTTCTTACCGGCTCGGTACTTGCCGAAGGTGTAGAGCGGGATCCCCCCTTCGATGCCGACCTCGCCCCCCGGTCCCCAGCGGTTCGCCCAGGGGATCTGCGGGTCCGGGCTGAAGGTAGAGGTCCCTCGGGCGCCGGGAGCCACGAACAAGGTCGCCCGGCCTTGGAACTGCATGAACGGGGAGATCTTGGCCTCGCTCAGACGTGCTTGAGCCGCGTCTATGTCCGCGGCCGCCGCCTTGAGCCCCGGGTACCGGAGGATCGCGGCCTGCGTGTACTCGTCCACATGGTACGCGCGGCCCGCTCCCAAGGACGAGCCGCCTTCTTCAGAAGCAAGCTCGTCCTTGGGGGCGGGCGGCTCCTCTGCGAGCGCCTGGACCATGACGCCGAGCGTTGTCAGCGCGATGACCGCTAGCGCCCAGAACCTGACCATAGTCTTTTGTAGCCGCAAACAGCCGGTTGGGCCACGAATGGGCCTTTACTTGGCCTTCTTGGCGCCGCCCTGTTTGGCCTGCTTGTTGTACTTCTGGATGAGCACGTCGGTGAGATCGAGGTTCGCAGGCACCCACACGACGCCGCCTTCATTGGCTTCGATGATCATCGTGTAGCCATCGGTCTGCCCGATTCGCCGGAGAATGGCTTGCATCTTCTCGAGGATGACCTGAGTGAGCTCGGCTTCCTTGGTCGAGAGCTCTTGCTGGTACTGGACGTACTCGTTCTGCAGCTCCATCAGCTCGGCCTGGTACTTTTCGACCTTCTTCTTGAGGGCATCCTGGCTGAGGACGTCTTGCTGCCGCTCGAGGCTCTCTTTTTGGGCCTTGAGGCTCTCTTGCTTGGTGTTGAGCAACTTCTGCCGCTCGTCGAAGACTTTCTTGAGGCGTCGCTTGGCCTGTCGGCCGTCTTCGGTTTCGTTGATGGCGCGTTGGAGGTCGACCACGCCGATTTTGAGCTGCGCGTCCACGGTGGACGCCGATCCGGCGAGAATGACGGTAGCCAAAGCGATAGTAACGATTCTGCAAAAGCGCATTAGAGCATCCTTTCAGGCCCGGCGTAGCTAGCCGTTCGCCGGGATCGGGTCAAGCCGCAGGGGTTATACGCTGGGCCCCGTCGGTTGATTCGGTCAGAAGGACTGGCCGATGGTGAACTCGAAGCGAATCGGGCTGTCTTGGGGCCGTCGGCGGATCGGAATGCCCCACTCGAAACGGAGCGGGCCGAGAGGAGAGAACCATCGAACCCCAAAGCCTACCGAATACCGGAGGAAGCCATGCATGCCGCATGGCTGTGACGACCGGTCGGCCTCGGGCGCGACGGGCGCCTGGCAGTTGCTGAACGCGTCCTTGAAGGCAAAGACGTTCCAGGCGTTGCCGCCGTCGGTGAAGAGGACACCCTTGATGCCAACGGCCTCGATGAGCGGGAACTCGAGCTCGATGTTGTAGAAGGCCTGGAAGTCGCCACCGATCGGGCGACCCTGTGCGATGATCGGGAGGTTCGGGTCGCCTGCGGACGCGACGCCCGCTTGGGGACCGACCGACTGCAAGCGGTAGCCTCGGATCGTATAGATGCCGCCGAGGTAGAACCGCTCGAACACGGGGACCGACTTGCGGGACGTAATCAAGCCGACTTCGGTGTTGACCTTGAAGATCACCGGGCCGAACGCCTTCTTGTAGAAGCGTCCGAACGCGGTTTGCCGAACGAACGTGTTGTCCGAACCCAGGTACTGATCGGCAATCTGCACTGCATAGTTCGCGAAGATGCCCTGCGTGGTCGCGAGCCGGTTGTCTCGGTTATCCCAGTTGAGGGTGAATCGCAGCGAGCTCGTGATGCCATCGCGGAACGCGTTGGCGATGAAGATGTTGGAGAAGGTGTTGGCGAGGTCGCCGCCGACGCCGAGAAGGTTTCCGCGGGGCTGAGAGATGTTGACGTTCTCGAACTCGTACCGGAGAAAAATTCGGAAGCGCGGATTGAAGAGCGGGTGACCGGTTGTGATGCTCGCGCCGGTCGAGTCTTGGCGGAAATCGCGGAAGTCACGGATGCGCTTGAATAGGCCGAAGCCGAGGCTCCATTCGGAGCCGAGGAACCAGGGCTCGACGAAGTTCAGGTCGATCTGTTGCCGGATGCCGGACAGCTGAACGTTCAAGCCGAGTGTCTGGCCTCGGCCGAAGAGGTTTTGCTGCTGGACCTGGGCGGTGACGATGAAGCTTTCGAGCGATGAGAAACCTGCGCCCACCTGGAATGTGCCGGTTGGCTTTTCAGCGACCTCGATGTTGATCACCATTTGGTCGCGGGAGGTTCCCTCTTCCTCAGAGACGTCGGCTCGCTCGAAGAAGCCGAGCTGGTTCACTAGAGCCCTGCCGTCCTCGAGCTTGCTCTGGTTATAAAGGTCTCCCTCGCTGATTCGGAACTCTCGCCGGATGACGGCGTCGCGTGTCTTGGTGTTGCCACGGACGTGGATGCGCTCGATGTAGACCAGCGGCCCTCGCAGGATGTTGATGGTCACGTCGACCAGGTGGTTGACCTCATCGAGGTCGGTGCCGGGCACCATTTCCACCAAGGCGTACCCGTTGTCCCGGTAGGTGCGACTGATGCCCTCGATGCCTTCCGCGATCTTGCTGCGGCTGAACCAATCGCCGGACTTGAGCCTGACCATCTTGCGGAGCTGCGGCTTGGGCGCGACGGTCTCGACCTCGTTCCCGGCACCATCGGTTTCCATGATTTCGAAGTTGCGAATACGGAACCGCGGGCCCTCTTCGACGGGAATGGTGATGTCGACGTAGGCCCGGTCGGCGGTGAGCTCCACCGTCGGGCGGCCGGGCCGCATCATCAGGAAGCCTTTGTCGTAGTACCAAGCCTGGACGCGGGTCAGGTCTTCATCGAAAGCCGAGCGGCTGAACTTGTTGCGATCGCTCAGGAACGAGAACATCCCGGTCTCGTCGGTTTGCATGATCTTCAGCAGCTCTGGGGCGGGGAGCTGTTCGTTGCCGACGAAGGTGATGCGCCGAACCTCGACCTCGGCGCCCTCGTCGATCTTGAAGACGATGTCGACCTGGTTGGAGTCGCCGGGGACGCGCTTGAGCTCGTACTCCACGTCGGCCAAAAAGAAGCCCTCCTCGGAGTAGAGCTGCCGCATCGAGTCCGCTTGCGACTCGACATCGGGCACCGACAAAATCGTGCCGGGCTCGAGTATAATCGTCTCGTCGATGTCGTCTTCGTCGACTTCGTCGTTGCCCTTGTAGATGACCTTGCGGATTGCCGGGCGCTCGACCAGGCGAATCGTGAGCTTGATCCCCGCACCGACGGGGTCGGATTCGACCTGAAGGTCGTCGAAGTAGCCCATGTTCCAGAGCGCCTTCGCGTCGCGGGTGACGGCCGGGTCCAAACAGGTGGAGCCGCGCCGGAGCTTCATCGTCGCGCGCACGTCATCGGGATCGACGCGGCGCGCGCCGACGACGACGACGCGCCGAATCTCTTTGCCATGACAGCTCGTTCGCGGAACGCGGATGGCCGCGTTGGAGTCCTCGACGGGTGTGTAGTCGTCTCCCTCGGCTTCCCCTTCACGTGGGATCGGGTCAGGCGGCGCTTGCGGCTGAGGCGACGTCCGCAGGGGCCGCGTCGCCGGGGGTGGTGGCTCCGGCATGTTGTCCCCACTCTGAGCGCCCGCCGCGGAAGCGAGCCCTGCAAGGATCAGGGCTATGGCAGGGGCAGAAAGGCGCATTGCAAGGCGTAACCAGCCGGGCGGCTATAGCCGTGGCCTATGAGAGGGTCAAGCTGGTTTTCGTTGATTTTCAAGGGGTTTGGGGGCGGCGCTCGTCAGAATCGATGCGCCCATCCTTCATTGAAACCCGCCTCGGCATCATCGCGGCGAAGTCCCGACTGTGGGTCACGATCAGGAAGGTGATTCCGTGCCGCTGATTGAGGTCGAAGATGAGCGACTGCACCGCGTCGCTGGTCTGGCTGTCAAGATTGCCGGTCGGTTCATCGGCGAGCACCAGCTTGGGCTCCATCAAAAGTGCCCGCGCCAGGGCGACGCGCTGCTGCTCGCCTCCCGAGAGTTCGCCCGGCCGATGGGTGAGGCGTTCGGAGAGCCCCACCTCGTCGAGCAGCTCCCGCGCCCGTGCCTCCATGTCTCGGCGTCCCTGGATCAAGCCCGGCATCATCACGTTCTCGAGGGCGGTGAACTCGGGGAGAAGATGGTGAAATTGAAAGACAAAACCGATGCTTCGGTTCCGAAACTCGGCTAACTCGGAGCTTCCGAGGCGGGTCACGTCCCGCCCGCTGTAGAGGATCCGTCCCTCCGAGGGGAGGTCGAGCGTGCCGATCAGGTGCAACAGCGTGCTCTTGCCGGCGCCCGAGGGGCCGACGATTGTGACCATCTCGCCGCTACCGATTTCAAGATCGATACCCTTGAGTACTTCGAGTGACCGGCCTTCGTGTTCGAAGGTCTTGGTCACGTTCTGGACGGAGACGAGAGGGTCGGACATCGAAAACGTGAGGGGTCAGTCGTAACGGAGCGCGTCAACGGGTCGGACGCGACTCGCTTGATACGCCGGAAAGAGGGTCGCCGCCAGGCATACCACCACGGTTGCGGAGCCAACCAGGGCGAACTCGGTTGGATCGAGGTGTACCGGGAGCTTGTCGATGTAATAGACCTCGGGATTCATTCGGATTCCAAAGTGTTCGGCCGCAAAAGTAAGGACGAAGCCAAGGCCGAGCCCCATCAGGCCACCCGCGGAGCCGATCAGCAGACCTTCGATGACGAAGATCCGGATCACCCCGCGGGCAGAGGTCCCCATGGCTTTCAGGATGCCTACTTCCCTGCGCTTCTCCTGCACGAGGAGGGTCAGGGTGCCGAACACCGAGAAGCCGGCGATGAGGATCGCGATGCCGAGGGTGATGAACATGGCGAGCTTTTCGAGGGCGAGGGCGCCGAAGAGCTGCTGGTTCATCGTTTTCCAGTCGCGTACGCGTAGCCCGTCGGCGGGGATCGTCGAAGCCAGTACCGTGGCCAACTCCGGCGCGCGCTCGACGTCCTCTACCTTGACCTCGATGCCGCTGATTCGGCCCTCCGAGCGGAGGAAGCGCTGGGCGACGCCGAGTTCGATGTAGGCGTGTTTCATGTCGTATTCGTACATCCCGCTGTAGAAGATGCCGGCGATCCGGAAGGGCCGGGTCTTGGGGATGGGGCCTGTGGGGCCGAGGTCGCCTCGCGGGGAGACGACGGTGACGCGATCGCCCACGACGAGCCGGAGCGCTCTCGCGAGCTCCTGACCGACGATGAGCCCCGGCATGGCGTCTTCCTTGGGTTCTTCGGGTAGGCCTCTCGCCGCGATTCGCTCGGCGTCGTGGATCATCGCATCGATGGGGCCCGCCGGTGTGGTGCTGATCGAAGAGTCGAGGATGCGTTCGGGGTGTCGCAGGTACTCGAGCTTGCCGTGGGTCAGGTTGTTGGCGAGGTCGGTGACGTCGGAGACGGTGTCCGGATCGATGCCTCGCAGGATCGCTCCTGCGCGATTGGAAAGGCTCGACACCATGACCTCGACTTGGAGAAAGGGCGTGGCGCCGACGACGCCCTCGGTTTGCCGGGTGTGCTCGAGGAGAGGCTGCCATCCGTCGAGTTCCTCGAAGGGCTGGTCGACGACGATGTGCGCGTGGTTGCCGAGAATCTTCTTCTTGAGGTCGGCCCGGAAGCCGCCCATCACACTGAGCACCGAGATCAGCATGCAGGACGATACCGCCACCGCGAGGACCGACAGGGTGCCGCTCGCGGCGAGGAAGCCTGTCTTCTTGGCACGGAGGTGGCGCGCGGCGACCATGGAGCGGAAGCCGATGCGTTCGAATAGCGATAGCAGTGGGCCGACCGCACGGAGTGAGAGACGGACCCCGAAAGCCGTGGTGATGCTCATTCGGATGACCGCCCGAATCAGGCTCGCGTCATCGCCGTCGGCGGGGGAGAGCGGGAATGCGAAGCTGACCGCGACGAACGCGACGAGGAGCGCTGCATCGAAGCCGCGCCAGAAGCGTTCGCGGCGGTTGACCGGCACCAGGAACCAGCACGACATGCTCAAGACCACGATTGGCGCGGCGGTGAGGTTCTGGAGAGTGGTCGCGGTGTGATAGACCGTGGGCGCCCAGTCGAGGTCCACGCCAGGGTACGCGAGGTGGGTGAGGCCGAAGAGCAGGCTCGCGACGGTGCCCCCGAGGACGTGCCCGACCGAGACTCGGGCTGCCCAAAGAAGGATGCCCACGGAAGCCGTGGTGATCAGCGCATGCAGGCCGGTGATGACCGCCAAGGCGAATGTTCGGGCGCGTCCGGGTGTGCCGCGAGGGAGGCGAGCCGCTCGCTGAAGGACGGCCGCACTCAGGAGGGCCAGGGTGAGCTGCGCGGTCGTCCACCCAATGGCGAGACGGACCCATAGAAGGTCGTCGGTGACCGATGCCTGAAACCATTGGGGGCTCGTCGCTCCGAACACCAGCACCGCCGCGACGTGCAAGACCCCGAAACCGCAGAGGAGCGCCGTCCAGAAACCGAGCGGCCGCGGTTGGCTCATTCGGCCTCCGGGCGGAGTAGCGGGAAGAGAAGCACGTCGCGAATCGATGGTTGGTTGCACAGGAGCATCACGAGCCGATCCACGCCGAGGCCGAAGCCGGCTGCGGGTGGCATGCCGTGGGATAGGGCGCGGATGTAGTCAGCGTCGAAGTCCATCGCCTCGTCGTCTCCGCGGGCGCGGTTGCGAAGCTGGGACTCGAAACGCTCGGCTTGGTCGTCCGAGTCGTTGAGCTCGCTGAACGCGTTGCTCAGTTCGCGGCCTTCGATGAAGAGCTCGAAGCGGTCGACGTATGCCGGGTCGTCGTCGTTGCGGCGGGCCAAGGGCGAGACTTCCCAGGGGAACTCCGTGATGAACACAGGCACCGATTGGGCCCCGTCTGGCGTGCGGTACATGGCAGTCAGGTCGGGCTCGGCGAGAAGTTCGAACACCGCAAACACGCGCTCCCCATGGGTTTCAGATTGGGACAAGTGTTTCCGGGCCGCGGGATCGAGCTTGGGGAGCATCGCCGTGCAGGCCGCGGCGAAGGCAGCTTCGTCTTCGACGGCGTCCGGGGTGAGGATGTCGGTCCATGGCGTTGCGGGGACTTCTCCTTGGCCTGCGCGCTCGAGGCGCTCGGCGATGGCTTCACGCATGCGTACGCGCTTCCAGTCCGCCTGCAGGTCGAAGGTTCGATCCCCGGTGAGCCCCGCGAAGCGGGCGTGCAGGTCCGTGTCGACGGCGCGCAGCATGTCGACCACCAGTTCCATCAGGTCCTCGTAGGTGGCGTACGCCATGTAGAACTCGAGGATGGTGAACTCGGGGTTGTGCTTGGTGCTGATGCCTTCATTGCGGAAGGTGCGACCGACCTCGTACACACGGTCGAAGCCGCCGACGAGCAATCGTTTGAGATACAGCTCGGGGGCGATGCGCAGGACGAGCTCGAGGTCGAGGGCGTTGTGGTGTGTGTCGAACGGCTTGGCCGTCGCGCCGCCGCGGATCGAGTGGAGTAAGGGCGTCTCCACCTCGAGGAAATCGAGCACGTCCAGGAAGCGTCGTAGCGATTGGACGATGAGCGTGCGAGCGCGGAAGACCTCGGCGACGGCGGGGTTGGCGAAGAGGTCGACGTACCGTTCGCGGTAACGCTTCTCGACATCTTTGAGGCCGTGCCACTTGGCTGGCGGGGGCAGCAGGGCCTTGCCGAGATGTTCGTAGCGGCGGGCGCTCACCGCGAGCGCGCCCGTCTTGGTGCGGATGGCGGGGCCCTCGACCATGACGTGATCTGCGAGGTCGAGGAGCTTGAGAACGGCAGCATCGCGCTCGCTGAGGCTGTCTGGCCGCACCAGTGACTGCGCATCGCCGTGGGGAGTCCGAATCACGAGGAATGGGCCGCGCTTGGCGACCACGCGGCCGAAGAGGGGTACATGGGGCGTGTCGTCGGTGAGTTCGTCTTCGAGGGGTAACTTGGCGCACGCCTCTTCGTCGGCGGCGAGCAAGACGAGGCGACGGCGCTTGTCCTCGAGTTCGGGGTTGGTGCGCCAGGTGTTGGGGTAGGGCAGCACCCCCAACTCTCGCAAGCGCTCTGCCTTGTTCAACCGTGTCTGTCGTAGCTCGTCTTCGGTGGCCACTGGCTATTCCTCTTGGGCTTCGCCCATCTTCTTCTTTTTCTTTTCGGCGTTCATCAGGAGGTAGGTCTCGATGAACTCGTCGAGATCGCCGTCCAGCACCGCGTCCGCGTTGTTGATCTTGTGGTCGGTGCGCTCGTCCTTGACCATCGTGTACGGCTGGAGCGTGTAGGTCCGCACCTGGGAGCCGAATGCGATGTCGGCGCGGTCGTTGAGGAACGCTTCCTCGAACGCCTCTTCCCTTTCTCGGCGGGCCTTCTCGAATAGCAGCCCACGGAGCATCTTGATGGCGGTGTCGCGGTTCTGATGCTGGGAGCGCTCGGCCTCGCAACGGACGGTGAAACCTGTCGGGACGTGCTTCATGCGGACGGCCGACTCGGTTCGGTTGACGTGCTGCCCGCCGGCTCCCCCGGACCGCATGGTGCTGACCTCGAGGTCTTCGTCCCGGATCTCGATCTCGCCCTCGGTCAGTGCGTCGCCGAGGTCCGGCACGACGCTGACCCCGGCGAACGAGGTATGCCGGCGCTTGTTGGCATCGAAGGGGCTGATCCGAATCAATCGGTGCACGCCGTTCTCGGCGCGGAGATAGCCATAGGCGTTGGCGCCACGGGCCACGAAGGTGGCGTCCTTGATGCCTGCTTCGTCCCCAGACTGCTTGCTGAGAAGCTCGGTCTTGAAGCCCCGGCGCTCGCACCAGCGGAGGTACATGCGCAGCAGGATCTCAGCCCAGTCTTGCGCTTCAGTGCCGCCGGCCCCCGGGTTGATCGTCACGATCGCGTCCGTGTCGTCATCCGGCGTGAGCATGCGTTTGAGCTCAAGCCCGCGAACCTCGGCCATTAGCGACGGGAGCTGCTCGGCCACATCGGCCACTACGCCCTCGTCACCCTCGCTTGCCGCGAGCTCCAACAACTCGAGTAAATCGCGAGCTTCGCTATCTACTCGCTCGAATTCCTTGAGGGTTTCCTCGGCGGATGAGCGCCCCCGCATCATCTTCTGGGCGTTCTGCTGGTCGTCCCAGAACCCTTCACCGAGGCTCAGATTGGTCAGCCGGTCGACAGTGTGCCGGAGGCCATCGAGGTCAAAGATACCTCCCCAGCGCTTGCATGCGCTGTACGAGGTCTTGAAGTTTGTCGCGGCATTCCCCAGGCGTCATCACTCTGCGCGCGACCTACCCCGCCACCCTAGGGAAGTCAATCTAGGCTAGGCAGCGCCAGCCCCAGTGCCAAGTGCCAGTGCCAGCGCCAGCGCCGATGGCAGCGCCAGTGGCAGTGAAATTAACCCCGCGAAAAAGGGGACTGTCCCCTTTTGGCTTGTGTTGAGGGGCTGTTTCCGGTTCACTGCCCTGCCATGCCCCAGTGGAGACGTTTTGGGATTGCTGCGCTCGTGACGGGGCTCTTGCTGGTGACGGCTTGTGATACCGAGAAGCTTGCGGCGGATTCGACTGCGGAGCTGTTTGGGCGGGCCGCTCCGGGGATTGAGCAGCACTGGGACTACGACCTGGTCGGGAAGTCGTTTCCGTTCAGCATCATCCAGCTCGAGGGGCTGCTGCGGGTCGTTCCGGACAACGAGGTGATCGGGCTGTCCCTCGTCGCCGCGTACGTCGGGTACGGCACCGGATGGATCGAGGACCGCGTCGACGTTGCCGACATCGAAGACGACTGGGAAAAGGCCGACCATCTGCGTAGGCGGGCATTGGTCATGTACAACCGTGCCTGGGATCTCTCGAAGCACTTCTTGCGCAACCGCGACCCAGGGTTCGATGACGCGCTCAAGGGCGGGGTCGACACCCTGCAAACCTGGGTCGATACGGTGCTCGTCGACAAGAAGGACGCGGCCATCTTGCTCTGGGCCGGTGCGTCCCTCGGTTCCCGAATCAACATGGGCATGGAAGACATGGACACCGTCGCGGACCTCCCGCTCGCCAAGGTGATCCTCAAC
>CAXMRN010000194.1:0-8235 GCA_964195565.1 uncultured Polyangiaceae bacterium | reverse complement strand
GAGCCACCGATCAGAGTCGAACTGATGACCTACGGTTTACGAAACCGTTGCTCTACCAACTGAGCTACGGTGGCTTAGGGGCGATGCGGTAGCGTGGGGGAGGCGGCGTGTCAATTGGGCCCGGCCGGAGCGTCAGTTTGGACAAGGGGGACTGTCCCTCTCGTCCAGACTGGCGTCGAACTAGTCGTCGTCGTCTTCGTCGTCGGCGACTAGTTCCTCTTCTGTCTCTTCCTCTTCTTCTTTTTTCGCGTCGTCTTCTGAGTCGTCGTTTTCGGGGGCCGTGTACTTTAATTCTACGTCGGCGTCGGCTAGTTGGGTTTCTAGGAGCTCCATGAGCTCGTCTAGATCTTCGCCGGACCACTCCTCGAGAATCTCGGTGATGAAGTCGTAGAAGTCGCCGCTGTCTATGCGGCGTTCGATGTCTTCGATGTCGTCGTCCGTGAAGACGCCGACCATGTCCTCGCGCAGCGCGTCAATTTCACCGTCCGCGACGGCGTCGGCCACCGAGAGCCTGATTTGCCGCATCGCGCGCTTGTTTAGGAAGATCTCCATGTGAAAACCTCTACGCGGGTCGAATCGGCGCTACTATAAGAGAGGGTCGGGGGCTGTCAATCTTGTCTGCGCGGGATCTGACACTCTATGCTACGGCCGTGCCAACTCGCGTCGCCGCCCTGTGTCTTTGTGCCCTGTGCCTGGCTGCGCCTCAGCTGGGCCGCGCGGATTCGGGCGAACTCCCGGGCGGGCCGCTTGCCCGGGACGGGTCGATCGCCCTCGGGGCTGAGACCGGCATGGTCATTCCCCTCTCGACGAATCGACTGTGTCCGGACGGCTATGAGTGTATCGCCGACCTCGGCTGGGCTGTGGGGGTCAACTTCTCCTACCGATGGGCGAACGGCATCGGCCTAGGGTTCGGGTACGAGTTCTGGCTGATGACAGCGAATGGTGTCTACGAAACCACGGTTCCCCAGATGTTCACCGGGCTGCTGCAGTACTCTTTTCTGCCCGACCACGCGACACACCCCCTGGTGCGTCTCCGTGGCGGCTTTCTCATGCTGGGTCCCTCGTTTCGAGTCGACACGATCGGGGGGACGCTCGAGATCGGGGCCGGCGCGGAGGTCGAGCTGAGCTCCGACACGGTTTTCTCGTTCCTGGTGACCGGGAACCTCCTCCGGACTCAGCCCTTCACCACCTCGGCGGACAACGCCCAACGGGCGGTCGACGGTGCCCTCGACGCCATGTTAGTTCTGCGGGTAGGATTCAACTTCTTGCTCTGAAAAGAGCCCAGATCAGGTGACTTTCCGCCCCCCGACGGGTGGAGATTTCGACAGGGCGGCTGTAGGCTGTATCGTTATAGTGTCTTGGCGGGGTCAGTGGATGCAGGCGGGGGCTGAATGAGCGGCGACGCACACCGTAATGGTGACGATCCATCGAGTCCGGGCGAGGGCGGCGAGACCATCGCGCCCGCCCCGGGGACCGAGAGCTGGAGCCGCGCGCCGAGGGAGACCCAGGGGTCGACTCCTGAAGGGCTGTGCTTCACGCTGTTCGGCAAGACCGACGTCGGGCTGATCCGGGAGCACAACGAAGACAACTTCATGGTCGCCAACCTGAACGAGGCTTCAGGCCCGCTCCCGCGCGAGGAACAGATTTCGGGCTCGGTGTCGGACCGCGGTCTTGGCTTGGCCGTGTGCGACGGCATGGGTGGTGCTGCGGCGGGCGAGGTAGCGAGCCACATGGCGGTCGACACGCTGTTCGACATGTTGCGGGCTGAGACTGCACCCGAGGACCGCGACGGCTTTGCCCGTCGCTTGGTGGACTCCATCGAAGAAGCCGGTGCGCGAATCTTCCTGTCGGCGAAGAAAGATCGAACGCGTCGAGGGATGGGGACGACGGCGACGGTGGCGGGCCTCGTCGACAAGGTTCTCTTCGTGGGGCAGGTCGGTGACAGCCGCTGCTACATCATGAGGAACGGTCGGCTCAGCTTGATCACCAAGGACCAATCGCTGGTCAACCAGCTCATCGAGGCGGGGCAGCTGACCGAAGACGAAGCCGAGGCGTTCGAACACTCGAACATCATCCTGCAGGCGCTCGGCACGACCCAGCAGGTCGCAGTCGATCTCACCTTCGTCGAGCTTCGACGGGGCGATCGCGTACTCCTATGTTCCGACGGCCTGTCCGGTCTCATCCATGACGACGCCATCCGAGAAGAGATGGCTTGCGTCGGTCCGCTGCCAGAACTCGCCGACCGGTTGATCGACCTTGCGAATGCAGCAGGTGGCCACGACAACGTCACATGCATTGTGGCCGATTTCGATGGCGACGCGCTCGAACCGCCCGAGGAGGGCGCGGTGCCGTTCTACCAACAGTATCCGTTGCCCCGAGGCAACAACCAGCGACCTGCGGCAGGGCCCACCTTGCCTCACGTGGTCAAGAGCATGGTGCCACGCGCGATGTCGGGGCAGCGACCTGCCGTTCGAGAGGCCGCTTCCGATCCTCCGGGCCACGCATCGGTTTCCTGGACGACCGCCGCGTCGGTTCTGGCCCTTCTCGGATTGGCGGCCGCGATCACCATCGTGAGCGCGGGCCGGCGCGCGACGCCCGCCACTGGGGCCGCCACCCCGCCGCTTCCAGCGTACGCCGATGCCGACGCCGAGATTCCGGTCGAGGTGAAGGTTCGGGCAGCGCTCGACACCGGCGAGCTCTACGTCAACGGCCGGAGCTATGGGCCGCTGCGACTCGATCGAGCGATCCTCCTGCGGTTGCTTCCCGGGTCGTACCATTTCGAGGCTCGCGAAGTCGATGGGACTCAAGTCGGGAAGGACGTGTTGGTGGAGCCGGGAGTGCCGACCGAGGTTGTGCTCATCCCGCCGACCGATTGAGGAGCGGCGATGATCCGACTTCGCCAAATCAAAGGCGCCGACTCGGGCCGCGAGTTTGAGTTCAACCAAGAGCTCATTCGCATCGGTCGCATGCCCGACAGCGACGTGAACTTCGACCCCGAAGTCGACTTGGACGCCTCGGGCCGACACGCCGAGATCCGCAACGAAGATGGGCGGTATCTCCTGATCGATACCGGAAGCCGCAATGGGACTTGGTTGAATGGCCAGCGCATCAAGCACGCGGCCCTGGGCGCCGGGGACGAGATCGAGCTTGGGCGGGGCGGGCCCAGGCTGGAAATCGAGTCGGTGCGCAATCGCCCGAGCAGTCGCGCGCCGACCGGGCGCATCTCGACGGCCGCCCCGCAACGCGATCCGAGATTCGATCCGCTTGCGATGCCGGTGACCACTGCGACTCGGCTCGAAGACGTCGCCGCGCGTCCGGATCTGTTCCTCGAGGGGCTTCGGCTTCCCGCGTCTCCGCAAAGTGCGCCGCGTAGCCGGCGCCCGAAGGTCGCCTCGTCCGTTCTGTGGGGCGCCGCAGGCGTCGTGCTCTTGGCGGCGATCGCGATCGTCGTCGGTGCTTCGCTGCAGTAGCTTATTTGACGCTGCACCGTGGGGTCCGCGAAAAGCAAAGGAGCCCATGCTTCGCGCACGACTCGCGGCCTGGCTCCGGCCGGCCTCCCAGACACCCGAACCTTCCGAGGGGCGCCAGGCCTATCACTCCGACATTCGCGAGCTACGCCCCGAGGCGTGGTCGACGCGGTCTCCGGCCGCGCGCGGACGCGATGTAGAACGAGCGATGTGGCTTGCCGGTGTGAGCTCGCGTGATTTCTCGGAGGCGGTCGGCATCGATCTGTCTCCCCATCTCGTCACTCCGGTCGACGACATCGTCACCCTGTGTCGTCGTGAGGCGGCGGCATGCGAGCAACGGGCGCACGCGCTCAGCACCGAGCTACCGCCACCAAACCCGTATGGTCGTCCGCCGCTCCCTTGGCACCGCACTCATGCGCGCCAAGCGCGGGAACTCTATCGCGCCTCGCAAGCGTGGGATGCCATGGCGCGCGCGTTGCTCAGTAACGGCTGGCGCGTGTGAAGTCTTCGGCGATGCGGTCGAGCACCGCGAGCGCTTGCGACTTCGACTCGCCGAGGGCGTCCTTTCCCGGCGAAGGGGCAGTCGCGTAGAAGTAGTACTTGAGCTTGGGCTCGGTCCCGCTTGGCCGCAACATTGCTCGGTGTCCTCCCTCGAGCTCGAAGATGACCACATTGCTCGGCGCGAATTCGGTGAACTGCGCGGTCCCGGTGGGGGTCCATTGCACCTGTCGCTCGAGATCGAGCATACGAAGCACCGCTTGTCCGCCGATCTCGCGCGGGGGCTCGTCGCGCCAGCGGTTGACCGCGGCGCGCATCCCTTCTTGCGCGTCGGCGCCCTCGAACCTGACCGAGACCTGACGGTCAGTGAAGAAGCCGTGCTCACGCCAGAGTCCATCCCGGGCGTCGAGCAGCGTCTCGCCCTGTGCGGCGAGGCGCGCAGCCATGTCGACCAACAGTAGCGCGGAGCTGATCCCATCTTTGTCGCGGACCGCGGAGGAGGGTGCGTACCCGAGCGCCTCTTCGTAGCCAAACACATATGTGAAGCCCTCCTGCGCGAGCTCGAGCGCGCGGTTTTGGATCCACTTGTGGCCGGTGAGCGTTTGCTCCCAGCGCGCGCCGTGAGCGGCGGCGACCGATCCGAGCATGGGGCTGCTGACCACGGTAGAGATCACGGTCGGTTTGTCCGCCGTCGGATTCCGCCGCAGCAGGTCGTCGGCCATCAATATGCCGATGTCGTTTCCTGAGAGAAGCTCGAGCCCCCTTTCTCCGCGAACCGCCACCGCAACTCGGTCGCCGTCTGGGTCGTTGGCGATCGCGAGATCAGCCTCAACGCGCTCGGCGAGCGCGAGCACCTGGTCCATCGCGCCGGGCTCCTCGGGGTTCGGAAACGCAACCGTAGGGAAGCGGCCGTCCGGGGCGGCCTGTTCCCTCACGCTGTGCACGTCTTCGAAGCCAGCGCGGCGGAGCACGCGTCGAAAGGTGTCCTCTGCGACGCCGTGGAGCGCCGTGTAGGCGATGCGCAGGTCTTTGCGTCCGTCCGGCGGACTTGCTTCGGCTGCGATGCGCTCGACGTAGCGATCTCGCAGGGAGTCGGCCTCGTGAACCAGTCCGCTTGCGCGCCCTTCTTGGACGGAGAGTCTGGGGATCCGGTTCGCAGGGGGCGCCCGGTCGATGTGGTCCGCAATGCCACGGTCGTTCGGCGTGATGATTTGCGCGCCGTTCTCCCAGTAGACCTTGTAACCGTTGTATCCGGCGGGATTGTGGCTCGCGGTGATCATTACACCCCCGGCGGCGCGAAGCTCGAGCACGGCGAATGCCAGGACGGGAGTCGGCACGACTTCGCTGAAGACCCAAACTGGAATGCCGGCGCCGGTCGCGACTTCGACGACATCGCGCTCGAACACATCGCTCTTGAGGCGCGCGTCTCGGCCCACGCAGATGCCGCGGGAGAGAGCGTCCGGAACCTCTCGCTTCAGCCATGCGCAGAGGCCTGCGGTGGTGCGTGCGACTGTCACCCGATTCATCCGTGCCGGGCCTGCGCCCAACAACCCACGGAGCCCCGCCGTCCCGAACTGCAGGCCCCCCGTGAGTCGCTCTTCGAGCTTTCGCAGATCGCCCGCTTCGATCAGAAGCTCGAACTCGCGCCGCGTCTCCGGGTCGGGGTCCTGCGCGATCCAAGCACGTGCTCTGTCGATGATACTCACGCTGCTGCCTCACCAGGCGCTTCGTCTTGAATGTAGGTCCGTTCTTTATACCAGGCCGCGACCGGCACGAAGAGTACGGCGGTGACTGCCATCGCTCCGGCAAAGAACAGGTAATACGAGGGACCGTCGAGCTTGCTCGTCCCGTCGGGGTTCTGAATGAAGAAGTTCACAGCGGCAGTGAATAGGTTTCCGATGGACACACTCATCAAGAAGGCGCCCATCACCAAGGACTTCATTCGCTTCGGAGCCTGGGTGTAGGAGAACTCCAGTGCGGTGATCGAAACGAGAATCTCCGCAGCCGTGATGAGGATGTAGCCGCCCAGTTGCCACACGATGTTGATCGTCTCGCCCGCGTCGAGTCGCGCCTCGAGCCAAGCGGGCAGTAGGAACGCGGGCACGGTCAAGAAGAGTCCCAACGAGATCTTTCTGAGCGGCGTCAGCGGCCAGAAGTGGTCAAACGCTGGGTAGATCACGCGGTTGAAGAGAGGAATGAACAGGAGCACCAGGGCGGGATTGAGCCACTGCGCCTGCGACGGGTCCCAATCCACGATGAAGTGCCGGTCCATTCGCGCGGCCTGCAGCACCCAGGCGGAGCCCTGCTGATCGAACAGTGCCCAAAACATCGCGATGAACGTGTAGATGATGAAGAGCTTGCCGAGCGCCGAAAGGCCTTCGCCGCTGAATACTTCGCGGAGAAACCCGACGCCCCCAGGCTGGATATGCACGAACTTGTCACGGCCCAACCAGAACACGAACGTCGCGATCCCCATCAACACTCCGGGCACCCCGAACGCGACCGAGGGACCAAACCGATTGAGCAACGGTTCGGCAAATAGGATCGATGCGAGGGCGCCGACGTTAATCGAGAAGTAGAACCAACCAAAGACTTTCGGAAGGAGACGCGCGTTGGTTCGCCCGAACTGATCTCCCACGTGCGCCGAGACGCACGGCTTGATGCCTCCCGACCCGACCGCGATCAGTCCGAGGCCCAGGGCCAAGCCAGTCCGTGTGTCGTCGAGCGCCAACGTTAGGTGGCCCAGGACGTACACAATCGAGAGCGCCATGATTGTTCGGTACTTCCCAAGGAACGCGTCCGAAATGATCGCCCCAAAGATCGGGAAGAAGTAGACCGCCGTCACGAACACGTGGAACCAGGTCTTGGCCTGATCGTCGGTCAGGACGTCGAGCTCACCGCTCGCGTTCATCAGGAACTTGGTCATGAAGATGACCAAGATCGCGCGCATGCCGTAGTAGCTGTACCGCTCGGCTGCTTCGTTCCCGACGATGTAGGGAATCCCTGGCGGCATCCCGCCAATTGGATCCGGTGCGGTGCGGTAACGGGCCTTCGAAGACATGGGTGTGATCCTAGCGGATTCTTTCTGTATCAGCGGCTTTTGCGCTTGTCCGCTCAGACGGTTTTTCTCCGTTTTTTTTTACCGGAATGGTACTAGGGGCAAGACTAACCGGGAGATTGGGGGGCTTCGGCTCACTGCGAGGTTGTAGATGGAGGACGGTGTGAATCAGAGCGATGACCTAAGAATGTTCAACCCGTGCCGGGTCGCCACGCTGCTCGCGATGGTCTTGAGTGTGGTGGGGCTGGCCTCAGCCGCATCCGCACAGACCGACTCTACCCAGATCGACCTGAACCAGTACCGGAACGCCGAGTTGGCCACGGACGGTTTCGCGCTCAGCACCGCCGACGGGCAGGGCCACAAGCGCTTCGGCATCATGGTTGTCATGGACTACAACGACGATGCGTTGGTGTTCCAGCAGGCGAGTAACAACACCACCTCTTCCGTGGTGCATCGGCAGCTCACGGGCCACATCAACTGGAACTTGGGTGTCTTTGATCGCTTGGTCATCTTCGGCGACATCGCTTACCACTTCATCATCGACGCCGGCAACGGAGCTGGGAATGGGCTTCCTGGAGGTCCCACCGGGTCGTTCGCGTACTTGCTTCCAAACGGCGGCGAATTCGGTGACATCTACCTGGGCGCACGAGGCGTCCTCTACGGTAACCGCGACCATGTTTTCGAGCTCGCCTTGCAGGCGACCATGACGGTCAACACCTCGTCTCTGTCCAACAACCAGCAGAAGTACGGCGGGCAGGTCGACAAGTCCCCCTACCTGGGCGGTTGGTTTGAACTCTTGATGACCTTCAATGCCGGCGACGTGGTTCGCATCCCGATTCAGGCTGGTTACAAGCTCGGCACACAAGGCCAGCAAGTAACCCCCAACCTCTTCGTGGGCAACGAGTTCACCTTCGGCGGTGGTCTTTTGTTCATGATCGCCCAAGACCAGTTCATGATTTCGGCTGAAGTCTTCGGCCGGACCGCCGCCAACAGCACCGTGCCCTTCTGGACAAGAGAAGAAACGCCGGTCGAGGCACTCGGCGGTTTCAAGTACCTCCATCCGAAGGGCTTCGTGGTCGGTATCTCGGGCAGCGCGGGCGTCACCCCCGGCTACGGCGCGCCCGACTGGCGCGGCGTCGGCCTGATCGGTTACACGATGCCTGGGCCAGAGCCGGTGGTGGACTCCGATGGAGACGGCATCATGGATGACGT
>CAXMRN010000193.1:0-14364 GCA_964195565.1 uncultured Polyangiaceae bacterium | reverse complement strand
TCGTAAAATGCATACGGGCCCTTGTCGCGATGGAAGATGCTCAGCATCCCGCGCTGGAGGTCGGCCGCCGGGTCGAGGAATCGGCCGAGCGCCGGAGCTCCACTCCGAAACAGAACTCGGTCTTGTCCCGGGCGATCGTCGTCGGGCCAGATGGCAAGGGTCCCCGACAACCCCTTCTTCTGGATCGAGAGCAGCACATGGCCGAAGGGCGTCGCACTCAATGTGCCTTCGGCCAATGGCTTTGGGACAGTCGACGTCAAAGCTTGATGCTCCAAGGAACTACCAATGTGCCATATGGAGCCGATCAGTGACAGATTCGTGCCCGGGGTATTCGCCACATATCGCGGAATTTGAGGCGAGCGCGCGAAACCCACCTGATAGTTTCATCAGTCCGCGATGGTCCAGCCGGTCCCTTTGGCGCCATCGAGCAGCTCAACCCCCTGTTCGGCGAGCTCGTCCCGGACCCGGTCGGCGGCGGCGAAGTCTTTGGCGTTTCTGGCCTCTGTGCGGTCGGCAATTCTCTGCTCGATCACCGAGGCGCTCAGGCCACGCGCCTTGGCTCCACGGTCCCGAATTCGGAGCAGGATCGCATCGGCGGGCTCGGTTGCCACGCCCAACTCCGCCTTGAGCGCGCGGAACCCTGCCTGCGCCTGCTCGACCACGCTCCGAGCAGCCTTGCCCTTCTTCTTCATCGCTTGGTCGCAAAGCTCGTTCACGGCCTTCAGGAAGTCGGCCAGCTTCGCGAGCGCCACAGGCATGTTGAGGTCGTCGTCTAACGATTCCCGCAACGCCTCGGTGAAGCCGGCGATCTCGGCCGGTGCGGGCGCGTCGTTGTCGACCACCCGCTTTGGCGGAAGCCCCTCGAGTCGCTGTTTCGTCTTGTACAGATAAGCGAGACGCCGCTCTGCCTCTTCGAACTGAGGGAACCCCGTCACGTTGCCCGCATCATCGAGCGTCCAGTCGAGATTGAGCGGGGCGCGGTAGTGAACCGTCATCATGAAGTAGCGGATCGCCTCGGGTTCGACGCGATCGAACAAATCCCGGGCAGTGAAGAAGTTGCCAAGGCTCTTGCTCATCTTCTCTTTGTCGACTTCGACGAACCCGTTGTGCATCCAGCAGCGTGCGAAAGGCTTCCCCGTCGCGGCTTCGCTTTGCGCGATTTCGTTCTCGTGGTGCGGGAACACCAGATCCAAGCCGCCACCGTGCAGGTCGAGCGTGTCGCCGAGATGCTTCATCGACATCGCCGAGCACTCGATGTGCCAACCGGGGCGGCCACGTCCCCAGGGGCTCTCCCAACCCCACGCATCGTCTTCACTCTTCTTCCACAACGCAAAGTCGGCAGGGTGGCGTTTGCGCGCCGCCTTCGTTTCGTCGAGCCGCTCACTCGCCCCGAGCTTCATCTGCGTGAGGTCGCGGTGGCTCAGTTTGCCGTAGTCGGAAAAGGACTCGACCGAGAAGTACACGTCACCGTCGGAGACGTACGCATGCTCACCGTCGATCAGCCGCTGCACGAGCGAGAAGATGTCGTCGAGATGAGTGCTGACACGCGGTTCGACATCCGGGTCGAGGTTGCCGAGCCGGTGCATGTCCTCCGAGTAGGCATCCGCGAAACGAGCGGCGAGAGCAGTGGGCTCGGTGCCGGTCTCCGCGGCGCGCTTGAGGATCTTGTCGTCGATGTCGGTGACGTTTCGGACGTAGGTGACGTTCATTCCATTGGAGCGAAGATGACGAACCAAGACGTCGTAGACCACGTAGCAGCGGGCGTGGCCCAGATGCGCGTAGTCGTAGACCGTTGGGCCACAGACGTAGATGCGGGCGTGATTGGGTTCGGCCGGCTCGAAAGGCTCCTTCTGGCCCCTCAGGGTGTTGTACAGGCGTACGCGCATGGTCCCGCAGTCTGAGCACTTTCCACCCCAGAGGGCAAGGTTGCGTGGTTGACCCCTTTGTCCGGGCCGCTAGAACCAGCAAATGCTCACGATCTACGAACGAGGCCAGCCGGGCTACGAAGACGCGCTAGCGTCTTTGGGCCGGCGTGGCGACGAAGATCTCGCTCGCGTCGAGCCCGACGTACGCGCGATCCTCGATGCGGTGCGTGAGCGTGGTGACGAGGCGGTTCTCGAGTACACCGAACGCTTCGATCGCAGGCGCCCTCAGTCGCTCGTCCTGGACCGAGAGGTATGGCTCGCCGAGGCGCGCAGGGTCGATCCGGCCGTTCGCGAGGCGCTCGAGGCGGCGGGCGAACGGATCCGCCGGTACCACGAGCATCAAAGAGAGCCCGGCTTCCGTTATGAGGAGGACGGTATCGAGCTCGGCCAACGGGTCCGACCCGTGGCCGCTGCAGCGGTGTATGCGCCGGGCGGCAAAGCCCGCTACCCGTCCACGGTCCTGATGACCGCGATCCCTGCCACGGTCGCCGGGGTCGAGCGCATCGTTCTGATCACTCCGAACCCCACGCCGGAGGTTCTCGCTGCGGCGGAAATCGCGGGCGTGACTGAGGTGGTCGATGCCGGAGGAGCCCAAGCCGTCGCGGCGGTGGCGTACGGCACGGAGTCTATTGCCCGTGTCGACAAGGTTGTGGGCCCGGGGAACATCTACGTGGCCTGTGCGAAGCGGCTCGTGTTTGGCGTCGTCGACATCGATTCCATTGCCGGGCCGAGCGAGATCCTCGTCGTTGCGGACGAAGGAGCAGACCCCGAGATCGTTGCCGCCGACCTCCTATCGCAGGCAGAGCATGATGAGGCTGCGTATCCATTGGCGGTCGTGTTGTCGCGAAAACAGGCCGATGCGGTGGATGCCGCGCTCGAACGACAGCTCGAGACGCTGCCTCGCAAGTCGATCGCCGAAGAGGCGGTGCGCAACAACGGCTACTGCTTCGTCGTCCGCGACCTGGACGAGGCTGGCCGAGCTGCGACCGCGCTGGCGGCCGAGCACTTGAGCCTTTCGGTGGCCGACCCTGAAGCGATGCTTGGGAAGATCGGCGCTGCGGGCGCAATCTTCCTCGGCTACCACACGCCGGAGGCGGCCGGGGACTATGCCGCAGGGCCGAGTCACGTCTTACCGACGGGCGGTGCGGTTCGCTTCGCGTCGCCGCTGGGCGTCTACGATTTCGTCGTTCGCTCGTCGCTGATCCGATACTCCGTCGCCGCGATCCGCGGCCAGGCCGATCTTCTCGAGGGGCTCGCTCGGCTCGAGGGCCTCGAGGCGCACGCGCGCGCTGTCAGCCTTCGAAGAGGCAAGTGATCGTGGTGCAGGCCACTCTCGAAAAGCGACTCGCTCGCGAGATGGGGCGGTGTATCGCCGATTTCGAGCTCATCGAGCGCGGCGACCGAGTGATGGTGGCGATCAGTGGTGGCAAGGATAGCTACACGCTCCTGCATCTGCTCGAGCGCGCACGACAAAGAGCGCCGGTGCCGTTCGAGATCATCGCCGTGCACCTCGACCAGGGGCAGCCCGGCTACGACGGAACGGCGCTCGAGGCGTGGCTGCGGGAGCACGGGTACGAACATCAGATCCTGCGCAAGGACACCTACCAAGTGGTGACCGACGTCATCCCGGAGGGACAGACCTATTGCAGCCTCTGCTCGCGACTTCGCCGCGGCATCCTCTACAACGCTGCTCAGAGCCTCGGTTGCACCAAGATTGCGCTCGGACATCATCGCGACGATGCGATCGAAACGCTGATGCTCAACATGATGTTCAACGGATCCCTGAGCGCCATGCCGGCCAAGCTCCAAAGTGACGACGGCCGTAACACGGTGATCCGTCCGCTGCTTTATTCGTCGGAGCGAGTCATCGCTGCATACTCTGAGGCGTTGGATTTCCCCATCATCCCATGCAACCTCTGCGGCTCGCAGGAGAACCTTTGGCGCCAGCAGGTCAAGGAGCTGCTCGACGACGTCGAGAAGCGCGCGCCACAAGTTCGAGAGAGCATGCTCGCGGCCTTGAAAAACGTGCGGAGCTCGCACCTGTTGGGGTCGAGCTAGGTCGCATGGCGCGTCTTGCGGCTGCACTAGGTCTGCTCATGGCGCTCACCGCGTCGGCGTCGGTGTCCGCCCAGGAGATCAACATCGAACGGTTCCGTCCTGCGCTCGATCGGTTTGGTTTCCTCGGGTTCAACGGCAGCGCGACCCCGGGTCACGCTCGGTTCAACCTCGGCCTCTTCAGCTGGTACTCCAACAAGCCGCTCCGGATCCGGTACACCGACGGGACCGGCGAGCAGGTCATCGATCATCGGATGACGGGTGATTTGTTCTTCGAGGTCGGCCTGTTCGGTCGGTGGTCGCTGGCGTTGGAAGTGCCTTTGGTGCTGTACCAAAGCGGCGAGACCGCGCGAGACTTGAATGGCCGGACTTCGTTCACAGGCTTCGCTGTCGAGGATCCTCGCTTCACGACGAAGATTCGGTTCCTCGGCGAGAAGACCGAGAAGACCCAGACCCGCCCCGATGGCCCCGGGATGGCCCTCCTGCTCACGCTCCCGGTTCCGATTGGCAGCTCGACCTTCTATGCGAGCGAAGGGCAGTTCTCCTTCGATGCGCAGCTGCTCGCCGACTTCCATCTTCTCGGCGCTGGGGCAGGCGTGATGCTCGGTTGGCGCTACCGGGTGAATTCGCGAACCTTCGGCGCGGACGTCCTCGGGCAGGAGCTGCAGTACGGCGTCTCGTTGAAGCCGCCCATCCCCCCCGCCAAAGATCTGTTTGGGCTCCTCGAGCTTCGGGGCACGAGCACATTTCGGGGTCGAAGCACCAACACGCTCGAGGGCGACATCGGGGTCCGCTGGACCAAGAGCGACGTGACAATGACCGCAGCGCTCGGCATGGGCTTCGTGCGCGGTCTTGGGCAAGCACAGTTCCGAGCCATGCTCGGAGTCGCCTGGTCTCCGCAAACCGATGACCTCGATGCCGATGGCATCCCCGACGCCCGCGACGAATGCCCTCGGCTCCCCGAAGACGTCGATGGCTTCGAGGACGCCGACGGATGCATGGATCCCGACAACGACAACGACTTCATCCCGGACGTCGACGACCTGTGCCCCAACGAGGAGGCACTCGAAGGCAGGGACGCAAATGAAGACGGCTGCACCGACCCCTAAGAGTTGGGCGTGGGTGAAACCCGCCCAACCCGTGAACCGCAAATCGCGGACCGCACTCCTAGATCTGCGAGAGGGGGGCGCGGTTGGTGGTCTGCGGTTGGCGGTCTGCGGTTTGTCGTTGGTGATGGCGTTGGTGATGGCGTGGGTGTTGGGTGCGGGGTGTACGCCGCAGGGGGATCCTGGAATTGGCGCCGGCTTCTCCGATGACTTCAACCGCACCCAGCTTGGCGCTGCCTACAAGAAGACGGGCGGGAACTGGCGGATCGAGAACGGTGAGCTTCATGTGAAGGGGGCCGAGAATCATCCGCTTTGGCTTCTTCGGACCTTGCCCCGCGATTTGCGAGTGGAGTTCGATGCGCGGAGTGAGAGCCCGGAGGGGGATATCAAGGTCGAGCTTTTCGGGGACGGGGCTTCTCACGCGACGGGCGATACCTACACCGCGACGAGCTACGTCGTGGTTTTTGGGGGCTGGAACAACTCGAAGAACGTGTTGGCCCGCATGGATGAGCACGGGGAGGACCGCGTCGTCGGCGAGCCCCGCAAAGTCGAGCCGGGGACGACCTACCGGTTCCGGATCGAGCGGATTGGTGGCATTCTCACGGTGTGGGTGGATGGGGAGCTTTTGCTGCAAACGGACGATCCTGAGCCTCTCGAGGGCCGGGGACACGACCATTTTGGCTTCAATAACTGGCAATCGGAGCTCTGGTTCGACAACTTGAAGGTCACACCGCTCTGACGGTTGGGTCATGACGCCGAAAGAATTCGAAATCAGATTGTCGGATGCAGAGGTGCAGCTTTCGCGCATCAAGCATCTTTACGAGCAGTGGTTTCAGGGTATCGAGCGCATCGAACCTCAGATACCCCGTAAGCAGTTCGACCGATCGCTTCACGAGTTACGCAAAATATCACCGAGGAACACAGCGCTTCGGTTCCGGTTTCAAACACTGATCCAGCGCTACACGACGCTGCAGACCTATTGGCGGCGCATCGGTCGACAGATCGAAGAAGGCACGTATCGGCGCGACCTGCTCCGCGCGAGGCAGCGCCGCGAGGCCGGACGGGCAGAACGCGAGCAGGAGAGGCAACGTCGAAGCAGCAGTCCCCTCGAGCTCGACCCGAACGCTGACGTCAACCTGGACGAGCTGATCGCGGATGCGAGCGACAGCATGGACGAGCTTCTGAAGGCGCCGGAACCTTCGTCGAAGGTGGCCACCCTCGACCTCGAACAACCGGAGGCAACGGCGCCTCAGTCCGAGCTACCGACTACCCGGTTCGGAAAGCCCAAATCGCGTCGGCCCAGCCCGCGAAGAGCGAAGTCGAGCCCGGCCATCACCCCGAGCCGCCGCGCTCCGCCGGCAATTGCAGCTCGCTCTAGGGGGCCCGGGGACGCGAGGATGCGCCAAATCTACGAGAGCTACGTCGAGGCCAAACGAAACAACAACGAGCGCACCGACAAGATCGACTACGAGACCGTCGCCAAGAGTCTCAAGAAGATGGTCCCGAAGCTAGACCGCAAGCACAAGGGCAAGCGCGTCGACTTCAAGGTCGTGGTCAAGGACGGCAAGGTCGGCATCAAGCCGGTGGTGAAGAAGTAGGCTCGTCCGCTTGGAGCATCGGGTGTGAAACCTCGATGCGGTCCTCGATCGTGCGCTTGAGCCCATCGAGCGAGCCTGGGTCGATCGCGCTGATTGGGACGCCGCGGTCGGCGAGCGTTGGGTGCGGGACGGCGAGCTTGTCGCACTTGTTGAACACGAGGATGCGAGGGACTCGTTCGAGGCCCAAGTCCACCAGCAATTTTTCCGTGGTGTCGACGTGCTCGCTCCGGCACGGGTCTGAGGCGTCGACGACGTGAAGCAATAGATCTGCGTCCTGAGTCTCGTCAAAGGTCGCGCGGAAGGCGGCGAAGAGGTCCTTGGGCAGGTCGCGAATGAACCCAACGGTGTCTGTCATGATGACGTCGCGTCCGGACGGGAGCCTCAGCGCTCGCGAGCGTGTGTCGAGCGTCGCAAAGAGCTTGTCCTCTGCCACCACGTTGCTTCCGGTGAGCGTGTTGAGGAGGGTGCTCTTTCCTGCGTTCGTGTACCCGAGGATCGCGACCGTTGGCGTTCCGCTGCGCTTCCGGCGCGAGCGCCGCTGCTCCCGCTGCTTCCCGAGGCGCTTGAGCTGCGCCTGGAGGCGCGTGATGCGCTCCCTGGCGCGCCGCCGCCCGACCTCGAGCTTCGTTTCACCAGGGCCACGTCCCCCGATGCCGCCGGTGAGGCGCGATAGGGCGTCGTCGCGTTGGCCGAGCCGCGGCAGCAGATACCGCATCTGCGCAAGCTCCACTTGGAGCTTACCGTCGCTGGTTTCGGCGTGCTGAGCGAAAATGTCCAGAATGAGTTGCGTGCGATCGACGACCTTCAAATCGGTCATTCGGGCGATGTTGTTCGCCTGGGCAGGCCGAAGGTCACAGTCGAAGATCAGCGTTTCCGCGTCGAGCTGCATCGCGCGAATCACGACGTCCTCGAGCTTGCCGCGACCAAGCGCGTACCGTGGGTCTACGCGGTCGCGAACTTGCAGGATTTGGTCGGCGACTTCGACCCCGGCGGTCCGGGCGAGTTCTTCGAGTTCTCGAAGCGAGTCTTCGGCTTGGCCAGCGCTTCGTTTGTCGCAGACGTGCACCAGGATAGCGCGGCCGTCTTTGGCCGTGACCCCGCGCGCCCGGGCGGCGCGGGCGAACTCCTGCTCCAGAGTTTCGATGATCTCCGCGGGGTTGTCGCGCGCCTTCGCATAGGGAATCGGGCCGAATGTTCGGAAGGGTGGCTCGTTGGTGTCGTCGGCGACCGGGAAGTTGTGGCCGTAGTACACACACAGCGCGCGCTCTTCTCCGGGGGCGAGGCAGATCGCCACCACCATATCCAGATGAAGGCGCGTCAGGTCGACGAGGTCGTCGCGGCTCAGCGGCTCATTGCGCAAGTGGGTGTGGACGAGCCGGAGGCCTCGCAACCGACTCGCGCCCGCGCGCATGCGGCCCAGGTCGGGCAGCATCAGCTTCGAGGCGTCTCCCAGGACGACTTGGTGCACCGTCCCGCGGCGGTCGACGAGGACGCCGACTTGTCTCCCTGTCGCGTGGGAGACCCCCACCAGGGCCTTCGTGAGCTCCGGGGTGGTGAGCCGGTCGAGCGGCACTCGCCGCCGGTAGATGCGCTGTAGCGCCTTGGTTTCCGACGGGCTCAGCCCGCTCGTGTCGCCGTAGATCTCCAAGGTTTCCTTAGCCCAACCCGACCAGGGCGCCTTCCAACTGCTCGAGGCGTTCCTTCAGGGATCGGGCTTCGGCACTGTCTAGCGCGTTTTGGAGGCCGACGGCAGGAGGGAGGTCGAGGACCCGTCGGCGAAGCGCGTCCCCGCGCGATCGTGCTTCGGCGAGGCGGGCGCGAAACGGCTCACTGCGATCGGCTTCCCTCGCGAGCGTGTCCCGTAGACGAGCGGCGGCCTCGACGTCCGAGCACACGAGGAGGAGGTCGCATCCCGCTTCGATGGCCAAGACGCCCGCTTCTTCGATCGAGTAGCGTTCGGTCACGGCCTTCATCTCGAGGTCGTCTGAGAACACCGCCCCTTCGAAACCCACATCCTCGCGGAGGAGCTCGCCGACGGCCGCTCGCGACATGGTCGCGGGAACGTCTGCGTCGAGGGCATCGAACACGACGTGCGCCGTCATGAGCGACGCGACCCGTTGAACCGCCGAGCGGAACGGCCTGAGCTCGACCTCGTCCAGTCGTGCGCGGCCGTGGCGGAGGGTCGGAAGGGCGAGATGGCTATCAAGGTCTGTGTCGCCATGCCCGGGGAAGTGCTTGCCGCAAGACAGCACTCCGCCCTCGTGCAATCCGTCGGCAAAGGCAAGGGCGTGCTCGATCACGACATCGGGCGTCCGGCCGAACGCGCGATCTCCGATCACCGGGTTCTCGGGGTTGGTGTCGACATCGAGGATGGGTGCGAAATCCAAGTTGACGCCGATGGCTCGTAGCTGTGTTGCGAGGACCCTTGCCGCGTCGCGCGTGAGTTGAATATCTCCCGCTGCCCCCAGCGTTCGCATTGGAGGCAGTCGCACGACTGGATCTCCGAAACGCGCCACGCGTCCTCCCTCTTGGTCGACGCAGACCAGAATGGGGAGCGAAGGATCGGCGCCCTCGGTGCATGTCGCGATCAGCTCAGCGGCCTGATCCGGATCTTCGACGTTGCGTTTGAACAGGATCAAACCCGCTACACTTCGTTCCGACAACCAGCGATGAATCGTCGCAGGAGCGGTTAATCCCCCAAATCCGCAGACGATTACGTTGCCCGCCATTCGTTCGAGCTCGTTCATTTGTTGGGGGACCGTAGCATTGGTCTTAGATTGCCGTCAGGACGGGTTGTTGCTACAAGACGGTAACTACTTCTTCGCCCCCATGGGCTTTGGAATCCGATGACCCGAGTTATAGATCCTGACTTCGGTCGACGAGAAGACGAAGAGCGACGCGACCTCACTGAGGAACCGCCTGAGCCCTTAGTCTACGCCTACGCGATACCGCGCCGGCTCGTCGACCAAGACGCCGCGAAAGTGATTCGCCGCCTCAACCGACACGGCCACACCGCCTACCTCGTGGGCGGCGGCGTGCGCGACCTGATGCTGGGCCGAAAGCCTAAGGACTTCGATCTTGCGACCAGCGCGCGCCCCTACGAAGTGCGCGACCTCTTTCGCAACTGCCGGGTGATCGGACGACGCTTCCGCTTAGCGCACGTCCTGTTCTCCGGCGGTAAGATCATCGAAGTCGCGACCTATCGCCGCGACCCTTCTCAGCACTTCGAGGTCATCAAGCCCAAAATCGCCAAGAAGATTCCGATTTGCGCCGGGCCCGAGCCTGTGCGCTTGATCCCCTCCCGCCGAGCGATCACCGAGGGCGAGGACACCGATCTGCTGATCACCAACGACAACGTCTTCGGAGAGCCACACGAGGATTCGATCCGCCGCGATTTCACAATCAACGGATTGTTCTACGACCTCGAGCGCGGAGAGGTGATCGACTTCGTCGGTGGCGTGGCTGACCTCGAGGAGCACCTGCTGCGTACGATCGGTGATCCAAACGTCCGCTTTCGGGAAGATCCGGTCCGCATCCTCCGCGCAATCAAGTTCAGCGCGCGCCTCGATATGGGTCTCGACCCTGAGGTCTACGACGCGATGGTTCGCCAACGCGGAGAGCTTCGGCGTGCAGCTGCGCCGCGAGTGCTCGAGGAGCTTCTTCGCTTCCTTCGTGGCGGTGCGGCGCACCGTTCGGTTTTCCTTTCCTGGGATGTCGGTGTTCTGAGCGAAGTTCTGCCCGAAGTAGCGTCTTTCTTGGACGACGACATAGAGGGCGCATCGCTCACGTTTGGGCGCTTGAAGGCGGTAGACGCGCTCGCCGCCGAGGACAGGCTCCCTGGCGATGCGGTTCTTCTTGCGGCGCTCCTCCTCGGTCCGATCGACGAGGCGCTCGAGGGCGTCTCCGACGTTCCGGTGGCGTACGAAGAGTTCATTCGCGAGATCTCGCTTCGGTTGTCGTTGCCGCGGCGTCTCAAAGACCGCATCCGTTTGCTCATCATGGCGCAGCGGCGTCTCCGCACGGGACGGATCCAGTCGATCGCCCGCCGCGAGTACTTTGGCGATGCGGCGACGTTGTTTGCGCTCGACCGAATGGCTCGGGGCGAAGATCTTCCTGCCTGGGCAAACGAGCCAACCGATGCGGTCTACGACGCTGAGCCGCGTGCTCGACGACGGAGCCGCCGCCGCCGTCGCCCCCGCTAGAGCACGGATCTTTTCGCTTGTGGTCGGCTTACCTCCTCGTTCGCTCCCTGCGAGGTAGGCGATAGCGTGGGGATGGTGGGTCGGCACCAATGGCCCGCCGAAGGCGGTCCGGATGTACCTCTCAGTCGCTCTCTGCGGGGGCGCTCGCCCACAAACGAAAATCTCCGCACTCTAGTGGGTGGGAGAATCTCCTCCTGCGGGGGCGCTCGCCCACAGACGAAAATCTCTCGCGCACTAGTTAGTTGGTAGCGTGGTCGACGGTGAGTTCGAAGGAGCGTTGGCTGACGTCGGCTTCGTCGGCGTCGGGGAGGGCGTCCGAAAGGTTCGTGATGACGAACAGCAGCCTGTCGGTCGCGTCGTCGAGTTCGATCGGTAGGTAGGCTTTGGGGGTTGGGCCCGTGCGCGGAGATGCGATGCGGCGAAGCTCGTTGCCGCGGTCGTCGAGCTGCACTGCCACGAACGACCAGCGAACGCCGTACTCCCCCTGCAGCCAGGCGCGCAGACTTGGGCTGTCGCCCCAGACTTTCGCGGCCATCACGACGTATGCGCTCCCGAAGGATTCGAGGGCCTGGCGAGAGACCACGCGGCTAGGGAGGCGGGTCATACGTCGGGAAACCGGGACTCTCGCATCGCTGTCGAGCCCAGCGATGGTAGCGTTCCGCGAATCGCCCCGCCCGACGAACCATCGGAGGACGGCGAGTTCTTCAACGTTGTCTAGGAGGTGATCCCCGCTGTGCTCGACCGCCGACTCCGTCGCGGACCAGAGATCCGGATCCGCGCGCAATCCGTTCCCCTCCCACGTGCGCTGGCTAGCAAGCCCCCAAACGTCGCGCACGAAGTGGCCCTGCGCAGCGTCGTGCCGTGCCGATACATAGGCGAGCCAGAGAGCGCCGCCGGCGCCGTTGCCTGCCGCACCACCTACCCATGACCGGAACGGCTCCGCCTGCTGACTGGTGACGGCGTCATCGCATCCAAAGCGGCCGGTCAGCTCCCACGCCAGCCAGGCCGCCGTCGCGCGTCGCCAGGCCTTCGCTTCGGCGGGGTCCATGCTCAACAGCAGGGCTTCCGCGTAGGTCGCGGTTACGCACGCACTCAGCATGGCGCCGGGTGTGGCGGGGCTCAGCACGGCGAACGTCGAAGCCCGGTCGAGGTAGGTCCAGGGAGCTATGCCATCCGAGTAGGCGCCAGTGGGGAGGGCGGCGGTGAGGTACAGGTCGAGGTCGGGCCCTCCGCCCAGGTCGCCATCGGAGATTGGCGAGGGCCAACCCATGGCGTCGAGCCGTGCCCGCGCGTGCTCGAGCGCCGTCATCGCACGGCGCACGGTCGACTCAGCGACGCTCGGGTCGGCGTGCACGGTCAGCAAGGCGTACGGGGAGCCGAGTGCCAACGATGCCTCGCGAGGGCGCCGCACTCGGGCAGGGGCCGCCGTCCTGGGCCCCGTCCATACGCGGGAAGTCATCGAAACGATCGCCTCTGCCATCTCGTCCGCTCCGAGCGGATCCCCCTGCGCTCCCGCGGTTTGCGTCTGCAGGGCGATCGCGAGAGCGATGCAGACGAGGTTTGATTTCACCCAGGGCATTTGACACGATCGGCCTATACCTTCTACATCCCTCTGGAGGGGGACTTATGCACGACGGCCGTTTCGATCCTAGCGGCTTTTACGAGTTCAATCTGACCGGTGGAATGGTTCGCGCCCGCACGGGGGAGCGCGTGGTCATCCTGAGTGAAGATGTGCTCTCTTCTTTGGTCGCCGCCGCCGCACGCGACGGTGATCTCACACCGCTTCGGCGACTGGGGGAGCTGCTTGGCGACCAAGTGCTCGGCGGGCTCGACCGCCCCGCATCCGTGCTGTCTCCGGAGGCCATCCTCGGTCACGCCTCCGCGGTGACTGCGCTCTTCGGCTGGGGACGCCTCGCATTTGAGCGCTGGGGCGCTGCACTGGTGATCGCGTTGCGCGACAAGCCCGAGCTCGACGAAGACGAGCTTGGCGCCGCGGCGCTGCTAGGCGGCATGTTCTCGGAGATTTCCCAACGGCAGGTGTCCTGCGTTCCGACCGGCGACTCCAAGTTCATCATGGTCGACTTCGAGGTTGCAGAGACCGTCTGGGGTTGGTTCAAGGATGGAGCGGACCTGCCAGCGATAGTGGGCATGCTCGAAGCAAAGAGGGCGTCATGAGCGAACGCGAAGACAGGCTTCGATCCCTGCTGAACAAGGTTCGGGCGAAGCGCCCCGACGGGCGTACGACCCGGGCGGCAGACGCCCTCGATCGGATCCGGACCGCCTCAGGCACCACCGCAGCGGCCGCAGCCCATTCATCCCCGGCCGCACCGCCGCCGCCGGAAAAGCGTCAGTCCTCACGCCCGGTGCCGGTTGGCTCTTCGCTCCCGGAGCCTCCTACGTCTCCGTCGCTCGAGAGCCCAACCCGTTACTCTTCTCAGCCGCCCCGGGTTGAACGCCCGCTCTCGGTGGAGCCACGTGCGCAGCCGGTTCGACACTCGTCGGGAGCGCCCGCCGGGCCCTCATCTGACACGCCCGCGAGGGCCTCGTCCGGGGTTCCCGCCAGGCCCTCGTCAGGAGCACCCGCTGGGACGTCGTCCTCGGGCCGCCCGGAGTCGATTCGCCCACAGAGCGTCGCGCCTACGGGGCAGCCGGTCGTGTACGCGACCGATCCGCCTGAGTTCCCGCGCGCCAAAACATTCGGGGATCTCCTCGACCTGACCCTGTCCTTGCGGCCTCGGTAGATGCTCCTCGTCGTAGACGTCGGCAATACCCACACGGTGCTCGGCCTGTACGATGACGAACGCCTGGTCCACGACTTTCGAATCGAGACGGCCAAGGGCCGAACCAGCGACGAGCATCACGTCCTTCTCCTCAACCTCTTGCAGCTCGCCGGGGTCAAGCGTTCGGACGTGCGCGCCAGCATCCTCGCTTCGGTGGTCCCCTCGTTCAACGACACGGTGATCGACGCGGTCGATCGTGCGTTCGATCACGAGATCATGGTGGTGGGGCCCGGTATCAAGACCGGCATGCCCGTGCTGTACGAGAACCCGCGCGAAGTAGGCGCCGATCGGATCGTCAACGCCGTCGCAGCGTTCGAGCGGGTTAAAGGCGCGGCCATCGTCGTAGATTTCGGCACAGCGACGACCTTCGACTGCATCTCTGAGAAGGGTGAGTACCTCGGGGGCGCGATTGCCCCCGGAATGCAGATTAGCGCAAGCGCCCTGTTTTCTCGCGCCGCCAAGCTGCCACGTAGCGAGATTGCCCGCCCACCCCGCGCCATCGGCAGAAACACCGTGCACTCGATGCAATCAGGCATCGTCTTTGGGTACGTCGGCCTGGTCGACGGCCTCGTGCGTCGGCTGGCCGCCGAGATGGACACCGAGGTCGCGGTCATCGCGACGGGAGGCCTCGCTGCGCTGATCGAGCCGGAGAGCGAAACCATCGATGATATCGATGAGTTTCTCACGCTAGAAGGCCT